>DDJS01000130.1:0-4046 GCA_002339165.1 Cellvibrionales bacterium UBA2618 | reverse complement strand
TATGGTGGCACCAGTCAATTACCTTTTTTCAAGAATTTTTACGGTGGTGGCTTTGGGTCGGTACGCGGGTTTAAGCGCAACACCTTGGGTCCCCAAGACACACCGCCAACCGCCAGTGGCGGCTATTACTATGACGATCCCGATCCAATCGGCGGCAACATCCAAATTGAGTTGGGCGCTGAGATTATTTTCCCGTTGCCCTTTCTCAAAGATCAGCGATCGGTGCAATCGGCGCTATTCTTTGACGCCGGCAATATCTTTAACTCGAAGTGTGGCGCCACTCAGGTCAACTGTTTTAAGCCGGAAGTGGGTGAACTGCGGTATTCAGTGGGCTTAGGCGCGACCTGGTTGAGCGGCTTTGGTCCGATTACCTTTAGTATTGCTAAACCTTTAAATAAGAGCGAATATGATGAGACCGAAGTGTTTCAGTTCTCGCTCGGAAATCAATTTTAACTATAGCTAGGAGAAGTAAAGTGCAGAAAATAAAGTCACTGTTTGTGTTGTTGGTCGCCTTGATTGCGTTTACCCCGGTGATGGTGGCCGCGGCTGAAAAAATTGCAGTGATCGATTTTGCCGGCGCGATTTTCGCGTCTGATGCTGCTCAACAACGCGCCAAAGACGCTTCAGAGGGTAGTGACTTTGTCGCCCTTAAAGCCAAGTATGAAGGCTCGGCTGCGGACTTTCAGGCGCTCGCTAAGGAAGCCGAGTCTAAGCGCTTGACCTGGTCGCAAGAACAGGCCGCCGATCACCAGAAGAAAATGGAATACGCCAAGGCCGATGCTGAATTGGCGGGTCGAAAAATTAAGGCAGAGCAGCAGCAGTTGCAGCAGAAAATTTATCAAGAGCTACTGCCCAAGGCACAAGAGGCGTTAGAGGCGGTGATCAAAGAAGAGGGAATTACTATCTTGCTAAAGGCCGAATCACTGGTGATGGCAAGTCCCGAGAGCAACGTTACCGCTAAGGTCGTAGATCGTTTGAACAAAAAGCCGTCCCAGTGACACGCAATGAAAACTGCCTATCGAGCAGCGGAACTTGCAGACTTTTTAGAGCTTGAACTCAGGGGTTGCCCCGACACACCGATTAGTGGATTGGCAACGCTTGAAGAGGCTGGCGCTAGTGATATTAGCTTTGTTGCCCACCCGCGTTATTTAGCGCTGCTGAGGGATAGTGGCGCTGGCGCGGTGATATTATCGGCACGCCATGCCGATAATTTCCCACGAGTTTGTCTGGTTAGTCACGATCCCTATCTGAGTTATGCGAAACTAACCCAGTGGTTTGTCACCGCACCGCAACCAACGCGCGAGATTCACCCGTCTGCGGTGATCTCCTCGGATGCTGTGGTGGCGAGCGATTGTTACATCGGCCCGTGCGCGGTGATTGGCGCTGGAGTATCGATTGCCAGTGGCTGTTATATTGGCGCTAACTCGACGATCGGAGAGCGCTCTTCGTTGGGTTCCGGTTGTCGTATTGAAAGCAATGTGACTATCTACCACGACGTCACCATGGGCAGTCAAGTCACGGTGCACAGCGGTTCGGTGATTGGCGCAGATGGCTTCGGCTTCGCGCCAGACGGCGCTGGAGGCTGGCAAAAAATTCATCAGATCGGTGGCGTTAAGATCGGTGATCGGGTCGAGGTGGGTGCCTGTTCGACGATTGACCGAGGTGCTATTGGCGATACCATCATTGGATCGGGCGTGATTTTAGATAATCATGTGCAGATAGCGCACAATGTACGCCTGGGCGATAATGTGGCCATGGCGGCCTACGCGGCTATCGCCGGTAGCTCCGTGATTGGCGACAATTGTGTGCTGGCTGGGGATGCGGCAGTCTACGGGCACTTGCAACTCGCCGACCGAGTGCAGGTAACGGCGCGATCGACGGTGACTAAGTCGATTACCGAATCCGGGTCCTATTCAAACGCAGCGCTGCCGTTGATGAAATCGGGTCGATGGCGTCGCAATGCCGTGGGCTTTGCTCAGTTAGCGACGCTTGCTAGCCGCCTCGATGCACTGGACAAAAGGACGCGTTCAAGTGACGATTAGGACATGAATCGATCGATAATTAATGGATAATTAACTTAGGTGCCGATGAAACCAATGATGAATGTAAACGACATTATGGCCTTGTTGCCGCACCGCTATCCCATGCTGTTGGTGGATCGAGTTCTGGAAGTTGAGTCGGGGAAACGGATTCTTGGCTATAAAAACATCAGCTTTAATGAGGAAGTTTTTGCCGGCCACTTTCCCGGTGCGCCGATATTCCCCGGGGTCTTAATCATCGAGGCCATGGCACAAATTTCTGGCATTTTAGGCTTTGTCACCACCGGCCAAAAAGCCGATGATGGCATGTTGTATTTGTTTGCTGGGGTCGATCGGGTGCGGTTTAAACAACCCGTTGTGCCGGGAGATCAGTTGATGTTGACCTCCGAGGTCGATGCGGTAAAGCGCAACCTTTGGCGTTTTCGCACCACCGCTGTAGTGGACGGTCAGACGGCCTGTGAAGCGACGCTGTTATGCGCCTATCAAGAGCGAGATAAATTCGAGTGATCCATGCATCAGCGATTATCGATCCGTCGGCGCAGATAGGTGAAAACACCCACGTTGGACCTTGGACGCTGATTGGCCCAGGAGTGGTGATTGGCAAAGATTGTGACATCGCGTCGCACGTTGTTGTCAAAGGTCCGACAGTGATTGGCAACAACAATAAGATATTTCAGTTTTCAACGATCGGTGATTCTACTCCCGACTTGAAATACGCCGGCGAGGCAACAAGGTTGGTGATTGGAGATAACAATACCATTCGCGAAGGGGCGACCATTCACCGTGGAACCGTGCAGGATCGTGGCGAAACGGTCATTGGTAATGACAATCTACTGATGGCCTACGTGCACGTCGGCCACGACTGCAGGGTGGGCAACCACACCATTTTAGTCAACAACGCTAGTTTAGCCGGTCACGTTTTGGTTGGCGACTGGGCGATCTTGTCCGGGTATGCGCTGGTGCATCAATTCGTGCATGTCGGAGCGCATTGCTTTGTCGGGCCCGGAGCCTTTATCTATCACGATATTCCAGCCTTTGTGACGGCCTTTGGCAGTCCGGCAGAACCGCGGACGATCAATCGAGAAGGGCTCAAACGTCGCGGGTTTTCAAGCGCTCAAATCTCTCTCGCCAACCGGGCCTACAAGTTACTTTACCGGCGAGGATTAGCCCTCGATGAGGCGCTTTTAGAAATTGCAGCACTCGGCAATGATGCAATCATCGGACTTTTTCTAGATTCGATCAAGCATTCGACTCGCGGTATTATTCGCTAAATGTCGAACACGCCTGTATTTGCGATGGTGGTAGGCGAATCCTCGGGCGACATACTCGGCGCTGACCTAATCAAAGCGCTCCGTAAACGCCACCCAAATGCTCATTTTGAGGGCATTGGCGGTCCATTGATGCAGGCGCTTGGTTTCCAGTCGCACTTCGATATGGAGCGCCTTTCGGTGATGGGGTTTGTCGAACCGCTAAAGCGGCTGCCAGAGCTACTGTCGATGCGCCGTGCGTTGATTAGGCGTTATAGAAAAACGGCGCCGGCCGCCTTTATAGGTATAGATTCGCCGGATTTCAATTTGCAAATCGAGTTGTCATTGCGTCAATCGGGTGTAAAAACTATTCACTACGTCAGCCCCTCGGTGTGGGCCTGGCGGCAGGGGCGGATCAAGAAAATTATACGCTGCGTCGACTTGATGCTGACCCTACTGCCGTTTGAAAGCGATTTTTATCGACAGCATCAGGTGCCCGTGCGGTTTGTCGGACACCCACTTGCGGATCAATATCCACTACAGCCAGACACCATTGGCGCTCGGCGAGCACTTGGCCTCCGAATGGATGCGCCGACTTTGACGCTGATGCCGGGGAGTCGGGAGTCCGAAGTCGACATGATGGCGCAACTTTTTATGCAGGTTGTAGCGCGGGTTAGGGAAAAGGTTCCCAACCTTCAGGTGCTGGTGCCGGCCGCCAATGCGGCGCGCTATCGTCAATTAACCGCGTTACTCGCGTCTT
>DDJS01000048.1 GCA_002339165.1 Cellvibrionales bacterium UBA2618 | reverse complement strand
ATTATGTATGTAACTAACATGATTCATTTCCTTAAAGTGGTGGGGTCAACGAACCGTTTTGTGCAGCAAACGCCTGACAACAAAATCACTCAAACGTATCATATTCGAGTCCGGCTTTTAAGTTTTAGTCTATTCTGATCAGCAGCCCGCCATGCTCAAACGTTGCCAACACTGGAGACTCAGAGGTTATTAAACGACAACTAAAAACATCTAGTGCTGAACCAGCAACGCCCTCTGAACCTTTGACCTCACCCTGCTGCAGCGATCAAACCTTTGTGCAAATAATTTATCGAAAGGTATACATGCCTTGCAAAACATTGATCCAAAACACAGTACCGCCGTACTTAATTTTTGCCATCTAAAATATAGGCAAAAGCTGCACATAATTATAATAGCCGAGGGTCACTCAAAATGAATATTTTAAAAACGCTGTACATGCAATTTTACGACATATGGAATATCGTAGTAGACGCTAAATATAACCCTTTAAGGTTTATTCCAAGTCTGGTCACGCAGTTCTACGTCACTATGATACTGGCCATCGGTTGGGCTTCCGCGTTTAGTTTGTCATTGGGCTACTACACGGGGATCTTTACCAACGTAGTGGTGCATGTGGGCGTCGTCTTTATGGTCTTTTTTACTGCATCGACGTTTAAAGATGCCGAGAGAGACGGCAAGGTCTGGTGGGTTGAAATCCGTCAGGAATGGCAGTCCTGCCGTAAACAAACGTTCTAATTTCCCATCGCCAAAGCCTGCCCAACACCGAAGCATAGCGTCCTTCGGAGCCGTCAGACGTTCAGGTTTGGCGGCGATATTGGTTCGCAACCAAAGAAATTCGGATCATCTTAAAAAGTGGCTAACAGAGCGTTTTCTGCCCGTATCTGAGCGGCAGAAATATAGCGCCTCAATCACCGACAATACCGAAGCAAAACAAGTCGAGACGGAATTTCTTTGTCGCAGCTAAACTCAACTTAGATTGGCAAGCCCGTAATAGCTGGCTGAGTAATTATCGGGGGATATTCGAGGCTTTTTATTGGTTGAGGGCTCTTTTTTCCGCTGAAGGTTCTTTTTCAGCTGAAGGCTCTCATTGCACTATGTCGTTACCGAGCGCTTCGGCAGCTTCGGCGAGACCGCCAGCGTTGGTGACCGCGGTATAGCCCATAGCTTGCATGGCGGTTTCGCCAATTCCGGATCTGTGGCCGCTTCGGCAATACAGGTAAACCGATTGGTGTTTGTCTTTGACCAGTTCGGCGATTGACGTTTCCAACCGGTCTATAGGCAGGTGAATCGCATCAGCCAGATGCCCCGCATTCCATTCTTCGATAGTTCTGACGTCAATGATCATCGAACGCTCCTCTCCATTCACTGTCGCACCAAATCCCAGCGCGATCAACAATACCGTTATTAATCTAACCCCCTGAACTTTCAACACCTGTGCGCTAACCACCGGTTGTCTCCCACCTGCAAGTCAAAGTTTAGTATAGTCCTAGATGCGACAAAGCACTACCGATAGCGGGCCTATAAAGACCGGTATTTTTCGTCGATGCTGGCCGTTAACCGTTAGTCGGCAACCCATCAACCACGACCCGATGACAAATCCACGAAGACGATAGCCACCATAGAATAACAAATTCGACAATAGTAATGACTTACTTCAAACGCTCGCCTACACCCTAGACTGAATAGATCATCCGACGATCAACATCGGCTACAAGCGCCTATGCTACACTCTCATAAACACCCTACGTCCAAGGCCAATGCGTCATTATTGTCCAGCGAGGCACCCACTATGCCAGTAGCCAGTATTGCCGATTTCAGAGCGCAGGCGCGCAGGCGACTGCCGCACTTTCTGTTTGAATACATCGATGGCGGATCCTACAACGAGGTCACGCTTCGGGCCAACCGACAAGACTTGAGAGAATTAGCATTACGGCAGCGGGTGTTAAAGAACGTCGAAAATGTTAGCACCGCAACCAACTTGTTTGGCGATAGCTATAGCATGCCAGTGGCGCTCGCGCCGGTCGGTTTGGCGGGCATAAACCGACGTCGTGGCGAGGTCCTCGCAGCGCGCGCAGCGCAGGCGCACAATATTCCATTTACGCTGTCTACCGTGTCGCTGTGTTCCATCGAAGAAGTCGCCGCAGCCGTCGAGCAACCGTCCTGGTTTCAACTCTATATGCTCAAGGATCGCGGATTTATCACCGACCTGCTGCAACGGGTCGAGCACGCTGGATGCACCACCTTGATCATGACAGTTGATCTGCCCGTTATCGGCTCTCGCTATCGCGACCATCGATCGGGCATGACCGCTACCGCGAACATTAGTAACCAGTTGTACCGCTTGCAGCAACTGCTGATGCGGCCACGATGGCTGTGGGACGTGGGCCTGTTAGGCGGCCCCCATACGCTCGGTAATTTAAACTCAATGTTGAGCCAAAAAGCCAGTTTGGCCGACTATCAGCGCTATATTTCAGACAATTTTGACGCCTCAACTAGCTGGGACGCGGTGGAGTTTATCCGTAGCCACTGGTCCGGAAAAATCGTTCTAAAAGGTATTTTAGATAGTCAAGATGCGCAGCAAGCGTCAACTTCGGGGGTCGATGGCATCGTCGTCTCCAATCACGGTGGCCGGCAACTGGATGGTGCGCTGTCGACGGCGCGTGCGCTGCCGGCCATCGTCGACCGAATCGCCGGTGATCTGACCGTTCTAGCCGACGGTGGTATCGAGAGCGGCCTTGACGTGCTGCGAATGCTGGCACTAGGTGCCGATGGTGTAATGCTTGGACGGGCCTGGTGCTATGCACTCGCAGCCGATGGCGAGCGCGGCGTTGCCCATATGCTGTCGTTGTTAAAGGATGAAATGCGCGTTGCTATGGCGCTTACTGGGCATACATCTATCGCCTCGATCGATCGGCAAACCTTGTGCAGACGATAAATGGTCGCCATGCCAATGGCTCGATGCAAAGATGAACCCACTGCACCCTATACCCCGACGGCTACTTACCTTGGCCATTGTTTAACCAAAGAATTATTTACTCAAGCCGTCATGCACCTAGGGTATTTTTTAACCAAGTCGTTTTTGGTGTAAATCGCTATTTACCAAAATAGTCATCTTGGTCTTCTACATCAGCCTCCAACATCTTGACGCTCATCTCACAAACTCCCTGAACAACGTAACCATAGAGTAACGGCGACAACATGACCGCGATATCAGCACCCACAATCGAGGTAATTGTATTAAAGTCGATCGCTAAATTCATCAGCCAAAGCAGCGAGGCCATCCAACCGGCATACAAGGCGCCCTGGCCAAAATTATCAAGCCGATACGTTAATCGCTGATTGCCGGCCAGCAAGTAAGCGCTCCCCCCCGCAACCACAAAAGCCAAAGAACTGGGATCAATAGCTATACCGATGCGATACATAGAGAACAACACAATACCCACAAACAAGGTAATAGCAGTCGCTAAACGGCCGACAAACAGCGCGCACACTAAAATGGCACTAAGCGAAGTAGCCAGTGCCCCCAGATACTGATAAGTAAATAAAAAACAAAGGCAAAGTATCAACAAAAATGCTAAGTGGAGCTTGGGGATACCATTCATAACACGCCTACCTACCTTTTAAAGAGCGTTTTTTTAAACTACCATATCCGATGGGAAATATAATATTCTTTATAGAAAATGTATGTGGCAAAACGTCGCATGTTTTTAATGGTTTAATGACAGCTTCACGGTGCATTATTACACAGACCCATAAACCTCAAAAAAGTAAACAAAACGTAACGTACGCCACTGGAAACGTAAATTGCCACGAATGATTCTTATTTACCAGAATTATTTCGCTATCATTTGATAACTTCCGCGCACGCGCCAGCTGAATTATATTTCATCGATCTAAGCTAGAGGCTACCAGTTTTATGCTGAAAACGCGCCGTGGAACTTCGAGTCTCTTTTATAGGCTAGTGATTGCATCTGAGTGTGTAGATCGATTTCTCGGAGCAGTTGGAAATGGATGGATGTCTGCGTTATGCTTAACCGCAGCATTAGTGGGTTGGCCAGTACCGCCTAGATCAAGCTTACAACCACTGCCAGCAAACCCCAATCACCGCCAAAATACCACATAGGGATTGTCTTATGCCTGACACTGCGTTACTTCTAGGTGCACTGTTCGTCATTCTTGCGGCTCTCGCGGCAGCGCTCTACCAACAACTCCGCGCGATGCGGCAGGCGCTGAATAACGCGCAGCGCGATATCGCAGAAAGTCATCGCGAACTGGCGAAAATCAACATCGCCCTGCAAACGATTAAACAACGCACTGCAAATACCGCCAAAGACAATCATGTGGACGAATTTGTCGAGATTGACAGCGATCAGTGGTTAGACGGTCAAGATCATCGTGAATTGCGTAACCTGAAGCCACTCTAAGATGCCCAATGCCGAGCCAACCCACCGCGAAAACCTGCGCGTCGCTGCGATTCAAATGGTCAGCAGCCGCGACCAAGAAACCAATCTGGCCACCGCAGAAAGGTTGCTGACCGAGGCCCATCGAGCCGGCGTCGAGATGGCGGTTCTTCCTGAAAATTTTGTCGCCTACGGCAATCGTCATCGCCCGTCGATTGAGAGCCAAGAGCACTTTTTAGGCACATTCGCCGATCTGGCCAAACAGCTCAACCTGTGGATTGTCGCCGGCACCTATCCCCTGAGTATCCCCCCGGCGACGGATTCAACCGCGAATCAAACCAGCAAACCACAGGCGGTGACGGTGGTTTTTGACAACAATGGTCAAATACGTTGTCACTACGCCAAAATTCATTTGTTTGATGTCGACGTCAGCGACAGCCAAAAACGCTATCGAGAATCCGATGATTTTTTACACGGCGATCATCCGGTTACCTTTGACAGCCCGTGGGGGGGCATCGGCCTTTCGGTGTGTTACGACCTGCGCTTCGCCGAACTCTACATCGAACTAGTCAAACGCGGCGCCGGCGTGATGGTGGTGCCGTCGGCGTTTGTCGAGGCTACCGGCCGCGATCACTGGGAAATTCTTCTCCGCGCGCGCGCTATCGAATGCCAATGCTTTGTCGTCGCGTCGAATCAGGGCGGTCACCACGGCGGTAAACTGCGTACTTGGGGCGAATCGATGATCATCGATCCATGGGGCCGGGTACTGCAGAGGATCGACAAGGGCGAGGGCCTAGTGGTCGCCGACATCGATCTATCATCTCTAGCGACGATCCGCGCGCGCATGCCCATCGCCCAGCATCGACGTCTGTAAACTAATCAAACCGCCCACTTTAAGGCAAAGCTCTACAAGACTGGCCGATCTGCCGCCTTGGTGCGTTCCTTTTAAGCACGTCGCCATCCAGCGCATAATGGTCGACCCCAAAGCATCACTGGTAAAACGCTGTTTAGGGTTTTTACTGGTCTTTTTGTGCTGCTTTTGAAGCTTTTTTTTGCAGGTTTTTTTGCGCCTTTTTGGCTACTCGGCGACGCTCGGTGTGGTGCGCTGCGGCATCGCCGATATGTTCTTCACCGCGCAACTTGGCCAACGACACCTGCTTTTGGCGCTCATTCGAACGCTGCTGCTGCTGGGTATCGCGATTATCAATGCAGTGATGACAAGAGCGTCCTTCAATGTATTCCGAGCGGGCTTTATCCCCTTCGGTGATCGGCATTCGACAGGCGTGACACTGGTCGTAAGATCCGCGCTGTAGCGCGTGATCGACGGCTACCCGATTATCGAACACAAAGCACTCCCCGTGCCAGAGCGACTGCTGTTGCGGTACTTTTTTCAGATAGTTGAGGATCCCGCCACGCAGATGATAAACGTCGCCGAAACCGCGCTCTTTCAAATAGGCGGTAGATTTTTCGCAGCGAATACCGCCAGTGCAGAACATCGCCACTTTTTTATGCTCGCCGGGATGCAGGTTTTTATCGACCCAGGCGGGAAAATCTCTAAAGTTGGTCGTTTGCGGATCGACCGCATTGGCAAAGCTACCAATTTGCACCTCGTAATCGTTGCGCGTATCCACCACCAGTACGTCTGGATCGCTGATCAGCGCATTCCACTGTTCGGGCTCGATGTAAGTGCCGGCCGATTGCTGGGGGTCGATTCCCTCCACGCCCATGGTAACGATTTCGCGTTTTAGCTTGACCTTGGCCCGATAAAACGGAATTTCATGGTGAAAGGATTGCTTGATCTCAATCCCATCCAAGCCGGGTTGCTCCGCCAACCATGCCAACACCCGATCAATGGCTGCTTGAGTGCCGGCGATGGTGCCATTGATCCCCTCTTGGGCCAACAACAAAGTGCCAAACACCTGATGGTCGCGCATCTGTTGCACCAGTGGTTCGCGCAGCGCTTGAAAATCGCTCAGCGCGACAAACTTGTAAAGCGCGCAGGCGACGTAGGCCGCGGTGTCGCCCTTGATGTCTGAATCCTTGAATTTTGCATTCTTGGTGTCCGAACCCGAAAGCTCTGAATCCAAGAGTCCTAAATCTAAAATCTCTACATCGCGCTTGTCGCGATTATTTCGCGGTGAATTTAACTGCTCTGCCATGCAACACCTTATAAAACACTTTATATACCCAATCTTAGCGACGTAACGGTCAGCTCAAGGATCGACCAATCACACAACAGTTCACACGACTGTTTATCCAACAATTTATTCGACTGTCG
>DDJS01000046.1 GCA_002339165.1 Cellvibrionales bacterium UBA2618 | reverse complement strand
AGATTGACGACGATATATTACTTCCGCCCCCTTTACCCATTCCTGCTCGGATGGGCCTTGCTGCTGTCGACATCGACGTTCCATCACCTCGGCCTTGTCAATGGGTTGGCACAGTTGGCGCTATTTACCATGGTCGTCTGCGTGCCGATCTGGCGCACCGGGCGCATGAGCTACGTCGATATCGGTTGGCCTTGGGGTTTGGTTTTGTTGGGTGGCCTCAGCTACTGGCTCAGCGATGGCTATTGGGTCCGATCCTTGGCGGTCAGTGCGGTGCTCGTTGCCATCGGACTGCGGATGGGCTTGGGCGCGCTAAAAATGTGGCGATTGGGTCTGTTAGAGAGGGAGTTCCCGCGTTACCAATATCAACGCCTGCGCTGGCAGAGAGATGGCAAGACCAATGTGGCGCTTGCGCTTCAAGTAGATGCCGCTGCTCAGGGCTTGGCCAACGCGTCCTTTTTAGCACTACCAATTTTTATCATTGCCTCGAACAGAAGCACAGAATTTGCGCCGCTCGAATTGATGGGCCTGGCAATCTGGCTCCTAGCATTCGGCTTAGAGACCATCGCAGACTTGCAAAAAATCCGCTTTTTGCGCGCGATGAAACTGGCAGGGAAATCTCGTCAGGTCTGCGACGTCGGACTATGGCGCTACTGTAGGCACCCCAATTATTTTTATGAATGGATGGTTTGGAACAGCCTACTCGTTGCCGCTCTGCCATCGTGGCTGGCACTGCGGGGTACTGAACATACCATACTTTGGCTATTGCTCGGGGCCGGTCTATTGTTTACCTCGCGAGTGATGTACAGCACCTTGGTATACGTCACCGGTGCGGTGCCATCAGAGTATTACTCGCTGCAAAAAAGGCCCGATTACGAGGCTTACAAACAGCGCACAAATCGCTTTTTCCCAGGCCCGCAGCGTCCACCCCAGTGAGGTAACCCCGCGGGAGGGGGAAGTAGCTAGGTCATACCCTTACCTGTCAACGGCGCTTGATAGATAGCACTTACATCGCGGCCTCCGTTTATTGGCGTGAACGCATAGAGCTACAACTCAGCGATTGCGTCACTGACTGTTTGTCTAACCGGCTGTTTGTATTGCCGGCGGTGGATACAAAAAACAATCTATACCGCTGTCTATGGCGCGCGCTGCCAAGATTTCGTCTGATATAAAAACCCAACGTAACCGCGAACAAAAAGCGTGCCGTCATCCAACCAAACCCGCGCGCGGTGTGTGGTGCCAGTTTTTGGGTCAAACAGAGTTCCTTTGCGCCAGATCAGCTTTTTTAGAGTCAACCCATTTATCACCTGCATCCCGATAACTGGCTTACCGCGTAAATCACCCTTGCAGGCAACACAGGTTGGATTCGGCTCAGAGATATTGTGTAATTCGAGCACATTTGCATACAATTTACCGTCATCAACCCGCACCCCAACCGTGGATTCAAGCTCACCGCCGTCATCAAACGTATGCCACAGACCCGATGGATCGGGGGTACTTTTAGCTAGCGCGTTCAGCGAAAGTAACAACATGAAAAAAATCAGCGCTGCTTGCATGATCCGTTGGTCTCCAGTGATTTAGCCGCTATTGATACTAAACACCCATCGCCGCAGTGGGTGATTTTTCTTCTAATCCAATATTAAAGAATAGCCGTGCACTCTCGATAAAAGGCAGCAAGATTAATAGACCTAAGCCAAGCAACAACAGCCCTGAGCTGAGAAAAAACAGCCTTGAGCTAATCAAAAATAGCCCTTAACCCCAACCTCTCTTAGCCTGTCGATCACCCTTGATGTCTTACACAACAGGCGATTGACAACTGACGCACCTCGATCATGCGTAGCGTCGCTTTAGATCAAAACGCAGCGCTTGGGCGTTGCCAGCGACGCCACCTAGCTGGCGATCGCCGCGCTAGGGTCGGTATATGCGTAACCCAGAGTTTCCGACACCGCTCGGTAGGTGACCATCCCGTGATGCACGTTTAAGCCGGCAAGCAGGTGTCGATCAGCGGCGAGCGCTTGCAATCCGCGATCCGCCAATTTGCTGATGTACGGCAATGTCGCATTGGTCAGGGCAAAGGTCGAAGTCCGTGCCACCGCGCCAGGCATATTGGCAACGCAGTAGTGGGTAATATTATCGACGCTGTAGGTCGGCTCATCATGGGTGGTCGCTCTGCTGGTTTCGAAGCAACCGCCCTGATCGATTGCCACATCGACCACCACCGAATGTGGCTTCATCAGCTTTAACATATCGCGCGTCAATAATTTGGTCGCCGCCGCACCGGGGACCAAGATGGCACCGATGATCAAGTCTGATCGTGTCGCCTGTTCACGAATCGCCTGAGTGGTGCTAAACAGCGTGTTAATGCGGTCGCCGTAGAGCTCATCGATGTACCTCAGTCGCGGTAGACTGCGATCGACAATGGTCACGTCGGCACCCAACCCAAGGGCCACCCGCGCGGCGTTTAACCCAACCACTCCGCCACCGAGGATACAGACCGCAGCGGGGGCCACGCCGGGCACACCGCCGAGCAATATTCCAGAACCGCCAAGGGAATTTTGCAAGCACAGAGCGCCCTGCTGGGCGGACAATCGTCCGGCCACTTCCGACATCGGCGCCAACAATGGCAACCCACCAGCGTCATCGGTGATGGTTTCATAGGCGATAGCGGTCACGCCTGAATTGACCAATAACTCGGTTTGGCGTGGATCGGGCGCCAGGTGTAAAAAGGTGAAGAGCAACTGCCCCCGCCGCAGCATCTGACACTCGCTGGGCTGTGGTTCTTTGACTTTGATGACCAGTTCGGCGCGGGAAAAAATTTCTTCGGCAAAGACAACAATCTCGGCGCCGGCGGCGACGTAATCCGCGTCGTTGAGACCGACACCGACACCGCCGTCACGTTCAATCATCACCCGGTGACCGGCGCCGACCAATTCACTTACCCCCGCTGGGGTCAGGCCAATACGGTATTCCTGATTTTTAATTTCTTTGGGTACACCTATCAACATCTGAGCTACTCCGGTAGGGAATTCGGTCTCGGAATCAAGTGCGCCAAACCGCGCTTTGCACTGCTATTCGACACCTTACGGCAGCGTAGTGTATTACGAAAAACACAGGGGAAGATGCGGTTTAGACTTTATAAATCATATTTTTCAGAATATTATTCTGTTAATGTAACTAAAATATTATTTACGTTCTAAAAAGTTGTTATTATGCAGAAACTCCATAAGCTTGACCTTATCGATAAAAAAATCCTCCGTGAACTACAACGCAACGGTCGCATCACCTTTTCCGAACTCGCCAGTCGCGTCGGACTATCCACCAGCCCCTGTCTAGAACGGGTCAAAAAAATGGAGCGAGAAGGTGTTATTCAAGGCTACACCGCGCTGTTAAATCCGAACTATTTGAACGCCGGGCTGGTGGTGTTTGTCCAGATCAGGCTGGTTCGTACCGCCCAAGACATATTTGAAGATTTTAAAGCTGCAGCCGTGCGTCTGGATGAAGTTCAGGAGTGCTATCTGGTATCGGGCAACTTTGACTATTTGATCAAAGCGCGAGTCGCAGATATGGATGCCTATCGAAAATTTCTCGGCGAAACATTACTGACCTTACCCGGCGTACAGGAATCGACCAGTTACGTGGTCATGGAGCAGGTCAAGGAGACCATGAACATTCCGATCTCCTACGGCGGTTGAGGATCCCGCTGGTGCACACTTTGCTGGGACGCTCAGTGCGCCTAACGGACTAAAACGCGCATCACGCCAATCGGCGCCTAAAAAGGCGCCGGTATGGAAGCGCTTTGCAAGCCTTAACCCAGCGCTGCGGCATGAAACGCGATGTGCTCGCCGATAAAACTGGCGATAAAGAAATAACTGTGATCATAGTTCGGTTGGAGTCTGATTTGCATTGGATAGTCAACAAGGCGCGCGGCCTCGATCAATAAGTCTGTTTTTAATTGCTCGGCCAAAAAATTATCCGCCTCGCCCTGATCGACCAACACCGGCAACCGCACCTCGGCTTCACCGACCAACGCCACCGTGTCGTAAGGCGCCCAAGTCGCTCGGTCATTTCCCAGATAACCGCCGAGCGCTTTCTCACCCCAAGGACAGCTGAGCGGCGAACAGATCGGTGCAAATGCCGAGACCGATTTAAACTGCGTTGGGTTTTTCATCGCGATAGTCAATGCACCGTGTCCGCCCATACTGTGGCCGGAAATGGCTGATCTTGAAGTGTCGATAGGAAACTCTGCAGCAATCAAGGCTGGCAATTCATCGACGATATAACTGTACATGCGATAGTGCGCCGCCCATGGTTGCTCGCTGGCGTCGACATAAAACCCCGCTCCCAAGCCCATATCGTAAGCCCCATCGGGATCGTCTGCTACGTCGTCGCCGCGTGGACTGGTATCTGCGCAAACAATCGCCATGCCGTGTTCCGCGGCATATTGCTGCGCGCCAGCTTTTTGCACAAAGTTCTCGTCGCTGCAGGTCAGCCCGGACAGCCAGTACAGCACCGGCAACCGATTGTTTTTAATATTTGCCTGAGGGGGCAAGTAAATGCTGAAGGTCATGGGGCAATTAAGCACGTTTGAATCATGCCGGTAACGCTCTTGCCGACCACCAAAGCTCTGATTGACGCCGATCTGCTCGAGAGCCATTTAAAACTCCACCACCGAGCGTATGCTCTCACCAGAGTGCATCAAATCGAAGGCCTTATTGATGTCTTCGAGCGGCATTTTGTGCGTAATCAAGTCGTCGATATTGATCTTGCCATCCATGTACCAATCGACAATGCGTGGCACATCGGTACGCCCACGTGCGCCGCCAAAGGCAGTACCGCGCCAAGAGCGACCAGTCACCAGTTGGAACGGTCGCGTGGAAATTTCTTTCCCCGCACCGGCGACCCCGACAATACAACTCTCGCCCCAACCCTTGTGGCAACACTCGAGCGCCTGGCGCATCACCTCGACGTTGCCAATGCACTCAAAGCTGTAATCG
>DDJS01000051.1:15967-29449 GCA_002339165.1 Cellvibrionales bacterium UBA2618 | reverse complement strand
CGGTCGATCTCACGCGCGACTTCGCGGCCCTCGTTGATCGCTCTGACCACCAGATCCTGACCTCGACGACAATCTGCGGCTGCGTAAACTTTGTCGACGCTGGTGCGGTAATTGATTTTGTCGGCGGCGAAGTTACCACGCCCATCGATGTCCATTCCGATGCTGTCGTTGATGTAGTGCTCGGGCTGTAGAAAACCCATCGATAAAAAGATTAAGTCGGCCTGCCACACTTTTTCTGAGCCAGGAATTTCTTTTAAGTCGCCGTCGACATCGACGGTCGCGATGCCTTTCAGACGCCCGTCTTCGTGGCGAAGAATTTCCTTACTACTGATCGAATATTTCCGCGGATCAATGCCAAATCGCTGTTCTGCTTCGGCATGACCGTAGTCGATGCGATGGATTCTTGGCCACAGTGGCCAGGGATTGTTGGCGCTGCGCTGCTCCGGTGCCTGGGGAAATAGCTCAAAATTGACCAGCGATTTACAACCGTGGCGCAATGATGTGCCGATGCAGTCGGTACCGGTATCGCCACCGCCAATAACGATTACGTGCTTGTCTTTGGCCGATATGTAGTGGCCGTCTTGTAGATCCGAATCAAGGTAGCTCTTGGTGTTGTAGGTTAAAAACTCCATAGCAAAATGAACGCCGGGTCCTTCGCGTCCGGGAATCGGCAGATCTCTTGCCTTGGTCGCGCCAGTCGCCAGCAGCACGGCATTGTTGTCTTCGATAAGCGCTTCGATGTGTATATCCTTGCCGACGTTGACTCCAGTCTTAAATTCAATACCCTCGTCGCGCAACAGCTGTACTCGGCGATCGACAACGCCTTTGTCGAGCTTCATGTTGGGGATGCCATACATCAGCAGTCCCCCTATGCGGTCATCGCGCTCATACACAGTGACAAGGTGCCCGGCTTGGTTGAGTTGAGCTGCCGCAGACAGGCCAGCAGGGCCTGACCCAATCACTGCAACACGCATTCCAGTGCGACGCTCTGGTGGTTTGGCAACTACCCAACCCTCGTCAAAACCGCGGTCGATGATCGCATTCTCGAGATTTTTGATGGTCACAGCCGGGCTGGTAATGCCTAAAACGCAGGCACCCTCGCAGGGCGCTGGGCACACCCGCCCAGTAAATTCGGGGAAGTTATTGGTCTTGTGTAATCGGTCGAGCGCATCCCGCCAGCGACCGTTATACACCAAATCGTTCCATTCGGGGATTAGGTTATACACTGGACAGCCGTGATCCGATTGGCAGAATGGCACACCGCAATCCATGCACCGTGCTCCCTGAGTCTTAAGGTGCTGCTCGTTATGCTCGGTGTATATTTCCTTGAAATCGCCGATACGCAGATCGGGCGCCCTATACGGCTCGACGGCTCGGTCGAATTCTTTAAAACCAGTTGTCTTTCCCATACTGTTGTCCTAAATCTCTGTGCTTAACTGATGGCGAGCTTGTTGGCTGCACTGGCCGCCATTTCTTGCATTACGCGCTTGTAATCGATTGGCATCACTTTAACAAAACGCGATTGCTCGAATTGCCAGTGACTGAGTATTTTTTCGGCGACTGTTGAGCCGGTATATAGCAGGTGATTTCTGAGCATTTGCACAAGCTCGTCGATATCGTCTTGCTGCTCCAGCGCTTCGAGGTTAAAGGTGCCGGTATTACACATTTGCGGGAAGTTGCCGTTCTGGTCCCAGACGTAGGCGATACCACCGCTCATGCCGGCCCCAAAATTCCGTCCGGTTGCACCCAATATAACGACCCGCCCTCCGGTCATGTATTCGCAGCCATGATCTCCAATCCCTTCAACGACTGCGTTCGCACCACTGTTGCGAACACAAAATCGCTCGGCGGCTATCCCCCTAAAATAGGCTTCTCCAGAGGTCGCGCCATACAGCGCGACGTTGCCGATGATAATGTTTTCTTCGGCGGCAAAGCTGCTCTGCTCGGGTGGATAAATGACTATTTTTCCGCCAGATAATCCCTTGCCTACATAGTCGTTGGCATCGCCCTCAACCTTGATGCTGATGCCTTTGGCCAGCCATGCGCCGAGGCTCTGGCCGGCGGAGCCGTTGAGCTTGATGTTGATGGTATCGTCGGGCAGTAATTGCCCGTCGGTCGCCAGAGCGACTTTATGCGACAGCATGGTGCCGACCACCCGGTTGATGTTGATCACCGGCAATTCAATATTTACGTGCTCACCGCGCTCAAGCGCTGGTTTGGCCAACTCGATAATTTGATTATCGAGCGCCTTCTCAAGACCATGATTCTGAGCCATTGTGCGGTAGACTTCGGTGCCTTCATAAATGATTTTTGCCGGTGTCAGAATACTGGATAAATCCAGCCCTTTGGCCTTCCAGTGATCGAGTGCATCGTCGGTATCCAACAAGTCGGCCCGACCAATCATTTCATTGACCGTTTTCAAACCCAGTTTCGCCATGATCTGACGCATTTCTTCGGCGACCATAAACAGGTAGTTGACCACGTGTTCTGGCTTTCCAGAAAACTTTTTACGTAGCTCAACATCCTGTGTGGCGATGCCAACAGGGCAAGTATTGAGGTGGCATTTTCGCATCATGATGCAGCCAAGCGTGACCAGTGGGGCGGTGGCAAAGCCGATTTCTTCCGCGCCCAGCAGCATGGCAATGGCCGCGTCGCGTCCGGTTTTGATCTGGCCGTCGGTTTGCAGTACCACGCGCGAACGCAGGTTGTTCATCACCAGTGTCTGGTGGGTTTCGGCAATACCCAATTCCCAGGGCAATCCGGCGTGTTTGATCGACGTCAGTGGCGACGCGCCCGTGCCGCCGTCGTGCCCGGCGATCACTAGGTGGTCAGTTTTGGCTTTGGTTACGCCTGCGGCGATGGTTCCAACGCCAATTTCAGAGCCCAGTTTGACGCTGATTCTAGCGTTTGGATTGCAGTTTTTTAAATCGTGTATCAGTTGTGCGATGTCTTCGATAGAGTAGACATCATGGTGCGGCGGTGGGCTGATCAATCCCACACCGGGGGTCGAATAGCGAATACTGGCAATATTTTTGTCGACCTTGCCGCCGGGTAGTTCACCACCTTCACCGGGCTTGGCGCCTTGAACGATCTTAATTTGCACTTCATCGGCATTCGCCAGGTACCAGATCGTCACTCCAAAACGTCCCGACGCAACCTGCTTGATGGCAGAGCGCTTGGAATCGCCATTTGCCATGGGTTTGAAGCGCGCTGGGTCTTCACCGCCTTCGCCGGTATTCGATTTTCCGCCCATGCGATTCATGGCAACTGCCAGCGCCTCGTGGCTCTCCGCAGAGATTGAACCAAAGCTCATTGCACCTGTGCAAAAACGCTTGACGATCTCTGATGCGGGTTCCACTGATTCGAGTGGCACGGCAGCGTCGGGATCTTGTTTAAACCTGAAGAGGCCACGGAAGGTGGCATTGCGCGTCGCATGCTCGTTGGCGTGCTTGGCAAAGGCCCAGTAGGCGTCTTGGTTGTTGGTTTTGGCCGCGACCTGCAAATTGGCGATGCTGGTGGGATCCCACATGTGGGTCTCGCCGTCTCGTCGCCAGTGGTAATCGCCGGGGTTGGGCAACACCGGAATAAGGTTGGCCGAGCGCGAGGGGAAACCCAGTTCGTGGCGCTGTAACATTTCATCGAACAAGATATCAAAGCTAACGCCTTGCACGCGGCTTGCGGTGCCGACAAAGCAACGCTGAATAATGTCTTCGGCGAGGCCCACCGCTTCAAAGATCTGCGCACCTTTATAGGATTGCAGAGTAGAGATCCCCATCTTTGCCATCACCTTGAGCATGCCCTTGCCGACGCCTTTTTTGTAGGCATTGACGATCGAGGGTATGTCCGGGTATGCGGTGCTGTCTAACAGCCCGTCTTGCTGCGACTGCCAGAGGGCTTCAAAAGCGAGGTAGGGATTGATAGCGTCGGCACCGTAGCCGGTCAACAGGCAGTGATGATGGACTTCACGGGCTTCGCCAGTCTCGATGACGATGCCAATTCGCGCGCGTTGATGACTACTTACGAGGTGATGATGCACCGCGCCGCAGGCAATCAGCGAACTCAGAGCAATTCGTTCCGAACCGATGTTTCTATCCGACAAAATCACCAGCGCATAGCCCGCTTCGATGGCCCCAGAGGCCTCTTCACAAATGCGCGAAAGTGCATCGAGCATGCCCGATTGACCTGAATTTTTATCGAAAGTCAGGTCGATAACGCAACTCTTCCAGCCGCGATGATCCATACCCTTTAACGCCGCTAGCTCATCAGTCGCTAGAATGGGCGTCGGCAGTTTAAGCCGATGGACATGGGCCTCGGTAGATTCGAGTAGATTGCTTTCAGGACCAATGAAACAACTGAGCGACATCACCACTTCTTCGCGGATTGAGTCGATCGGTGGGTTAGTGATCTGAGCAAATAATTGTTTGAAGTAGTCGTAGGTCATGCGCGACTTGCTCGACAGGCATGCCAACGCCGAATCGTTGCCCATTGAACCGAGCGGATCCCGTGCTTCGGTAACCAGCGGTAACAACATAAATTCCATAGTTTCTATGGTGTAGCCAAACGCCTGCATTTTTGCCAAAAGGGCTGGGGCTTCGGCGTGGGGGGGCGTTGCCTGAGTTGGAATGGCCTCCATTGACAACACTTGGTTGTTCAACCACTCGCGGTAGGGGCGTTTGTTGGCATATTCGTTTTTTAATTCTTCATCGGGAATCAATCGTCCTTGATCGAAGTCGATCAAAAACATTTTACCCGGTTGCAGTCGGCCCTTAAGTTTGACATTGGCAGGATCGACCGGCAGTACGCCAACCTCCGACGCCATGATTACACGGTCATCGTGGGTGACGTAGTAGCGACTGGGCCTCAAGCCATTGCGATCCAGCACCGCGCCAATGTAATCGCCGTCGCTGAACACGATGGAGGCGGGTCCATCCCAAGGCTCCATCAGGGCTGAGTTGTACTCGTAAAAAGCGCGTTTATGGGCACTCATGTTGACGTCTGACTGCCACGCCTCGGGAATCAACATCATCATTGATTCCTGTAGCGAGCGCCCCGACATGAGCAGAAGTTCTAGCACGTTGTCGAGCGATCCTGAGTCAGAACAGTCGGGTTCTACGATCGGGAAAAGGTGCTCGAGATCAGTGCCAAACAGCTCGGAGTGCGCAATTCCCTCACGGGAAATCATTTGGTTTTTGTTACCGCGCAAAGTATTTATTTCGCCGTTGTGGCTCATGTAGCGACTCGGCTGCGCCCTGTCCCACGACGGAAAAGTGTTGGTGCTAAAGCGTGAGTGAACCATAGCCAAATGCGTTTGGTAGGTGGGGTTTTGTAAGTCGTCGTAAAATGGAAACAATTGCGCTGGGGTTAGCATGCCCTTATAGACAATGGTCTTTGACGACAGGCTACAAACGTACAGCATGTCGGCCTGAGACAGCCCCGATTTGCGACGCAACTCGGTCGTTGCAATCTTTCGAATAACATACAAATCGCGCTCAAATTGTTGCGTATCCTCGACCGTTGAGCCGACAAATAATTGTTCGATCGCCGGCATGGCCTCGAGCGCGGCGGGACCGACATTGGCCGATTCGGGTGATGTCGGCACCTCGCGCCAGGCCAAAAATTGATGACCCCGAGACGTGATGATTTCTTCAATCCGCTGTTTGCAATGCTTTCTTTGCGCCGCAACCTGGGGTAAAAAGACATTGCCAATGGCGCACTTGCCAACCGCGGGCAAGCATAATCCCATGCTGTCTGCGATCTTACTGAAAAATGTATAGGGCATGGCGGTAAGGATGCCGGCGCCATCGCCAGTGTTCTCTTCAAAGCCACAACCGCCGCGATGATCCATCCGCGAATTAATGTGATAAGCATCCTGAATAATCTGATGGCTTGCTTCGCCCTTGATGTGCGCGACAAAGCCGACACCACAGGAATCTTTTTCTTGCGACGCATCGTAGAGCCCGTAACTTTCCGGGAATCCAATCTTGCCATCAATTCGTTTATTCACTGCCATTGTTGCACCTAACTATCTTTCGAAGTTCCGATCAAATAAACCCAAGCGCACCTCACATTCTGTCGCTTGGAATGCCAGAGTCACTCTCTACGACGGCTGTAATTACGTGCCACTTAATTTTAAGTTTGTTAACACAGGCCTTTGTATAGGTTTGCCAACTGCATACAAAAGAGATTACGCATGTATTTGCCGCTCATACGCGTCTATTCACTGCTCAAAAGCGGCCGCCAACAATAACATTGACGTCTCGAATGTCAAGACGTACAAACAGCTTGACGGCGGCGATCGCTCCTTTATGGCTACTATTTTGGCGCGGATTCACCCCGCAAACTGTTAACAAACCGGCCTAGATAGAATCATATCGCTGGGGCGCACGATTGTGAGCAACGCTCGTGTTACCTTTGTTTTTACTCGACCGCACGGTCATTTGGATTACCTTGTAGGATAAATAATCGCACAATGTGCCATCGACAGCCTAATTTTAATAAGATTCAAGAGCGTGCTATGTTACTGATCAACACTCGCTAATCTCGTTAGGAGAAACCCTTGTCGATATCACTTTTTGATGCCACCGTCGGTTGCTATCTGCAAACGATACCTTCTATTTTGGGCTGTTTGGACCGGGCTCGCGATCACTGCCTCCGACAAAATATGGATTGTCAGTTATTAGTGGATCGCGCTTTACACACCGACATGTTCCCTTTGCACTTTCAAATTATCACCCTAGTGCATTTTTCTGAGGGAGCACTTGCAGCAGCTGGCAGCGAAAGATTGGGCGGACCTGATATGACGCTGGCGTTTACATTTGATGAACTTCAAGCGTATTTGCGTGCATCGATGGATCGCATGGCGAAAATCGACCCCGCTGACGTCAATGCACTGGCCGGTGGTGAGGTAGTCTTTCAATACGGCGACGTCACGCTGCCGTTCACAACCGAAGATTTTTTCCGCACCTACGCAACGCCCAACTTTTACTTTCACGCGACCACGAGCTACGCCATATTACGCGCGTTCGGGGTGCCCATGGGTATTGCCAACTATATAGGTACCGTCAAGACAACGCGCTCGTCTCAGTTTTCCGCGCAGGTGCAACAACAGACTGGCGAGGAGTATCTCAATATTCTTGAAACGCTGATCGCTTAATCAGCGCAGAGCTCAGTCGTCGTTACCCGCCAGCTTGCGGCGGGGGTGTTCACCAGCCGCTGTTTTTTCTTTTAGGCCTGATCATCGCCTTGAGATAGGCCACTGTCGGCGACGATACCGCGTTGTTTGAGCGCCTCAATCTGCGTCCCATCCAGTCCCAAGCCCTGCAGAATCTCATCGCTGTGGGAGGCGACTTCGGCGCCTGGCCACTCCGTGGTGCCCGGCGTGGCGCTGAGTTTGGGCAGCATCGCCGGAATCCGCAGCGGTTCGCCGTTGATCTCCACCTGCTCAAACAGCCCTCGCTGTTTAAAGTGTGGATCTTCCATCATGTCGGCAACGCTATAGACTGGGCCGCAGGGAACGCGGTTCTCTTCGAGAACTTGCATGGCATCTTTCATGGGTCGCTGGCGGCACCAAGTGGCCAACACACCGTCTATGTAGTCTTGGTGGACGACGCGGTCGGAGTTACTCGCATAGTCTGGATTTTCAGCCATGTCGGCGCGACCTA
Source organism: Cellvibrionales bacterium UBA2618 (assembly GCA_002339165.1). Lineage (GTDB taxonomy): Bacteria > Pseudomonadota > Gammaproteobacteria > Pseudomonadales > Porticoccaceae > TMED48. Next base: position 21,788 of record DDJS01000051.1, on the reverse strand, counting down.
TGGCCTTCATCAGGCGCATGAAGATAGAGTCGCCATTGCCGCCAATCACTAAATACTTGCCGTCGCTACAGGTGTAGGTGTTGGTGGGAACGATACCGGTGATGGTGGTTCCCGAGGGTTCTCGTACAATCCCAGCGCCATCGTATTCGGGCACCACGGCCTCAAGCAAGTTAAACATCGATTCATATAGGGCAACATCCACCACCTGACCGCCATCGCCACGATCCTTGGCGCGCAGAGCCATGAGGATACCCAATACGGCATGCAGACCAGAAATGGTATCGCCGAGACTCAAGTTGGGTCTAACTGGGGGCTGGTCAGGATAGCCATTGACGTAGCGAAAACCACTGATCGCCTCGCAGGCTGAGGCAAATCCAGCTTTTTTCGCGTAGGGGCCGGTCTGTCCATAGCCAGAAATGCGCGCGTAGATTAGGTCTGGATTGTCGGCGCGCAGCGATTCTGGATCCAAACCCCAATCCTCGAGCACGCCGGGGCGAAAGTTTTCGACGACGACGTCGGCGCTGATGAGTAACTGTTTGACCAGATCGCGACCTTCAGGCGTCTTGAGGTTGAGCGAGATACACTTTTTATTGCGCGCTAGGCTCCGCCACCATAGAGAGGTGCCATCTTTGACCTCGCGCCAATTGCGGATGGGGTCACCGCCCGGAGGTTCGACTTTGATCACTTCGGCACCAAAATAGCCCAACATGCACCCAGCAAAGGGGCCAGCAAGTAGCTGACCCAATTCTATAACGCGCAATCCTTCCAGCGGTTTATTCATTCTTTATCTCTCCCAGTCATACTTATAACTCGATTTTAGCGAGCAGTTTAGCACCCAGAGTTATACTGCGGTGAGCAAAAACTCTGCTCGGTTGGCGCTCGCGACGATAAACTATCGAAATGACATGCGAGCGTTCCTTGGCTGCTGCGCGGATCGCTATCGCTCTTTTTATGCCTCGATTGCACAGCGCTCGTTCCATGCGTTTTTCGGGGTGTAATCAGCGATTAAACTGTGAGCCACCAAATAAATTGTCATAGGTTGTCTTGGTCGGATTACCCACTTTCATCGAATCCGATAGTGACGCGAGACCTCGCTGCACGGCGGGTCGCTGGGCGATCGCATCCGCCCACCGGGCAACGTTGGGATAGATGGCGATGTCGATTCGATGCATCTCTCGTTGCTTCGGAAGAATCCAAGGATAAGTGGCGACATCAGCGACCGAATAATCCGCTCCAGCGAGATATTCCGAGGTCGCTAGTCGCTGATTCATCACGCCATAGAGCTGGTTGCTGACGTCCTGATAGCGCTTTTTAGCGAGCGGGACATCCTCTGGGCAATAGCCTTGAAAGTAACCATTTTGACCGAACATGGGCCCGACATTGGCCATTTGAAACATCAGCCATTGAATCGCGTCATGGCGGCGGGCCATATCTTGAGGCCACAGCTTGCCAGACTTTTCCGCCAGATAGAGTAAAATCGCCCCAGATTCGAAGACCCCATAGGGTTTTCCGTCGGGGCCGTCGAGGTCAACAATGGCCGGCACACGGTTGTTGGGACTAATGGCAATAAAGGCTGGGTCGAACTGCTCGCCCTCGAGAACATTCACTGGGCAGACTTGGTACTCCAACCCGACTTCCTCAAGCATAATAGCGCTCTTGTGTCCGTTTGGCGTTGGCCAGTAGTAGTGTTTGATCATTGCTGCGCTTCCAGCGTCAGCGCTACCTGCTGTTGCAAAAAGGCCGCAGAGTCATCACCCTCAAAATCGACGTTGTAGTGGCTGGTCACCGATGGGCGCTGTATCGCGTCCTGCCACCACGCTTCGAGGTTGGGGCGCTTATCAAAGCAATCGAATTCTGGGTATAGCGGATCTTTGGCATCGTAAAATTTGACCCTGAAATCCATGTAGCTGATGGCGTGCAGCATGGCGGCTTGACCGATATCAAAGCTGTCAAAGCCGCCCTTACAGGCGACCTCGAGGGCATCGCAGCCGCGAATAATTTTTGGCCAAATCCATTTAAAAAAATCAATCCTTTGCTGTTCTTCCGGTTGCCAACCCTCCATGACCAACATCACCGTGCTCTCGAACATGGTGTCGGCCAACGCCAATCGCGTGATGGCATCCCAACGTTTCGGACCGTTGGCGGGATACAGGTGCCTTCCCGATTGACTCATGCTGTCGAGGCACTCGGCAACCGCCTGGCTACCATAAACCACCTGACCGCTATCCAGCGCCAGCATCGGTACCTTATCGAGAGGATTGAGCGCAGCAATCGAGTAAGCATCGCCCTGATCCTCGCCTTGACGGTTTTTGAATGGATAGGTCGGTACAAAGGTAATATTCTGCCACAGCCCTCCCTCGTGGGCGGTCACCAGTACTTTGTGAATGAAGGTGTGAAAGGGGGAGTAAAAAAGTTTCATGATGCGTGTGCCTCTAGTACATTGCCATTAGTTAATGCCACCGCCTCGATTTCAATTTCTAACTCGGGCAGTGCCAGTGATTTGACTTCAACGATGGTATCGGCTGGGTAGGGCGGCGTAAAAAAGCGCTTACGCAGCGCCACGATTTTTTCAAAATTTGCCATGTCGGTTAGATAGATAGTCACCTTGACCACTTGCCTTAGGCTCGAGCCACCGAGCGTTAAGACTTCGCATAAATTATTAAATGACTGCTCGGCCTGAGCATCAAAATCGCCGATACCAACCAGGTTGCCCTGTTTATCTATGGCCGCCTGCCCAGAGGTAAAGAGCAGGTCGCCAACCGTGTATCCCTGCGCTATGTGAAAGGGTTGCAGGGGGTCAGGTGAGGTTTTTATCTGTTTTGCGTCCATCGGATTAAGACCTCTATTGACGTCGTCTGACGTCGCCGTGTTTGGATTAAAGCTGGTAGTCGATGACCAGTTTGCCGAAATGCGTGCCTTGCACCAGGTCTGCCAGCGCTTTATTTGCGTCTTTGAATGCGTAGCGTGTGCCAATTTCGGGCTGGATACTATGCTCCTCAATAAAGTTCATCATGGCTGCATAATTCTCTCGGTTACCGGTGGCTATACCATGTAAATGTGCGCATTTTATGATTAATGGAAATACGCTGATGCCCATATCGGCGCCCGCCATGTAGCCAATAATCGCAATATGACCGCCGTTACGAATGGCGGCTAGCGAGTTTTCCATGGTGCCAGTGCCGCCTATTTCGAGTACCAGGTCAACACCCTGTCCGGCGAGTTGAAATACTTTTTCACCCCAATTTGGAATGTCGATATAGTTGATGCAATGGTCCGCACCCAATCGCTTTGCTCGTGCTAATTTTTTATCGCTCGAGGATAAAATAATAACCGTTGCGCCAATCGCTTTAGCGAATTGCAATGCGGCGATAGCGACGCCGCCAGTGCCTTGTATTAGTACGCTGTTTGCCGATGTAATGTTTGCGATGGGGACCAGTGAGGTCCAGGCCGTTAGTCCAGCGCATGGCAGGCAAGCGGCTTCAGCAAAGCTCAGGTGTTCGGCAATTGCGACTACCGCATCCTGCGAATACACGCCAAAATCTCGCAGCACGCCATGGGTCTCCAAACCACCAGAAATGCTGCGTTCGCCGCTGTGTGCATCTCCGTCCATCCAATTGGGAAAAAATAACGGTGTGACTCGATCGCCAACCGCCACACGGCTGACTTGGTTGCCAACCTCGACGACGGTGCCGGCGCCGTCGGAAAGGGGTATCAGCGGAAAATTAACATCTTGGCTAAAATGCCCACTGACGATCTGCTGATCGCGCGGATTAATCGACGCCGCATGCAACTGCACCAATACCTCTGTGGGCCCAATTGTGGGTTTCTCTCGCTCGACCAACGTGAGATTGTCTAACCCGAATTTGTTCAGTTCCCATGCCCGCATATTGACCTCGCGCTCGCTAAATATTCATTTCTTGATGGTTTTATAAAAATACATCGCCGCCGTTGGGGCTCAAGCACTGGCCGCGAAAATGGGCCGCGCTGTCGCTGGCAAGAAACACATAGGTTCCGACTATATCGTCGACTTCGGCAATTTTTCCCCGCGGAATTGCGTTGCGGATATCCTCGAGTATGTCCGTTGGAACGTCATCTAAAATAGGCGTCAGGGTTGCGCCCGGCGCGACGCAGTTAGCTGTGACGTTGCGCGTGCCTATTTCTAAGGCAAGCGTGCGGGTAAAGGATAATATCGCTCCCTTGGCGGCAGTATAGTGGGCAAACCCAGGCGCGCCCTTGTAAGCGAGTTGCGACGCGGTGTTGATAATTCGACCAGAATCTTGACGATACATGATCGGGAGCGCGGCCCGCGTGCACAAAAAAGTTCCGTTGACGTGCACCGCCATAACCGCTTGCCAATCTGCCAAGATAATATCTTCAATCGGTGCAGAGCGAGCGATGCCGGCATTGTTGATAAGAATATCCAATCGTCCAGCGGTCGCCATTAATTCGTCGAACATATCGGCTACAGCCGTTTCACTGCTGACATCACCAGGCGCCAACGACGCCATACCGCCGCCGTCTTGGATGGCTGCTTGCACATCGCGGGCGGCCTTATCGCCTTCGCTAGGGGGGTAGTTGATATAGACATGGCAGCCAGATTTTGCCAGTGCTATTGCGACCCCACGGCCAATGCCCGATGAGGCACCCGTTATGAGCGCCACTTTGTTAGTTAGATCTGTTGTCAGCGACATTATCTCACGCTCCTATGAAAGGCTATTTTATTTTTTTTGTGTTCAGAACCTTGCATTTAAAGTGAGCGCGAGTCAAGACTATCCTGTGGCCGCAGTCTAAATTATTTGAACATTCAAATGTCGTGTGCGCGGGCTCGGCTAAAAAATTAAACCTGCGGTAGATGTGGGATGGCTAATTATGCAGCAGTCTTTTTCAGCGACTGGGTGATGCTCGTGTTTGGTGATTGAATCCGGTAGTCGACCGTCAAAGATGTTCGCCGGTTCTAGCGCTGGCCCAAGGAGTCGAAAACGTCGGCCTATCCGTTGCTCAATCGATGCTTATGCAGGTGCAGATCAAATCGCAAGGGAGTGATTTTTTTTGGGTGCTTTGTCATCTAATTTCTCATCAATGCCTTTTTCTCTCGCGCTATTGGATCCGCCATCTGCATCATTATTGGTTCTGCTGGGCGCTGGATGCGGGCGATCAAACGCTACTGGGGTTGGACTAGGTGGGTAAGTTGCCGAGTGACTAATGAATTTGTTCGGCGGATTACTGGCCCGATTGAAACGGGCTTGATGGGCGGTAAACAGCAAAGTTAGATCGCATTAGGGTTCGTTGCATCGTTCATTGGCAATTCCGCCTAAAAATTCTGGATCGATTACGCTAGCAACTGCAAGTCTTGTGGGGTGTTGCAAATATCCTATCCAACTAGTTATAGTGTAGCTTTTGACGATCTAATCTACGCTAATATAGATGCATTATTTTCGGATAATTTGCCTTAAACCTAGCAGTAGTTGGTCCATGCATTAGTGTGGGCCGATAGCGTTTTCCGACCTGCCGCTGGCCATGCGATAAAAATAAAATTAACACGTTTGGGAGTACATCAGTGACTAAGAGAATCAAGATCATAGTGCCAATTCCAATGGACCAAGAGGGTGTTGCAAACCGCGCCTCACAGTTAGCGCCCGAGATGATTGCCGACGGCATGTCGGTTGACTTTGTGGCAGTGTCTTGGGGAGCGGCATTGGGCGACAGCTATTACGATGCCCAACTCATGGATATGAGCGTTTTCGAGGCCGGCCTCAAAGCGCAAGAAGAAGGCTACGACGCGGTATGTATCGACACCGTCAGCGATTCCGGTATGTATGCG
>DDJS01000051.1:0-15572 GCA_002339165.1 Cellvibrionales bacterium UBA2618 | reverse complement strand
ATGTTGGGGCATAAATTTAGCATTATTACTATGTGGGATGAGTGGTTTCATCTATACCGCAAGGTGTTATCTGAATACAAACTCGAGGCGCGATGTGCCTCTATGCGGTCTATCGACACGCGTCCCGATCTAGCCGAATTACTCGCCGGAAAGGAAGAGGTAATCTTCAAAAAATTGGAGAGCGAGGCGCTCAAGGCGATCGAGGAGGACAAGGCCGATGTTATCGTTCTTGGTTCAACCACCATGCACCAGTCTCATGCGTTTTTGCAGCAGGTCTTGCCGGTGCCGGTTATCAATCCCGGATTGATCTCTTACAAACTCTGCGAAATGTTTCTTGAGACTGGCCTATGCCATAGTGAACGCGCGTTTCCGGCGCCACAACAACCTAACGACGATCTTGTACTGTCGCGAAATAACTAATTAAACGAGGGGTTTTGCCCCGGGGGGTCTGATGAGTAATCTGCCGTACGACTACTATATTGATACTGTCACCAAGCGCTACTTTCACGGTGTCGACAACTACGACATGGATCAAGTGCTTGCCTGTTTTCATCCCGATGCGGTGCTGACTGAAGTGACCTCGATGACCGTTCACGAGGGGCGAGACCAAGGCATCGCGACGATGTTTTCTGGTCTTTTTGAAGGCTTTTCACAGATCTGGCACGGTAATTTTGTGCATACCGCCGACGTTGAGAGCGAGGCTATCTGCTCGCAGTTTTCGGTCGAAATCACACCCCATGGCGGCGGCCCACTGCGCTATGAAAACTGTAATCGTTTTTATTTAAAGGATGGTAAATTCTCGCGCGTATTCGTCTATATGAGCGGCGATAACCTTTTGAAATAACTTCTGGCTGCCGTTGGGCAGCGCCGAGACTTTAAAAAGCATTAGCGACTCAGGGGGTCACATATGCAATATCAATCTTCACTGACGCGACAGGGACTTATCGACCTAGCGTTGGACAAATACTTCGCCAATGTCGACGCGAAGAACTTAGATGCGGTGCTCGACTGCTTCCACGACAATGCCATGCTGACGGTACAAAATGTATTCGTTGTGCACGATGGCAAAGAGAGCATTCGTAGGATGTTCGTCGACTTTATGGCGGGCTATGAAACCATTATCCATCGAGATTTCACTTCGACGGTAGACGCTAAAAACGGCCGTATAAGCACTTGTTTTACCGCCGAATTAATAGACCACCAGGGCAATACCACGCTGCTGTATAACACCAATTTTTGGCGTATCCGCGGGGATAAGTTTCAAGAGGTGTACGTTTATATGAGCGGTGAAAACCCGCTAACTTAGGGTGGCGCGTTGTGTCCCGATATGGCGGGATAATTCGCTGCTGTGGATGTCGGTGGGGTTGCCTTGAGTTCAATCCACACACCTGTGTTAGGCTAGACCTATATGCGTGTGTATGGGATGGTGGCATGCGTCGCAACTAGAGCGTTAGCGTACTGGATCAAAGACAGGAAATATGCCCTCGGGAGCGGCCTTTGAACTATGAGTGAAAAAGTTTTCATAACCGATGTCGGGCCACGCGACGGGTTACAAAACCAAACCAAACTTCTGTCGGTGGAGCAGCGTGTGGCGTTGATCTGCGCGTTGGCAGACGCTGGAATTACTCAGATCGAAGTCGGCAGTTTTGTCTCGCCAAAGGCGGTGCCGGCGATGGCGAATACCGATCTGGTGGTGGCAGCGCTGCAGACAGAGAGTCGTTACAACGCGTCTAACATTGCGCTTATTCCCAATCTCAAAGGTTACCAACTGGCGCGTACGGCCGGGTTGACCCGCGTGGTAATGGTGCTCTATGCCAGTGATTCTATGGCGCAAAAAAATGTCGGTATGAGCATGGCTGAAGCTAACCGTGTCACCCTACAAATCCTCGATGAAGCCGTTCGCGACCGGATACAAGTCGTCGCTACGATCGCGGTGGTGTTTGAGTGCCCGTTTGAAGGACCCATCGATCCGCGGGTGAGCGAGTCGCTAGTCGACCAGTTTTTAGCCGCCGGCGCCCATCAGGTGGTTTTGGCCGATACCATCGGAGCCGCCGATCCGCAGCAGGTGCGAAGTTTGACTGCTCGGTTGGTGCAAAATCATGATGCCAATCGTCTGGGCTGTCACTTTCACGATACCCGCGCAATGGGGCTAGCCAACGTGTATGCGGCGGTAGAATCGGGTATCCGGCGCTTCGACAGTTCCATCGCTGGTCTTGGCGGCTGTCCATTTGCGCCAGGCGCTACTGGCAACGTCGCCACCGATGATGTGGTCATGATGCTGCAGCAGATGGGCTTTGAAACGGGTATTGATTTAAAAAAATTGCTGGAGGCCTCGGAACTTGCCTGCCAAATGACCGGTTCTGATAAGGGCGGCCGCGCCAAGGCCTGGTTGCTAGGACAGTTAGAAAAAAATGCCCTATAAGCGGTTCTCAATGTCCAGTCACAGCCGGCACGTTGCGTTGATACTGCGGTCTGGTGTGCTGGATTTGTACATAGATTTTAATGACTCTAGGGTGGCACAGCCATGACTGACCATAATTTAACGGCGAATAATCTTGGGCTTGGGACATCACCGGCTCTACTGATCGTAGATATGATGAATGGCTTTACCGATGCGGCGTGCCCATTGGGGGTCGACTGCCCTGAGGTGGTGGCGGCAAATTGCACGTTGTTGGAGGCGTTTCGTGCCGCCGAATTACCGATTTTTTTTACTACCGTGATCTATCGAGATGTCGGTCAAGCTTCGGTATTTAGACACAAGATTCCCGATCTTAATCTATTGTCGGCGAACTCGAAATGGGTGGCTATCGACTCGCGCCTAGAACGTCGGGCTAGCGAGACGTTAATTGAAAAGTGCTGGCCGAGTGCTTTCTTTGCCACAGATCTAGACGTTCAATTACGTCGGAGAGGGGTCGATTCGCTGGTGGTGACTGGCCTCACTACCAGTGGCTGCGTGCGGGCATCCGCGGTGGATGCGCTACAGTATAACTATCAGGTGATTGTCGCCGAGGATGCGGTGGGTGATCGCAACCAGAGCGCGCATCGGGCTAATTTGTTTGATTTGGCGGCCAAATACGCCAGCGTGCAGTCGGCGGCAGAAATAGTTTCTAGCCTGAGTCATGGCGCAACGCAAGAAGACTCTTAAACCTAGACGCTTAAGCAGATATCTAAACGCCGCTGCGGTTCGGCTCTGACATGATATTAATCGTGCGTTGAGCTAGGCGTGTGTAAGCGGTGTTACCGATCGATCGAGGCCCACGCTGCTTGCCAGTGTTTGTTCTTGCCTTTCAGCGTCATCCTTTACCCATAGTGGATTCCAAAACTACAGTGACACGGTCAGTCCGCCGTCGACGGTTAGAATTTGACCGGTCATATATGCGGCGTCCTCCGAGGCTAAAAAAGCAATTACATTGGCTATATCTTCTGGGCTCCCGATGCGCCCAAGCGGAACCCCGGGTGTCATTGCCTCAAGGCCCTCAGGGCCCACCGAGTGTTCTATATTCAAAGACTGCGCGGTGCGTATTAGCCCGGGAGCTATACCATTGACTCGAATATTTTTGTCGGCTAATTCTATCGCCAATCCTTTGACCAGTCCGGTAACACCGCCCTTGGCCGCAGAGTATGGTATGTGCTCTGCCCACCCGACGTTGGCACCGGCTATAGAGGAGAGACAGACCACTGCGCCGTTGCCGTCGCGTTCGAGTAATGTGTTAGCGGCGCGAGTGACGCGCATCATACCCTTTAAATCTATATCCATGGTAAGGTCCCACTGCTCATCGCTCAGCGTCTGCAGCGGTTGTTTGTGGGCAATTCCGGCGTTGTTGATGACCGCGCTCAAGCTGCCAAATTGATGGCCCAAGCGATCACAGAGGTCGTTGACGTTGGCGGTATCTGAAACGTCGAGATCATAATAGTCGGCGCTCCCCCCGCGCTGGCGAATAGTCTCTGCGACTGCTTCGCCTTCAGATGATAAAATATCGGTTACCACGACGTGATAATGGTTGTCGGCAAACTTAAATGCCGTGGCGCGACCAATACCGATGGCGGCGCCAGTGATTAAAGCGATTTTGGTTGTCATATAGCGATGCTCCCAAGAGATGAGTTGCTCGATGCCTACTTTGGCTTCGCACCGAGCCCTATGCATTGGCAAAAGGCTACCATAGGTTAATTTTCCTTGGCAAATGAATCATGACATTAATCGATAATTTTAGCCTGCTGATGAAGCCTCTAGCTGACTGATGTATTAAAATGTGCGTGTCAAACAGGTGTTAGGCGTTGCGTTTTCGAGCTGTCTTCAGTAGCTGCCGAGCGCTAAATCGGGTGATTACATTGCTCGTTTATACGGTTGGTTGGCGATGGCGAGCCGGAGGCTAATGCGGCTGCTGGCGGTGCAGATTGAGTGAGAGTCGAAGCCACCGCCGGAGCCTTCGTCGACAATGCTGAGACAGGCGCTAATCGAGATTGGGATAATTGAGGCGCACAAGGGTGACTATAGTTTAAAATAACGATGACCGGAGCGCGCATTGAGCGAAATTAACTGCCGGTTATAGAGAAACCTGCCCGTGCTGGGCATTCACTAAGGCGAGTTCGGTATGGCAATACATTGGTATCCAGGACACATGCACAAGGCCAGCAAAGAAATGGTCGAAGTGCTGCCGCGGGTCAATTTAGTGATCGAAATATTGGATGCACGAATACCCTATAGCAGTTCGAACCCAGTGATTGATGCGCTGAGTGCGGATAAACCGAAAATTAAGATCTTTACTAAAACCGATCTCGCCGATGCGGCTACGACGCGTTTGTGGCAGGACGAGTTTGAACAACAGCAGCAGACAAAAACCTTGGCTGTGGATCTTAAAACTGAGGACCGCAGTGAACAAATCGTTCAGTTGTGCCAAAAATTGGCACCCAGAAAGGAGGGCGCCAATAGTCTAGTGATGGTCGCGGGTATACCCAACGTGGGGAAATCGACCCTGATCAACCATCTTGCCGGTAAGCATATGACGCGCACTGGTGATGAGCCGGCAGTGACCAAGGGTCAGCAGCGCATCAATTTACGCAATGGCATTATGCTGCTCGACACTCCCGGTATGCTCTGGCCAAAGGTAGAGAACGAACCTAGCAGCTATAGACTAGCGACCACCGGCGCGATTAAAAATACCGCGACCAGCTACGAAGAAATTGCCTTCTTTGCTGCCGATTACCTGCTTAAATATTATCCGCAAATGCTCAGCCGACGGCTCCAGTTTGACCGCTTGCCGGCTACCGAAATTGAGTTTCTCGAGGCGCTGGGCGCTCAAAGGGGTTGCTTACGGAGCGGCGGACGGGTCGACTTAGAACGCGTTTCGACCGTCTTTGTCAACGAATTGCGCGCCGGTATGTTGGGCGCTGTGAGTTTTGAAACACCGGCGATGATCGAAAAAGAACTGGCTGAACTGGTGATTTTGCAAGCTGAGAAAGCGGCGCGAGAAGAGGCGAGATTAGAGCGTCGTGGAGGGAAGAAAAAATCAGTCAGATCTCGGTAGTTAGAGTTTTACATAAATGCTGCAGGTATTACTCGACGATCCTGCGATTCTTGATAGGCTAAATGTTATTGCATATTTGTAGATATCTGGTGTAGTTTTATGAGGATCAACCTGCGGGTGTTAAAACGCGATGCAATTACTGCTTAGAATTTTATTGATAATGCTCTATCCAATCGTGGTGATCGTTCTGATCATACCGCATCAGATAGGCCATTTTTTTCATAAACACTATTATATTTATCTCACTTCTATCGCCTTGTTATTGCTCACGGTGAGCGGTTATGTCGGTTATGAACAAGCCTGGGATGGGGATGATGATATGATACAGTTTCAGATATTTGTGATCGCCGCCGCGCTTTACTCGCCGTTTCATTTTGTTATTACGCAACCCTTTGAAACCGAATTTGAACAGCTCAATCAATGGATTATCGATACCGCTATGGGCGGTCCCCCAAGCGATTCTTAGTCGATTCTTCTTTGCACACTGTTCGGATCAGTAATCGAGTGTTGTCGCCAGCGCACTGTTAGAGCCTCTGGCGGCCCCGTTTGCGCATGCCGTTGAGAGCTGTCACGGGAGTCGCAAGGCAAGGCTGGGCAGTGCGTTATTCGGATGGCTACTTTTGAATGTAAGAAATAGGTGTGCTGAGGACCGGTTACGGTCACGCTTTTTTTATTCCCAGTACGGGATCTATGCTCAGCAAGCGGAGTATGCAGAGACAACTCTTGGCTTGGACACTCTATGTTTGAAAACGCAAGTAATCGGCGATCGGGCAAGGCCGCAGCGGCGCTGGCCATTGCGGTACCGATGGCTGTGGTTGTTTGTTGATGGCCGGGTGCGACCACCGCTTCGGCGAGCTTAAGCCAACTCGAGGCGGCGCTGTAATTCGACGTGAAAGTGACGTAGGCGCTGTTCCTGCTCTCCCCAGAGTTGCCCAGTGAACCCCTTGGAACGCATCCCCTGTTGCACTCGCGGTAAAAACGCCGCGTCTTGGCTGAGGACTAAGCCGAGGTTAGCATCTTCTTCGAGACTGTAATTTTCGGTGGCTGGTCGCTGCCGGCCACTGATGTCTGTACCCTCGGGTAAGCCCATCCACTGTGGTGCGGTGGCATCGGCGTCACCGGTGGGCATGATCAAGGTCATGGTGTCGTAGTAAAAGCGCTGTGGATCGCTGATATGCGGCATAAAACGCATCAGAAAAAGCGCCTCTGGGTGGCAACCAATCTGTACGTTGGGAAAAATCCCAGTCGCCCAGCTATCCGATAGTTGGCCATCGACAAAGTCGGAGTAATCGAGTCCTTCACGCTCCGCGCGCTCACGTTTTGCTCTTTGTATGGCGCCACGAACGTCACCGGCATCGCCTTTAAATGTTGTTGGGTCAATACCCGCTTCGCCGAGCAAAAATTGCAGCCCCTCATTGACTGTGGTTTGGTCATAGAGTCTCGGGCTGGGTTGGCCCAAGGGTACAATCATACGACTGGCACCGGCTGGATAGAGGTCATACTGGACGTTTAAATCCCCCATCATACCGGTGGTTTCTGGGTGCACGGCATGGAGGTGGTAGCTTTCATAAAAGGCTTCGACACCGACTTTCCAATTCGAGCCCCATTCGCTCCTAACGTGCCGTACGACTTTCATCTTATTGATTTGGTAAGGCTCTAAGTAGCCGTCCGGTAGGCCAATCGCCTCTTTGAGCGGGGGTGGGTCGTCGGCCATGCTGATAAAGATTAATCCAGCATGGGTTTCGCAGGCCACCTTTGTCAAGCCTGGGCGGTGGCCCACGACGCGGGGATCAAAGGTATCTTCATCGGTAATCCGCACCAAATCGCCCGAGTTGCGAAACGTCCAACGATGGAAAGGGCAGACGAAGACCTTTTGATTGCCTCTGGGTTCTGTAACCAACATGGCGCCACGGTGACTACAGACATTGTAAAATGCCTGAATGCCCTCTTTAGAGCGGGTGACGATAATGGATTCGTGTTGTATATCGAAAAGAAAATAATCGCCGAGTTCGGCTAGGTCTGAGGTAACACCGGCCAATAGCCAACTTTTGGACCAGAGCTTTTGAAACTCTAAAGCGATCGATTGCAGGTCAAAATACCCATCTGTGCCATAACACTCGGTACCCAGATTCAAGTCTGGCTGCTTCGCCTCGAGTGAATTGGCTGGCGCTTGAGGGTTGATGTGCGTTTGGCGGTGGCTATTTTTTGTTTCCAACGGAAAACCCTCCTGTACTCGCTAAAGTACTTTGAATACCGGCATCATAATCGTTTCTGACCAAGATTCAAAAGCGACCTCGACAGACATTCCAACCTCTAATCGAGTGCCGTCGCAGTGGACAATCGAACTCATCATGCGTGGGCCCTCGTCGAGATCGATTAGAGATACCACATAAGGCGCGCTGTATGCCTTGGATATTGCGCGTGTAACCACGGTATAGCTAGCAATTGTACCCTTGCCACTGACGTCGATCCAATCAAGATCTTCACCCGTGCACTGGGTACAGAATATTCTCGGATAGAGCTGCAGATGATCACATGTTATGCAGCGCTGGACGCGCAACACACCCTGTCGGCAGCCATCCCAATAGGGTTGGCTAATGGCGTTGATCGGCGGTAGTATTTTTTCCATGCTCAGTTGACCTCATTGCCGAGAATTAGGCTGGTGTGGCTGGACATAATGCCCCCTTGAGCATGCACCATGGCAACCTCGGCCCCTTTTACTTGCCGCTCGGGCGCGACGCTGCCGCGCAACTGAAACACGCTCTCGGTCAGCGCGAACATTGATCCAGGGTTTCCGGGATGACAGTGGGATAGCATCCCACCATGGGTGTTGATAGGCAAACTGCCACCCAGTTCGATCGCGCCAGACGCGGCAAATGGGCCGCCCTCGCCCTTGGCGCAGAAGCCAAGATCTTCTAGCTCGACAATCACTGTCGGTGTGAAGCAATCGTAGAGTTGTGCAAAATCCATATCCGCTGCTGTCAGCCCTGCCATTTGATAAGCTCTCTGGCCCGATTCTAACGCAGCAGATGTGGTTAAGCTCTGCGCTTGGCTGATGTGTTCGTGGCTGTGGCCTTCGCCAACACCCAACATATACACCGGGCGTTGGGCAAAATCCTTGGCACGTTCGGCAGATGTCAGAATCACTGCTGAACCGCCGTCAGAGACCAAGGAGCAGTCGAGTAAGTGAAGCGGATCGGCGATCATACGCGACGTAATCACGTCCTCGATAGTGATTGGATCACGCATCTGTGCCGTTGGGTTGAGTGCAGCGTGTTTGCGGCAGGCGACCGCGACGCTGGCAAGGTGTTCGGCTGTGGTGCCGTATTTGGCAGCGTGTGCCTGACCGATCAAGGCGTAGTAAGCGGGTACCGAGGGGCCATAGGGTTGTTCGAACTGGGGATGCCCGGTGGATGACTGCATCAGCATGGCTTGTTCGCGGGTCAAACCACTGCGCAGACTATCCGCCATAGCGATCAAAATAGTATCCGCCATACCGGTCGCTATCGCCGACGCGGCATGGTGCATAATGGAAAAAGTGGTACCTCCGCCTGTGCCCACTGACATGCAATAGCGAGGGAATATTTGCAGATATTCGGCGATGGCCTCAGCATGGTACATAATCGGTTCAGCCATCGAATCGCAGGTAATCAGACCGTCTATTTGGTCTTTGTTAATACCCGCATCGCGCATCGCCGAGAGCGCAGCGCGCACGCACAGGTCGGTAGCACCTATATTGGGTACAATTCCTACCTCGGTGTCAGCGGCGCCAATGATGGCAACTTTTCCTCGTAGCGTGGTCATTTAGAGGCTGCTCCGCGGTGATGCGCTGATCACGTTAATTCTACCGTGGCGACGCCGGGCGCAATGATATCGCCCTGTTCGTTGGTAATAAAAACTTCCAGCGTAACCTGTCGGTTTGCCTTATCGATCTGCGTAATAACGCCCCCCGATGAAAGCGATTCGCCGATATAGGATGCGCTGCGGTTGGAGTATTCGATGGACATTAGCCGCCCGCTGGATCCTAACCACTCCTCAATGCACTGATGCATCCAGTCTCCAAGCAGTGGCCCAGCAATGACCAAACCCGGATACTCTTCCACTTCCATGGCATAGGGGTGATCAAAATGTATACGATGGGCATTCCACAACACGGCGTTGTAGAGAAATAGTTGCTTGTTGTCTGGCGTAAATGTCCGTTGGGGGAGGCTATCGCCAACCTTTAACTGGTCTAATTCTAACGCTGGATGTGCTGTTGGCATGTGCTTGTTACCTTAATATACGGGTAGTTTTTTCGCGGATAACTAGACGACTTTCGTCGTCCATTATGTCCATCACTACCTCGTAAAATATCAGTGCGCCGGAGCGACCTGCCTTCTCATAAATTGCGCTCAGAGTGCGTGTTGCGGTCAACCAGTCGCCTGGTCTAATGGTTCTGAAATAGTCAATTTTAAGGCCGCCCGCCATCGCTTTTTTTAGTGGGAACGTGGGTAGTAGACTGTCTATCGACACGCCATCAGGACTCAGTTCATCGAGGGGTACCACATCCCAAAATAGCGAGACGTGAAACATCGGAGGCGCCTCGTCTCCGGATAAGTACTTGGCTTGTCGACTATCTGTGGCGATCGCATATTTGCGAATATCCCTTCGCGTAACAATTTCTCGATGCGGTTCGCTGGTTCGCCCAACGGCGCTCATCAATTCATCACTTAGTAGGCTACTCATAGTTATCTATTACTCTATTTCCAGTATGGATCGCGCAAGTTGCGCTTTAATATCTTGCCCGTCGGTGCTTTGGGCAGACTATCGACAAATTCTACCGAACGCGGCTTTTGATATGATGCCAAGTTTTGTTTGGCGGCAGTGATGATGTCGTCGGCAGAGGCAGTAGAGCCGGGTTTTAAAACCACTACCGCATGCACGGCTTCGCCCCATTCTTCACTGGGGATGCCAATCACCGCTGATTCTAGAACTGCTGGATGCTTATGGATCGCAGCCTCCACTTGAACACTGAAAATATTTTCTCCGCCAGAGATGATCATATCCTTGGCGCGATCAACGATGTAAATGTAGCCAGCCTCATCCCAAACGGCAATATCGCCACTCCACATCCAGCCGTCGCGGAGGGTTTCGGCGGTTTGGTCGGGGCGTTGCCAATAGCTGAGCATATTAGCCTCAGATTTGATAATGATCTCGCCGTGGGTCACGCCATCTCGCGGCACCAGTTCTCCATGCTCGTCGACCAGACGAATACTGGTGACAAAACCCTCGCGGCCGCAGGATGCGAGACGCTCTGGATGCTCGCCGGCGACTGCCTTGATGTGGTCCTCTTGGGACAGGAAGCTCATGGTCATGCCCTCTGTCTGACCATAACCTTGAATCAAATTGCACGGGAAGGCTTTGAGCGCCGCCGCTACCACTGTCGCTGGCATCGGGCCTCCACCGTACTGAATGTTGCGTAGGCTACTGATATCGTACTGTTCAAAATTTTCTACAGCCATCATCCAATTGAGCATGGTGGTGATACCCAAGAAGGCGGTCACACGCTCTTTTTCTATCACTTCGAGCGCTAGCTTAGCGTCAAAGTTAATCAACACGACGGGGCAGCCATGCGCCATATAGTTAATTGCTAGTGCGATAGGAATGTGGAACATTTGTCCGGTCAGCATGTACACGTCGCTCGGCACAACTCGCTCTGCTACAGTTTGATTGAGCATGCCCATGTAGATCGATTTATGGCTGTGCAGTGCGCCCTTTGATTTACCCGTGGTGCCGCCAGTATAGAGAATCATGACCGGGTCATCGTCGCCTATCTGTGCCGAAATGCTGGGTTCCGTTGCGTTCGATTGAGACAGCAGAGTTTCATAAGAGCCGTCGCTTTCGTGACCAAAAGATAACCAGTGATCTACTGCAGTGGTTTTTTTAAGCTGTTGTTTTAATGAGGTATATTCGCCAGAATGTATGAGTACTTTGGGACTGCCATCTTCGACGATAAGGGTAAGTTCGTCGTCGCCAAGGCGCCAGTTGAGCGGTTGAATGATAAGCCCGACTCTGGCGCATGCAAAGAAAATTTCCATGTACTCGATACAATTTTTCGATAGCACCGCCACGCGGTCGCCTTTGACCGCATGGCACCTGTCGGAAAGACCATTAGCCAGTCGACAGACACGATTTTCTAGCGAGGCAAAATCGATCCTACGCTGGTTAGGAATATCCACCAATGCCTCGCTAGTCGGCGCTCGCAGCGCTGACTTCAGTGGAATTGTACCTATATTCAAGCTCAATACGCCTTGTCGAGATGGAGGTGACGGCGAACAAACTGCCACTGCCCGTCTATACAGGCGACAACGTCTGTGTAGATACCTGCGGAGACAAGCTGTATCTGGTCGTCTTCAGTGGCCAGTAAGGTTAAATTTGATTGCACCGCAAAGCCGCCTGACTCTTGGCCTTGAAAGAACACGTTAGAAATGACGTGTCTGCGCTGATCGGTTTGTCGCTCCATGGAATCTGTCATCAATTGCATAATGCCGGTGCGCGGTTCAAAGGGACCAATAAGGTCGCCATCAGCGATGCGCAGTGTAAAAGTCGCTTCGACTGCAAAGCAACTTTCCAAAAGGTCTATTTCTCGATGATCGAGCGCATAGGCTGACTTGGATAGCAGTTCGCTAATTTCTAATTTCTCTGTGACGGTAGGTTGTTTGAGTTCTGTCATGTTAGGTCTCCATGCCGAGTTGATCTGAGGTGCCGCGCCATGCCAGCGAACCGCCGTCGATAAGCCATGCAACGCCATTGACAAATTGCGATTGCGGACTGGCCAAAAAGCATACCAACTCGGCAACATCTTTGGGTGTGCCCATGCGTGGTATGAGGTGTGTTTTAGTCATAGAATTGAGCATCAGTTCAGGATCTTCTGCTGCTTTCAAATAGTTGTCTACCATTTGCGTATGCACCGACCCTGGGCAGTAGCAATTAACCCGAATATTGTCAGCGGCCAAATCCACGGCGAGCATTTTGGTGAGCTGCATGACCCCGCCTTTGCTGGCCCCATAGGCGACACAATTTTGATAACCCGAGATCGAACTGACGGAGGCAGAATTAATAATTGACGCATTTGCGCTGGCGCGTAGATAGGGCAATGCATATTTTGCACACAGCCAAGCGCCAGTTAAGTTAACCGCCATAACTTTGTTGAATACCGAGGTTGGCATCTGCTCGAGGCTGAGTTGATCGCTAATAATACTCTCGTGAATTCCAGCATTATTGTGCAAGACGTCGATACCGCCATAGGTCGCATTGGCAAATGCCATCAAGTCGGCGACTTGGTCTTCATCGGAAACGTCGCAGTGTTGGTAAACCGCTTCGCCGCCGCGTTCGCAAATCATGTGTGCCACGCGCTTGCCGTTGGTGTCGTCGGTATCTGAAACGACGATCTTTGCACCATAATCCGCCGCCAGTATGGCTGTTCCCTCACCAATACCGTTGCCAGCTCCTGTAATTACAAAACAAAATCCGTCGATTTTCATAACTTTTTAGCGCCCCTGTAGGACTAACCACTCAACGGCAATCTTATTTGAAATTTGAATAAAATTCAATACTCTCTGCGTTCTTACTTTGGCCGGTAATAGCTTATAGATTAAGCCGTCGATTTGGTATTTGACTTTTAGACTCGGGGGGATGGTGTTACTATCGGCGCTGAATTTTAGAGGTATGGATGTACTTGATGGAATCATTGAAGGTGGCGCCCTCGCGGGGCGACCAGCGGCGAAGACTCATCTTTCGATCGCTCCACGACTGTATCTTACGCAAGGGATATGTAAAAACTACGTTAGCTGACATCGCTCAGAAAGCGGGAATGTCAGCGAG
This sequence comes from Cellvibrionales bacterium UBA2618, assembly GCA_002339165.1. GTDB lineage: Bacteria > Pseudomonadota > Gammaproteobacteria > Pseudomonadales > Porticoccaceae > TMED48. The sequence continues at coordinate 2,184 of DDJS01000051.1, read as the reverse complement.
CCATTTACTGTATTACTTTAAAGGCAAAGAGGCGATACTAGAGCAGTACTTTGCCAATGTTTCGGTGATATTTTTAGATAATATAGTAAGTATCACGTCGAATCCTGCCGATCGCCAATTGGCTATGCTCGCGGATTTTTGGTTCAAGAGCGAAGCGAGCACCAAACAAGAAATTGGTTTTATGTTGGAGTGTTTTGGCGCTGCGGTCAACGATCCCACGCTGCTTGAGACTAAAGCGAAATTTGATCAGCGATTTAAAACCCAGTTGGCCGGGATCATAGCGGCTACTGCGGGTATGGGCGGCGATCAAAGTGATGACGAAATTGGCCAGTTAGCTGAAATTACCTATGCGTTGATGATCGGATTGCGCTCGTCTGCCTACTTCAGCGATGAGTTGGATTTGGACGCTGCCCACCGATTGTTCTGTACCACCGTCAACGGTTTCGTAGCGCCCTTGAAAACGCGTCTATTGGATTAGCGGTTAGCTGGCAGGCATTAAAATCCGCCGGTCGAGCCACTTTAGTAGCGTCGCCTGCACTTCATCGCGGTTGAGTTCATTAAAAATTTCGTGTCGAGCGCCCGGGTAGAGCTCTATCTCTAGGTCTCGTAATCCGGCCTTTTTTAGTTGGCGGTGAAGAGCACGCGAGCTCTTACCCTGATCGCCGACTGGATCCCGATCTCCAGACATCAGTAACAGAGGCTTGCTGGCATCCAGAGCGCGCAGCGAGGCGGCGCTGAAAAGGCTCGCAAGGGCGTCGAGAAAATCAACCCAGGACTGGGTTGAAAGCGTGCCGCCGCAAAGTGGGTCAGCAATATAACTATCGACTTGTTGTGGGTCTCTTGACAGCCAATCCGACTCGGTTCTCGCCGGTTTAAAAAAACGATTAAAACTTCCAAACGACAAGTAGCGCAGCACTTCGCTGGGTTTGCGAGCGCCGACTCGCGCGCGTTCTAGTCGAGCGATTGCAGCGGCTATTCTATAGCTCACGCTGGGCGCATAGCTGGCGGCTGAAAGTACTAATCCCTGAAGGTTTTGTCGAAATTCTGCGCTAAATTTTTGGCCCAACGCAAGTGCCATCGCAGCGCCCATGCTGTGGCCCAAAATAACCGGTTGCATGCCGTATTGCCGGCCGAGCGAACGAATCAACTGCCACTGGTCATCGAGCATTTGCGCCCAACTATCGGTATCGCCAAGGTGGTTGAGGTCGCCGGAGCTAACCCCCGTTTGGCCATGGCCACGATGATCGTCGGCGGTGACTAAATAGCCATTGGCATTCAGGTACTGCGCCAGCGGCGCATAGCGCTGGGCGTGTTCGCTCATACCATGAATAACATGCAGCCATCCCTTGGGCGCAGCAGGCTTCCATACGTAATAATGTAATTCGCCGAGATTCTGCTGGTCAGAATCGACTTTAAATGTTTTTTTAATCATAAATGAATAGTCTCTCTGTGCAGTCTATTTTGCTGCGCGGCCGATTCAATCGAGCGTCTTATGATAATGCCACAGACATTTTATAATTTTGGACAACCAGCCGCTATTTAGCATCATTGTAGCGGTTCTATGAAGCCAAAAGTACTTACAACCATAGAATCGCACCACACGGGTCATTCTGGGGTCGATTATCAGCGAGCAAAGGTCGTCTACAGATCGAGCTACTGAAGATACAGCAGCGCTGGGTCAAGGAGAGATCTCACATGGCGCGGGTCTTTGAGGGTCGCCACACCTGGGGAACGGACGCCACCATCAAGCGATTTGTCGAACATCTCATGCCCGCGCATGCGCGCGCTGTCGCGCTTGGCATTCCTGCGGCTGCGGAGTTCAAATACTGGTGCCGGGATTATGAACAATGTGTCGCGCTGGGAACATAGGTAGATGGATACGGGCTTACTGCTGACCAAGCTATATGTTTTGATTAACTGCGAGGCGCAATTGTATCGTTTTGGAGGTCGAAAAGTTAACCATCGAGGGTAAGTTGGTGTCGACTTGGCACACCACTCGACACAACGGTATTAAACACCTCAAGAACACCCACTAGTTTTTAATGCCCTAGGATGGTGAGGATGACGCGACCAACCCGGAGGTGGCGGAGGGTATTATCGACTGTCGTTGGGTACGCTAGCGTGATCTGCCCGCGCACCGCGAATTATTGCCGGAGCGAATTGATTATGTGGTGAACTTTAGCA
>DDJS01000012.1 GCA_002339165.1 Cellvibrionales bacterium UBA2618 | reverse complement strand
CTATGAAAAAGCCTCTCGATACCAGCGCTTTAGCGCAACTTTTTACCGCCGCTCGCAGCCACAACGATTGGCATGACCGGGCGATTAGCGACAGCGATTTACAGCGTCTCTACGATATTTGGAAGTACGGGCCGACCAGCGCCAACTGTTCGCCAGCGCGGGTTGTTTTTGTGCGCAGTGAGGCCGCGCGCGAACGGTTAATGCCGCACCTGTCGTCGGGTAATCAAGCAAAAACGCGCGCGGCGCCAGTCTGCGCGATTATTGGTTATGACGTAAAATTTTATGATCGTATTCCGGAGTTATTTCCGCACGCGCCATCTGCGCGAGATTGGTTTACTGGATCCGCTGAATTTGCCGACGCAACAGCGCTGCGCAACAGCACATTGCAAGGTGCGTACCTAATGATTGCCGCCCGTGCCATGGGCTTAGACGTCGGGCCGATGTCTGGGTTTGACGCCGCTGGAGTTGAGCGAGAGTTTTTCCCTAATCTTGACATACGCGCGAATTTTCTCTGTTCGCTGGGCGTGGGGAAAGCCGAGGCGGTGTTCGAGCGCTCGCCACGACTGGCCTTCGGCGACGCTTGCGAGTTAGCCTGAGGTCGACGACGCTCGGTGTTGAACACGCAGCACAGCGATCGTGTTGGGTGGGGTTTGAGTCGCTGGGTCGATGCTATTTCGGGACGGAGAAATTGCTGTGACACCCGCCGTTCAAGCCGTTCGAAACGCTAACATAGACTATTGGCTGCACCACTACGACCACGATGCCAGCAACGAATCCTATGGCCTTGAAGCGGCGATGAAATTGGCGGTTGCTGTCGAACGGGTATGCAAAACACTGGTGGTGACGATGGACGAAAACTATTTAGCCGTCGGCGTTATTCCAGTGGCCAGCCTGTTGAGTATGAAGCGCATAGCCAAGGCAGCGGGTGCGAAAAAAGCGGCGATGGCGATGCCTCGGGACGTCGAGCGCAGTACCGGTTATGTGCTCGGTGGCGTAAGCCCTCTGGGCCAGAGGCGGAGACTAAAAACGCTCATTGATACCTCGGTTGGGCAACATGCCACGGTCTTTGTCAGTGGCGGTCGTCGCGGTCTGGAAATAGAGTTGCGGCCCGATGATTTGCAGGCGCTGACCGCAGGTGCACTGGCGCAGATATGCCAATGAGCGCAGCAACTTACATGATCATCAGTGCCTGCGGTTTTTCGTTGATGGGTCTGTGCGTTAAGCTTGCCTCCTTGCGCGGTTTTCCGGTGATGGAGATGATTGCCGCGAGAGCGGCAGTTTCGCTGGTGCTCAGCTATTGGGATGTGCGCCGGTTGGGTCTTGCGCCGCTGGGCAATAAAAAAGCGCTGTTGTTGCTGCGCAGTATTTTGGGGCTGCTGGCGCTGATCGCTGTGTATACCAGTCTGACCCGTTTACCGCTGGCCGAGGCGACCCTGATTCAATACCTCAACCCATTGTTTACGGCATTGTTTGCCTGGCTTTTTCTCGACGAGAGAATTCATGTGCAGACCGTTATCTGCGTTTTATTGGGTCTACTCGGTCTTGTCTGTATTGCCCAACCGATGGCACTAGGCGGTCCCACGTTGCCATTGGTGGCGGTCTGCATCGGACTGTTCGGCGCTGCCGGTAGTGGTGCTGCCTACACCCTGATTCGTTATTTGAGCCGCTTTGAGCACCCCTCGGTGATCGTCCTGTACTTTCCATTGGTGTGTCTGCCGGCAACGCTGGCGATCGGTTGGCGGGAGTTTATTATGCCGATCGGTTCGGACTGGCTGTTGTTGTTGGCGATTGGGGTATTTACTCAAATCGGTCAAATTGGATTGACCCGCGGAGTGGCACTGGAATCGGCGGCTAAAGCCACGGCGCTGAGTTATATTCAGGTCGTTTTTGCGGCCTGTCTTGGTATCTTGGTTCTCGGCGAGACGCTTTCTACCGGCACCCTATTGGGCGGATTGTTGATCCTCGGCGGTGCGCTGATTAATCAGGCGCGGCCGAGGCCGCTTGGCGCGACCGTCGATCAAACCGAGCGCGATGAACGCGTCTAGATCACAACCACTTTATGGCACGAATTAACTCGCTCTCAAAACCGCGACTTTGGTAAAGCTTGCGCGCGGTATGGTTGTTGTTGAAGACGTGTAGCGTCAGCGATTGCGCACCGCGCGAGCGCGCTGTCGTTTCGACATGCTGCATCAGTGCGCTACCGATGCCCCGGCCGCGCAATGCAGGATCGATGATCAACGCCTCTAAATGCGCGCTTGGGTGCTCGCTGAGTAATTCTTTACGCATCGTCACCATCGCGATGCCGACGATGCCCCGATTGCTGTCGGTGATAACGTCGACAAATGAATCGCTGGAATCACCGCGCAAAACGTTATCCATCAATGCAGCATCGCCCTGCCACAGGTGCTCGGGTTGGCGACTCACGGGGATATCAAAATCGGCCAACTGTGGCATCATCGCCAGCAGGCGCTCGCGATCACCGCGGATAGCCGGTCGAATATGTAGGTTTTTGTGGTCGCAGTCAGCGGTCATGGCGATCCTTTATTTGGTCAGTGTAAGGTTTAGTTTTGATACTGACGGAGTCTGTTGAACATCTTTTTCGGCAATGGCTTATTGCCATGATGCGGCGTTGGGTTATCTTATATGCGATGCGTAGGGCTTTTCCTGTGAGCTTTCACCGTTTCCTTGTCTCGGGCGGTCTGCGCTGTCGCACTGACCCGATGCCGTTTTTGCCTTTGGCAGCCGTCGATCTCGCTTCGAACTTTAAGCTGACCTCGAGCTGTCAGGTGACGTTGCCTAGACATTAAAGCCTGACGTATTGGCTCTAATAGTTCAATATAAATCAGCGTTATTAACGCCTTCGGAGGTTTTTTTGTACGTGCTTGACGGTAGTATTTCAAGCCAATGGTAAGTCCCCGATGTGCAACAATCAACAATCAACAATCAACGAATGAGGGATTAGCTCTACATGGGTTTTCGAAAGGTGCTCAATTTATTACAGCTCTGTTTATTTTTTTGGTTATTGGTGGATGAATAAGATTACCGGATGATCAGCGTTCAGCCATCACCGCAGCGATTGCCGCCATTGGGCCAGACGATCCGCAATACCTCTGGGATTTGACCGACCTCTTCAGCGACGGTAACGTCTGGGATGCGGCCTGGGATTCCGCGGCACAAAAAATACACGCCTTGGCGGCACTCAAAGGGACACTGGGTGATAGCGCGCAGGCACTGCTGCAGGCTACCGACCGCATTTCAAAAAGCTGTAAACAGTTAGTGCGTATTTATATCTACGCCAGTTTGCTCGCCGACGAAGATACTGGCGACGCCGAAAATACCGAGCATAGAGAGTTTGCCGAGAATTCGTACACCGATATTGGCGCGGCCACCAGCTGGTTCAATCCTGAGTTGTTGGCGCTTGGTGAGGGCACCGTGCGGTTTTTTTTGACCGCCGAACCGGGGCTGGCGGTGCATGCTTTTAATCTCGAACAAGCGTTTCGCAAGGGACCGCATAAGCTCTCGAAAGAGTCCGAAAATCTTCTCCCAAAAACCGGCACACTTATCGGTACGCCGAATACGGTTTACTCGGTGCTGGCGAACGCCAATTTGCCGCGGCCGACGGTGACGCTCTCTGATGGCAACCCCCTGCGGTTGAGCCAGTCGGGCTATTCTATTGGGCGTCGAGCACGCGCCCGCGAGGATAGTAAAGTAATTTTCGATACATTTTGGGGCGTTTAGGGTGATTATGAGGCGACGCTCGGCGCGCTGATGGGCTCGCAGATGCAGGCGCAGGTGTTTACTAGCGCGGTACGCATCTACGATTCAGTGCTCGGCAAGGCGTTGTTTGATGACAACATGCCAGAGGCGGTCTATCGCACCCTGGTCAGCGAGGTGAACGGCGGCTCTGCCGACCCTGCACCGCTATTTTAAATTCGCAAGCGGATGCTTGAGATCGACGACGATATGCACTACTGCGACATTTATCCGCCGTTGGTGGCGCTCGACAAACGCTTTAGCATCGAGGATTCTATCGCCTTGACATGGCTCGCGCTGGAACCCCTAGGCGAGGAGTATATGGCCGGGTATGATCGCGGAGTCGAGGGCCGCTGGATGCATGTCTACCCATCTTACGGTAAGCGCTCGGGTGCTTACATGGCGGGCGGTGCATACGATGTTGATCCCTAAGTATTACTCAACCACAACGACGATTTTGACAGTGCCTCGACCTTTGCCCACGAATACGGCCACGCCGTGCACTCGATTCTGGCCAACAGCGCACAAGCCTTGGAAAATACCGGATACTCAACTTTTATTGCCGACACCGCGTCGATCATGAACGAAATGTTGTTGCAGGATTTGGTGATCGGCGAGGCGCAGACCGACGAGGGAAAACTGTTTTATTTGGGCAGTGGTCTCGAGGCTTTGTGCGGCACTTTTTTCGTCAGATGATGTTTACTGAATTTGAATTGGCGATGAACGAAGCGGTGGCGGCGGGCGAACTACTCACCGGAGCCAAGCTGTCGAGTCTTTATCTCGAGCTGTTGAGACGTTATCACGGGCACGACCTTGGGGTGGTTACCATCGATCCTGCCTACGCCTTGGAGTGGGCTTATATTCCCCATTTTTACCATAATTTTTATGTCTTCCAATATGCAACGTCAATCACTGCGGCGGTGGGTTTGGCGGAAAAGATCGTCAGTGACGATCTGCTGGCGCAGCGAGACTTTATTTAATTGCTCAAAGCCGGTGGCTCAAACTACCCCTATGAGTTGATGAAAAAAGCCGGTGTGGATATGGCGACAGCGGCGCCGTATCGGGCATTGGTAGCGCGGGTGAACGCTATTATGAACGAAATGGAGACGCTCTTGGATCGCCGTTGAGTGCGCGCGCAACCGCGGGCTATCGTTTCGCGCAAAGCGCGTTGGTTAGCGTGGAGGCTGGCAGGGTGGTAGCGCTTAACTAAAATCTTTATCTTTAAGCAGCGGGGTATGAGTGATGTCAAGATGGGTTAGAAAATTGTTCTTGCAGTAGAGCATTTTTAGTTGCGGGGTGTGGGAGAGGTCGAGATCGTGCAACTGATTGTTGCGACAACTGAGCTTCTGCAGTCGCGTCAATCCCATTAGATTGAGCTGGCTCAATTGGTTGGCGTAACAGCACAGCGAGGTCAGTTCTGGGTTGCCACTTAGTTGCAGCGCGCTGAGGCGGTTCCAGTCACAAAACAGCTTGCTCAATTTTGGCGTATTCGCCAGATCGAGATCGGTCAGGCGGTTTTTGTAACAGAATAGCCGAGTGAGATTGGGTACCTGAGACAGGTCGAGTTCGCTCAGTTGATTACCGCCGCAGTGCAGTAATTCGAGATCCGGCACTGCCGAAAAATCGAGTCCAGCGAGCTGGTTGTTGTAGCAGAAGAGCCTTTTCAACGCCGGGGTATGCGACAGGTCGAGGCTGCTAAGGTGGTTGCTTGAGCAGTCCAGCACCTTTAAGTTAGGGTAGCGCGATAGATCCAACGCTGAGAGTTTTCGACGACTTAGATCCAGCTCTTGGATCGACGGGGCCGACTCGGTTCCCGAGGCGGCCGATGAATAGTGGCTACTGCCCGGCGATGACGATGATCCCCTAGACTGACCGCCTCCCGTTGTTACCAATTCAAGTTTTGATTCACCTTGCATCGCGCTGCTCCGCTTTCGCTTAATTTTTTCGTTATTAAAGCTTTGTAAATAAATAGCTTCGTTAATCAATTGCTCGGTCAATCAATAATGAAGCCAATTGCCGAGGCCGTCAGTCGACGTCATAGATTAAAACACAAGCCCATTCAGCCTGTAAAATACCCGTTGGGCCAGGTCAGCGCGCTAATGACCGACACGCCAGCATGGGAAAGATGATATTGAGCCGCCTTGGGTCGTCGCTAGGGTAGTCCGAGTAATTTGTGGGTCTGCAAACTCAGGTTCCAACGCGGATGCTTTAGGCAGTAGTCGACGGTATTGGCGACATGCTGTGGTTGATTTGCGTCGTACAGTGGCTGTAAAAATAAGTGGTCAAACTGACAGGCGGTAAAATCCGCCGGTTGATGTCCGTCCTGTGGATATACCAGCTTGAGTTCATCGCCGGCTTCAACCACTAATTTAGCCCCGGCCTTTGGGCTCACGCAAATCCAGTCGATACCGTCGGGTACCGGCAGTGTGCCGTTGGTTTCAATCGCGATTTCGATGCCTTGCGCGTGGAGAGCATCGATCAATGGCGGATCCAGTTGCAATAGGGGTTCACCGCCCGTACAGACGACGTAGGGATGGGTGTTGTCTGCGATATTTTGCGGCCAAAACGATTTTATTCGGACTGCCAGTTGGCTAGCGTCGGCGAAGCTGCCACCGCCATCGCCGTCGGTGCCAACAAAGTCGGTATCGCAGAACTGGCAAATCGCATCGGCGCGGTGCTGTTCTTTACCACTCCATAGGTTACATCCAGAAAAACGGCAAAATATCGCTGGCCTACCAGCGTGTGCACCTTCGCCTTGGAGTGAGTAAAAGATTTCTTTGACTGCGTACGCCATGGTGTTTTTTAAATGCCTTAAAGGTGTCGTTAGTGGTCATTTTTGGTGGTTTTAAACGTGCCATAAAATGCGCATATCGGCCGCTGTCATGGTAACCCGAGCGGCCAACAAAAGGCACGTTGCAACGATAAAAAGTATTCTTCTAGGGCGGTTTGAGCGCTCGCCAGCAGGGCTGTGCTCGCCGGCGGACCTAGATGCGCAGTCCACCGTCAATTTCTATGGTGCGACCACTGAGGTAGTCGTTTTCGACGATAAATAGGGCAGTGTTGGCAATTTCTTGGGGCTCACCCAAGCGGCGTAGAGGGATTGATTGCGATATTTTTTCTAGCGCTTGGGGTTTCATGTCTTTGAGGATATCGGTGGCCATAAAACCGGGTGCGATGGCAGCAGCGCGTATTCCGTGGCTCGCGAGTTCTTTCGCCCAAGTAACAGCCATAGCGGTCACTGCGGATTTTGCCGAGGTATAATTCGACTGACCCATATTACCAGCCTTGGAGATGCTCGAGATATTGATAATTACACCGGCGCTCTGGTTTTCGATCATTTTAACCGCCGCCTCTCGACCGCAAAGAAAAACGCCAGTGAGATTGACGTCGATCACTGACTGCCATTGTTGGAGACTCATCTTTTTTTCAACGATACCATTTTTACCTTTTACTAACAGGCCATCGCGGATGATGCCCGCGTTGTTAATCAAAACGTCGACGGAGCCAAAGTCTGTTTGGATCTGGGTGAACACGGTCTCTACACGACTTTCGTTGGAGACGTCTGCGGCGTAGCATCGGGCGTCGACGCCGTGGGCTTGGCAAATGTCTACAGCTGTTGCTAGCTCGGACTCGGCGAGGTCGATCAGCGCAATATTGGCACCGCAACGAGCAAAGGTCTCCGCCATGCATAGCCCTAGGCCTCGGGCTGCGCCAGTGATAACGATGGTTTTGTTTTCGGGATTCACAGTGGTATCCTTTTTAATGGTGTCGTGAGGAGCTGGCGAGCCGCGGTAACAATCGATATTGAAATGTCATCTTTGAGGGTTGACTTGTCAGCCCTGGGGCGAAGCAGCGCAAGGATAGATGAAAATACCCTCGGTGTGTATGGCTAATCTTTAGGGCGACCGAATTTTTGCAGAGTTAGTATCGATTCAAAAGCCGTTAGGGCACAAAAAAGGGCTGCCGTAACAGCCCCTTTTAAGACAGTGGTGGGCTACGTCGGTGGTTCAATGTGTCCACACATCACTGGATCTGTATTGGTTTGCGATAAACCGTCCATCAAGGCTATCGCGGCTTCGATGTCGCCATCGAAATAAGCGTCCGCGAGTTTTGGCATGGGATCGCTTTCTGGGCCAGCGGACATGAACATTTCAGCCAATTCGCGCGGGTTGATACCCGCATCGTTGATCATCGCCGTGGCGGCCTCGCAGGCAGCAGGATCGACAGCCGTGGTCATCGGCATTCCGTCAGGTCCCATATTGCCGTAGTCCATGTCGTCAGGTCCCATATTG
>DDJS01000078.1:10108-12204 GCA_002339165.1 Cellvibrionales bacterium UBA2618 | reverse complement strand
GTCTAGGCGATATCCACAAAAAAATCGCTATGCGCCGGCTATGCGACTAAGCGCGCAGCCATTGCCATGTCTATATATAGTTTATCGAGGGCAATTTCGGTTTTTTTTGTGATTAGCGTGCTCTAGGGCACGGCAATCTGTCGGTCTATAGGGTCGCTCTCGGCGACATCTTCAGGGTGTCTTTGTATTGACGGTCTTGGGCTTAGCGGCGCTCGAGGCAGCGACGGCGAGTGCAAAAGGAGCGCGGCATTAAGCTTCATCAACAGGATGTCGAGCGCGCGCGGAGGTGAGCATGACTCGGGCGGATTTATGGCACCTCCCAAAGGGCTCTTTAGCAAGCCCTGTCAGTCGATGCCGGGGCGCTGTTGAGGGGTTTTGTGGGGCCATATTTTTGCACCAGCGCGTACAGGATTAAGCCTGCCAACGCGGCGCTACAGGCCAGCGCCAAGTGGCCATTGAGCATGCTGTGGGTACCCTGTTCCTGCACCGGAAAGCCCATGTCCCACCGCGCCACCAAAAAGTTTGTCAAATAGCCAAATGCGAAGCTGACACCGACCACGCTGGTTAGGTAAGCTGCGAGTGCACGATTGCCCAGTTCGGTCTTGACCAAGCCGATAGTGGCTATATTGGTCGCCGGGCCGACCAGCATAAATACCAGCGTGGCCCCCGGTGAGACACCCGAAAACATCAAGCCTGCGGCGATTGGCGTGGATGCGAGGGCGCAGATGTACATGGGTACGCCGACCGCCGCCATCACTATAAATGCCATGATACTATCGCCCCATTGGGCAAGAAACTCGTTCGGCACATAGGTTTTGATCGCCGCAGCAAACGACAGGCCAATCAGCAACCAAATGGCAATATCGCCGACCAAATTGACAAAAGTAAAGCGCAATCCAGTGCGTAATTGCATGATCAGAGGCGGCTGTGGGTCTCGGTGGTCGGCTGCCGTCGCGTCCTTGCGCGCCAGTTTATCGTCGCTCGCACTTGGCTCTGGAACTAACTGTGGTGAGTCGCAGCAATTTTGGGTGTTTTGCGGCTCGGGGTGACGGTCCGTGGGTTCTTTATCGTGGCCTATCATCATGCCGGCGACGATAGCGCTGGCGATGGCGGCGACCGGGCGGATAACCGCCATAAACGGGCCGAGGAGAGCGTAGGAGACGGATACCGAATCGACGCCAGTCTCTGGGGTCGAGATCAAAAAAGACGCGGTGGCGGCCTTGGATGCTCCGCTGCGGCGCAGTGCCAGGGCTGCGGGGATGACACCACAGGAGCAAAGCGGCAGAGGCGCTCCCAGTAGCGCTGCCTTAACGGTTGCCATTAGGCCGGGCTCACCGAGGTGTTTGGCTAGTAGTTGACTCGGCACTAAGACTTTCATCAAACCGGCGAAAAACAATCCCAGCAACAGCCAAGGCGCGGATTCAACAAACAATTGGACAAAGTTTTGTATCAATAACATCGATTTAGCCTAATTTTTTTGCTCGCTCAAAGCCTCGAGAATAGTGCACTGAGTGGCCGGTACGCTGCCTCCACAGCAGGCTTTACTGAGCGCCTGCAGCGATTTTTTAATCCGTTTCATCTCCAGCATGCGCTGGTTGACGGCGCTAATTTTTTTGTCGACAAAGCACTTGACGTCGCCGCAAGAATTGTCATCTTTGGTGATCTCGAGTTCCAGCAGTTGTTGGATTTCTAGCAGCGTAAAGCCAACTTTTTTGGCGCTTAAAATAAACCCTACGCGGTCCACGTCGAGATCGGAATAAAGCCGATAACCACTGTCACTACGTCCTGCTGGTGCGATTAAACCCTGACGCTCATAAAATCGCAGTGTATGGTGGGAAACATCGGTTTTGCTTGCTAATTCGCCTATTTTTAACATCATAAGCACCTCAATTATGCAACTTTAAACCCTAGACTATGGTCTAGGGTCAAGGGCAGCAACCATGCAGTGTTAGAGTTGCTTGGCGGATACTCTAGGCGATGGCTATCGGCCCCCACCCCATCGTCTTAAAGGCTGGGTTGACGGGGCCTATTTTGGGTTAATCTCAGAGCTTTATAAAACCGGTATCGAGGTGTTTTTGTGGCCACAAAAAGTGAAT
>DDJS01000078.1:3744-9724 GCA_002339165.1 Cellvibrionales bacterium UBA2618 | reverse complement strand
GCGAACCATATAAACGGATTTTCATCGGGCTTTTTATCGGTCACTATGTCCAATAGATAAATTTGGCCCTCGGCAGTGTCTGGCCCAGTGATCGATACCTGATGGTTGGTGTTGGCGTGCATCGACCAAAATGGTTGATCGAGCGTGTCGTTAAATTCGCTGTTAAATCCATCGGCAATGGCGGCGGTACCCGACCAGTTGCCATAAGGGCCGAATTCGCAGACAGCGTTGTCGGCAAACAAGCCGACCAACGCCTCTAACTGCCGACTATCCATATAATAAGAATACTGGGTGCGCAGAGTTTTAATTTTTTCAATTTCTAAGAGGGTGCGTAATTCTGCAATTTCACTTGGGCTAAACGGTTGCTGAGCGTCCATCGTGTTCAAACTCCTGCTGCCATAGTCGGAAATCTAGTTACCATAATAAAACAATAGTCGATTAAGAATCGACTATTAGTTCTGCGATACTGCCATCATAGAGCGATCAATCCTAGTGCAATCAATGCAGGATGATTTTTTGTGTCGGGTTAGAACCATTTATAACAGCTCGTTAGATCAACTTTACAGTCTAAGCATTGACTCGACCCAAGAGGCTGTGCGCCGCGCTTGGTGCAGGCTAAACTGAAGCAGTGATTTTTACCAGGGCAATGCGTCTAGGTCGAGATTGCCACCGCTCAAGACAATCGCCACACGCTTGCCGGAAAATTTTTCCGGCTGTTGCATGATCGCTGCCAGCGGGACTGCAGCCGAGGGTTCAACGAGGATTTTTAAGCGTGTCCACAGCAGTCGCATGGCCTCGATGATGCGGGTTTCTGAGGCCAAAAAAATACCGTCGACTCGGTGCATAATAATTTTAAAATTGCGCTCGCCGAGCGTACCGCGCAATCCATCGGCGATGGTGCAGGGGGTTGACTCGGTAACTCTAATGCCAGTTTTAAACCCCCGCCAAGCGTCGTCTGCGGCCTCGGGTTCTGCGCCAATGACAAGCGTTGAAGCTCGGTTTTTATGGTCTTTAACGGCGATAGCAGAACCACTTAACAGGCCGCCACCACCGACGGGAGTCATCAAAATGTCCACCGGGCGGTCGAGTTGCTCGAGGATTTCTAACGCTGCGGTGCCTTGCCCTGCGATGATGTGGTCATCGTCGTAAGGGTGCACTAGCTCGCTCCTCCGTGCGGCGATAAGCGCAGCCACATTCGCCTCTCGGCTAGCCATAGAGGGTTCGCAAAAGACGATTTCAGCACCATAACTGGCCACTGCATCTTTTTTAACCTCGGGGGCATTGCACGGCATCACGACGCAGCAGGCTGTCTGCCGCAGTTGCGCCGCCCAGGCTAAGGCGGCGCCATGGTTACCCGATGAATGGGTAATAACGCCGCGTTCTAGAGTGGCATTATTTAGTGAAAACAGTGCATTACAGGCACCGCGTGCTTTAAAAGCACCTATTTTCTGCAGGTTTTCGGTCTTGAAGATGAGTTCGCAACCGACCGAGCGATTGATGAGTTGGCTGGTCATTAAGGGTGTGCGGTGAATGTAAGGTTGGATGCGCGCCTGAGCGCGCTCTATGTCGGCAATCGTGACATCCATAAAAACTTTCCTCGCCTCTGTTAGCCAATCTCATTCGCGCTTTGGGTATGCCCGATGCTCTGCTATTGATACCGCGCCCTCGACAGCACACGTCTGATACTGCTGTTCTCTTTTTGCAGCTCTTTTTTTGCAGTAAGGACAACGATCAGCGCGTGGTTGGGTCGCGCTGCGGCCCCGCGCCTTGCCGTCCTCGCTAGATTGAGCGGCCGCGGTTGGCGGCGATCCGCAATCGCAGCGCATTGAGCTTGATAAAGCCCTCGGCATCAGCCTGATTATACGCACCGCCATCGTCGTCAAAGGTGGCGATATTGGCGTCGAACAGACTGTCTGATAGCGACTGGCGGCCGACCACGGACACGCTTCCTTTATACAGCTTGAGTCGAACATCGCCATTCACCACCGCTTGGCTTTGATCGATGGCGGCCTGCAGCATGACTCGTTCCGGTGCCCACCAGTAGCCGTTGTAGATCAACTTGGCGTAGCGTGGCATCAATTCGTCTTTGGTGTGCGCCACTTCACGGTCCAATGTCAGTGATTCAATGGCTCGGTGGGCCTTCATCATCACGGTGCCTGCGGGGGTCTCATAACAACCGCGTGCTTTCATGCCGACGTAGCGATTTTCGACAATGTCCAGTCGACCGATGCCGTGAGCGCCGGCGACGCGGTTGAGGTGTTCGATTACGGTTGCCGGCGACATAGTCTCGCCGTCGATGGCGACGATGTCGCCTTTGGCATAGCTGATGGTCAGATAACCGGCCTGGTCTGGTGCGTTCTCTGGGGAGACTGTCCAGCGCCACATATCCTCTTCGGCCTCGCTCCATGGGTCTTCGAGATTGCCGCCCTCATAGGAAATGTGCAGTAAATTGGCGTCCATCGAATAGGGTGATTTTGTTCCACGCTTCATTTCTACTGGGATCTTATGGGTCGCGCAGTACTCCATTAATTTATCGCGCGAATTGAGATCCCACTCGCGCCACGGGGCGATCACGCGGATACCGGGTTTTAACGCGTAGGCGCCGAGTTCAAATCGCACCTGATCGTTGCCTTTGCCCGTCGCTCCGTGGGAGATCGCATCGGCGCCGGTTTCATTGGCAATTTCGATCAGACGTTTGGCGATTAGCGGTCGTGCGATGGACGTGCCTAGAAGGTACTCGCCTTCATAGATGGTGTTGGCGCGAAACATCGGAAAGACATAGTCGCGGGCGTACTCTTCCCGGAGATCGTCGATATAGATATCTTTTACGCCCAGTGCTTCAGCTTTGGCGCGCGCTGGCTCGACCTCTTCACCCTGCCCAATGTCGGCGGTAAAAGTGACGACTTCGCAGCCATATTCTTGCTGTAACCACTTGACGATAACCGAGGTATCCAGACCACCCGAGTAGGCTAAAACGACTTTTTTTACCGATGACACGTGACAAACCCCCTATTTAATTGCTGAACAGCCGCCAAGTTTACCGCAAGCGTCGATCGGATTCACTGTTTGCCCGTGTCGCCGGGAACGGATATAAAACCTGAGTTAGTCAAAGCCATAGGTTGCCGAGGCTACCACTCGGAGCTTTTCAGCCTGGCGGCCGTACTGATCGACCGGATCATCGGTGTAGCGCCCGCTAAATTCGAGTTCACCCCAGACGAGCGTGCGCCGCCAACGAGCCGACAGCGTACGCAACGAACCGCCGTTGGGGCTGATTGAGTGCTGGCTGGATGCTTGCCGATCGTGGCTGTCGCGATTGATTTTGCCGTGGCTATAGCGCAATTCGAGACTATCGCCATTGTCGAAGCGACCGATGGTGCCAATACTGACTATTTGCGAGTCATTGTCCCAGGTGGAACCGATGGCTCGCCCTCGGTAGCGGTAACCGGTCTTATAGATATTGTGGTTATAAAGTATGTTGTAGTGCTGCTCGTAGGAACCGATGCGGGTGTCGTCAAATTCGACAAAGGCAATACCCGAATAAATGTTAGCGTCTAGTGTGAATTGCATACCCAACTGATGAGCCCGCCGCGACGGTAGTCCGCCGGCCTCGTCTTCGCCGATCGCCTGCGCATAGATCGAACTGGTCAACCAGGGTAGATTCCAACGCAGGTCGACGCCGCCGAGTTGATTGCCAGGCTCATCGTCCTTGCATTCGGCCGCGGTGCAATTATCCGATGTGCCAGACAGCAGTTTGAAAAAATTACTGACGCTCTGCGGTCGGCCGCTACCGCCCCATTGTGCGGTGCGGCGAAAGTTAATTTCAAAACTGGGAACGGGACGCCATCCAAGCGTCATGCCGACCAGTTTGGCATCCTCGATGTGCCGTCGGTCGTCGAGTTGCGAGATAAAAAAACTGCTAGTCCAGGGCCCGAGATGTTTAAGTATCGGCAGTTCGGAAGGGTCAGAATAATTACGCTTTAAGGTGAATCCCGGCGTCGGTCGGGCGTTGTTACTAACGATCAGGTTACTGCTCCAAGCGGGTCCCCACCAGCGGTCAATGGCGCCAAACAAGGTCACCCAGTTGCCCCATGCTAAACCGATATAACTGTGATCAAAACGCACGCGATCATCGTCCCATGGGTCGGTCAGAAGACCGATCTCAAGGTTACTTGCAAAATGCGCAGACATTAGGTGGTTGCGCAGCACCAGTTGGCTTCTGTCGCCATTTGACGCGCCGTAGTGGCGAAAAGTTTGCGCTGAATTGGCACCTGCAGCGCGCGCCGAGACGTGACTGCGCCGAAGGCGCAGAGCCGCAGTGCCGGCGGCTAAAACGCGGGCATGGCTATCGGTTAATCGCTTTGGAATCTGCGCGAGTGGCGTGTTGCTAAGATCCTCCAAAAGGCTGGGCCACATCAACGGCCAGGTGTTGATCGGCGCGCGGATTATCTGCGCCTGAGCGAGGCGCTCGATATCGCTGCGCAGCCATTGATCGCGAGTATCGATCCAGGGCTCGGCTATGGTTAGGGGTGACCACGTCGCGAGCAAAATGGCTAATATCCATAAGGTTATCGGTAATTTCATCAGCAATCCTTTGCTTTTTACTGCTCATTTTGAGCGCATACTCAACATTTTTTAGACGTCGAAATGGCCTCATTTTTGCCGCTCGATCAGTCGTTGATATCGAGCCGCGCATACACATAAGCCGCAGTAAGTGCAGCACTACACAAGTAGCATAGTTGATTTTTTTAAAAAACTGAGGAAATTTCAAAGTCGGTGGATTTGCATCGATCGCGCAAAGTCACAAAAGGTAAGTCTCGCGACTAATTATGCTTTTTTACATCGACTATGTTCACGTAAAATACGCAGGGATTGCTCAAGCGATACTGCCTAGATGCGCTTGGCTAATTGCATACATCTCAGATCATCGATGGCTATTTGCGCTATCGGCGACAGCGCCATTTGGGCATCGATGGGTTCCTCGATGATGAGGTTTTTCATGGGCGGCGACCAGAATTTTTCCAGGTGTTGTGCAACCTGATAGCCAACCATTTTAGTATCGCCGTTAGCGCTCATGTTGAGGGCGATTTGATTGATCATTTTGATCAGGCGTTGGAGTTGTGGTTGTGACATGTCAATGCGTCTCACTGGAGATTCTGTGTGGGTGAGTGTAAATCGTATGTCGCCCCGGTCGAGCAAACCCAATCAGCGTGAGGCCCGACTGTTCAGCTAGTTTAATCGCCAGAGCGGTGGGTGCCGATATGGACGCCAATAGCGGAATGTTGGCGCTGGTTGTCTTGGCCACCATTTCGTAACTGGCGCGACTAGTGACCAGCACAAAGCCGCTGCTGGCGTCTGCGTTAGGCTGCCTACAACGGGCACCCAGCAACTTGTCAAGCGCGTTGTGGCGGCCGACGTCTTCACGCACCAGGAGGATGTTTCCGTCGCTATCGCACCAGGCCGCACCGTGCACTGCGCCGGTCTTTATCTGCAGTCGCTGTCGCTCACCGAGCGCGGCAATGGCGCGTTGCAGCGCCCGATGGCAGAGGTTTATGGTCGAACTGACCTTGGTGGGCGGCACGATCGCCTGCTGCAGTGATTCGGCACCGCAGAGTCCGCAACCAGTGCGGCCGACCAAATTGCGTCGCCGCTGTTTAAGCGCCGCAAAGGGTTTGGCAGTGATCGTTAGCTGTATCTCTATTCCGCTGTCGGTGTGCTCTATATGGCAATCGAGCAGTTGCGCGGGGGTTTTGAGTATACCCTCTGATAGGCTGAATCCGAGGGCAAATTCTTCGAGGTCTGCCGGCGTTGACATCATCACCACGTGGGAAATACCGTTGAACACCAACGCGACGGGTGTTTCCATTGCCACCCGATGGTTGTCGTCCGTGGTGTTGTCTGCTTGCCACAGGCTACGCGTGATCTCGACTGATGTCGGGGTAGACAACTTTATTGCCGCGCTCGATCCAACAGCCCACGCTGT
>DDJS01000078.1:0-3338 GCA_002339165.1 Cellvibrionales bacterium UBA2618 | reverse complement strand
TCAGGGCAATTAGTTGCCCAGTCGCTGTTGTCGGTGGTGATCACGTTAGCGCCGGACACCGGGTGGTGAAAGGTGGTATAGACCACGCCCGGCTTAACTCGTTCGGTGACGTTGGCGCGCAGCACCGTATCGCCAACGCGACTGTTGACGCCGACCCAATCGTCGTGCGCGATGCCCCTTTCTTCGGCGTCGTGAGGATGAATCTCCAATAGGTCTTCAGCATGCCATTGGCTGTTGTCGGTGCGTCGGGTTTGGGCTCCGACATTGTATTGTGAGAGGATCCGACCGGTGGTCAGTAACAGTGGAAACTTGCGGTTGGCGCGCTCGGTGGTAGCGACGTACTCGGTCATGGCAAAAAAACCCTTACCTCGGACAAATTGGTCGATGTGCATAATCGGCGTGCCCTCCGGCGTTAGGTCGTTACAGGGCCATTGAATACTGCCAAGCTGCTCAAGTTTGGCGTAGGAAACACCCCGAAAAGTCGGCGTTAAGCGCGCGATTTCGTCCATGATTTCCGATGGGTGGCTATAATTCATTGGACAACCTAGGGCGTTGGCAAGCGCCATGGTCGCCTGCCAATCGGCCTTGCCACTGAGTGGCGGGATTGCCTTGCGCACCCGCGATATGCGTCGCTCGGCGTTGGTAAATGTACCGTCTTTTTCCAAAAAGGATGCGCCGGGTAAAAATACATGGGCAAACTTGGCGGTTTCATTGAGAAATATGTCTTGTACCACGAGGCATTCGATAGCGCGCAGCGCTGCCTCGACGTGCTGGGTGTTGGGGTCGGACTGAGCGATGTCTTCGCCCTGACAGTAGAGCCCTTTAAAGTCCCCATCCAAAGCCGCATCAAACATGTTTGGAATGCGCAGGCCGGGTTCAGGATCGAGCGTTACGTTCCACTCGCTCTCGAAGAGTTGCCGCGTTGTGGTATCCGAAATATGCCGGTAACCGGGCAGTTCATGAGGAAATGAGCCCATGTCGCAAGAGCCTTGAACGTTGTTCTGTCCGCGCAATGGATTGACGCCAACGCCTTCACGACCGACATTGCCGGTGAGCATGGCGAGATTGGCGATTGCCATGACCGCGGTCGAGCCCTGGCTATGTTCGGTCACGCCGAGCCCGTAAAAAATGGCGCCGTTGCCGCCGCTGGCATATAGACGCGCGGCAGCGCGTAAATCTGCACCGGGTACGCCGGTGATCTCTTCGGTGTTCTCGGGCGCGTGGCGCGGATTGCCGATAAACATCAGCCAGCGTTCAAACTCTTCGACGTCACAGCGTTCCTCTATATAGCTGCGCGCTTCGAGTCCCTCGTTGACTATCACGTGCGCCAATGCATTCAACACTGTGACGTTGGTGCCTGGGCGCACTGGCAGGTGGTAGTCGGCGGTGATATGTGGCGAACTCACCAGTTCGATCTTGCGCGGATCGATAACGATCAGTTTGGCGCCCTCGCGGAGACGGCGCTTTAGTCGCGATCCAAATACCGGATGCGCCTCGGTGGGGTTGGCGCCCATGACGATGACTACGTCGGCCTCGGCCACCGAAGCAAAGGTCTGGGTGCCAGCGGATTCACCGAGCGTGGTCTTCAAGCCGAAGCCGGTCGGTGAGTGGCAGACGCGGGCGCAGGTGTCGATATTGTTGTTACCAAAGCCCGCGCGCACCATTTTCTGCACCAAATAGACCTCTTCATTGGTGCAGCGACTCGATGAGATAGCGCCAATGCTAGTGCGGCCATACTCGGCCTGAATGGCTTTAAAGCGCTCGGCAGTATAGTTGACCGCCTTGTCCCAGGAGACTTCGCGCCAAGGGTCGTCGATGCTATCGCGGATCATCGGTGTGGTGATGCGGTCTTTGTGGGTGGCGTAGCCAAAGGCGAAGCGGCCCTTAACGCAGGCGTGGCCCTCGTTTGCCTTGCCGTCTTTGTAGGGTGTCATGCGCACCACTTGATTGCCCTTCATCTCGGCTTTGAATGAACAGCCAACGCCGCAGTAGGCGCAGGTGGTGGTGACCGCGTGTTCGGGTTTTCCTGCGGCGATAATGCTTTTTTCGGTGAGTGTCGCGGTGGGGCAGACGTTCACGCAGGCGCCACAAGACACGCATTCAGAGTCCATAAAAGCGTCGGCTTGACTGGCGCTGACCTTGGACTCAAAGCCACGGCCCTCTATGGTCAGTGCAAAGGTGCCTTGAACCTCTTCACAGGCGCGTACGCAGCGCGAGCAGACAATACATTTCGATGGGTCAAAGGTAAAATAGGGGTTGGATTGATCTTTTTCAGCATCTAGATGGTTGTCGCCGTCGAAGCCATAACGCACCGAGCGCAAGCCGACCTCGCCGGCGGTATCTTGTAATTCGCAATCACCGTTGGTCGGGCAGGTTAGGCAGTCCAATGGATGGTCGGAGATATACAACTCCATCACATTGCGCCGCAATTTGCCGATCGCATCGGATTGGGTTTGCACTTGCATACCGGCCTCGACGGTGGTGGTGCAGGATGCTGGAAAGCCGCGTCGGCCCTCAATTTCTACTAGGCAAACTCGGCAGGAGCCAAACGAGGCCAACTGATCGGTAGCACACAGGCGTGGTACCTTGATGCCGCTCTCGGCGGCGGCGCGCATCACCGAGGTGCCCTCGGGAACGGTCACCGAGACGCCGTCGATACTCAGGGTCACCAGTTGTTTGCCGACGCTCATCGGAGTGCCAAAATCGGCTTGGGGTTGGTAAAATTCGACCATGATGGCTGCCTCCTAGCGGCGGCTAAAATCGCTTGAAAAGTGGGTGATGGCACTGCGCACCGGATAGGGCGTCATGCCGCCCATGGCGCACAGCGAACCCATCTCCATGGTATCGCAGAGTTCGTGGAGCAAGATCATGTTGTCGGCGCGATGCTCGTCGGCCAGAATACGGTCGATGACCTCGACGCCACGCACCGCGCCAATCCGGCAGGGCGTGCACTTACCGCAGGATTCGGCGACGCAAAATTCCATGGCAAAACGCGCCTGCGCGGCCATGTCTGCGCTGCTGTCAAACACCACGATACCGCCGTGGCCGATCATGGCACCGATCTTTGCAAAGGCCTCATAGTCGAGCGGCGTATCCCATTGCGACTCGGGCAAGAACGCCCCGAGTGGGCCGCCGACCTGAATGGCGCGGACTGGCAACCCGCTGTGTGTACCCTGACCATAGTCTTCGACGATTTCGCGCAGGGTCACGCCAAAGGCTAACTCGATCAGGCCGCCGCGTTTAATATTTCCTGCCAACTGTATCGCCAGCGTGCCGCGCGAGCGACCCATGCCAAAGCTTTCATAAGCCGCCGCACCGCGTTCGAGTACCGTCGACAC
>DDJS01000106.1:540-3184 GCA_002339165.1 Cellvibrionales bacterium UBA2618 | reverse complement strand
CCATGTGAGAGTAGGTCATCGCCAGGTTTAATTCTAAAAAGCCGCCTCATGGGCGGCTTTTTTTTGTCCATTTTTTTGCCTCAGTTCTTTTTCGCCTCCTCCGTTGTTAGCGCGTTATTCAACACCATGTCCCATTCGCGCTGTCCCCAAAGAGTGTTTTTCTCAACGCGGCACTGCTCGTTGCGGGTTTCGTGTTGTCTGACAGTCTGGCATACTCTTGCAGTTAAATTGATCATTGTAGCGAGCACTCATAGGTTCGAGTGCTGCAAAATGAAACGTCGGTTGCGATGTAACGACAGTGGCTGCGTTGCGTCTACTCAAGCATCAGATATAGGCTTCGTTCAAGCAGATCGACCGGCGAGTTATAACCTGTAGGGTCAAGATATCAATAGCCAAGAGGAGCAAAAGGGTGGCGGTTATAGTGCGCGATCAACTGATCGAGATACTTGCTGATGGTCGCTTCCACTCTGGCGAACAGTTGGGGGCGCGGTTGGGTATTAGCCGCACCGCGGTCTGGAAGCAACTGCGGAAACTGGAGAGTATGGGGTTTGGCCTAGAAAAACGCCACGGTATCGGCTATCGGATTGCCGAAGGCACCGAATTACTCGCGATTGAGTCTATTGAGCGTGGCTTTTTAGTCTCTACGCGCCGAGCGATAAAGCATATCGAGCTGTTTGCGACCATAGATTCGACCAATACCTATGCCCGTGATCGGGCCACCGAGCAATCCTGTGGCGGTCTTCTGGTGTTGGCAGAGCAGCAGACCGCCGGCCGTGGTCGTCGTGGTAAAACGTGGGTGAGCCCCTTTGCCAGTCACTTAGCTATGTCGTTAGTCTGGGACTTTGAGCACGGCGCTCGGGCACTCGAGGGATTAAGCCTCGCGGTAGGCGTGGCGGTGCGGCGAGCGCTGCGCGCCCAAGGTGTTGATAAGGTGGAACTGAAATGGCCAAATGATGTCTATAGCGGTGGCAAAAAAATGGCCGGTATTCTTCTCGAGATGATCGGCGATCCTACCGGTAATTGTAGCGTAGTCGTCGGTGTTGGTATCAATTACAGGCTCTGTGATGGCAATGCTCAGAGTATAGATCAGCCGTGGACTGACGTAGCCAGTGAGGCGGCTTCATGCCCCTCTAGAAACGTCCTCTGTAGCGCCTTGGTTAATCATATAACAGCGGTATTGGGCGGCTTCGCCGAGCATGGTTTTGCGCCCTATCGGCAAGAATGGCAGGACGCCGACGCCTATTACGGACGGCAGTGCATACTGAGTACCGTGCGCGAATCTACAAGTGGCAAGGTGGTCGGTGTCGACGATCGCGGGGCCTTGTTATTGGAGTTGTCAGACGGTGTTCAGCAAACTTTTATTGGCGGCGAGTTGAGTTTGCGGTTAGTTCCTTGATCATCGATATCGATATTGGCAATACCCGCGTCAAGTGGCGCGTGTGCGACGGAGCGGATCTGATAGCGCGCGGCGCCCAAAATACCGATACTCTAATCGATGGGGCAGCGTTACAGCTCGACTCAGTGCCGGGGTTAGACGCGGCGCGTATTTGTAGCGTTGCGGATGTCTTCGTGGGTCAGAATATTCAACGCCAGTTGCATATGCGTGATGAGATCGAGGCCCGTTTTGCCCGAGTGTCTCGCCGCGCGGGCGGGGTGGAGTGCGGCTATTCAACCGTCGAGGCTCTCGGTACCGACCGGTGGTTGGCAATGCTGGCGGGTTACGCGCGGGTCGCCGGTGCAACCCTTGTAGTTGATGCGGGGAGCGCGCTGACCCTCGATATCATTAGTATAGAGGGTCGACACCTCGGCGGGTACATTGTCGCCGGTCAGCGGCTTATGCGCAGCGCATTGTGGCGTGGGACGCATGCCGTCAAGGTCGCCCCAACGCCGGTCGGCAATCTACTCGAGCCGCCGACCAATACTGTAGACGCGGTCTGTAACGGTGGGCTCTTAAGCGCCACCGCGATGATTGAAAAGATCGCTCGACAGCATTGCGCTGCCATCGTTATCACCGGAGGCGATGGTCGGTCACTGGCTGCGCATTTAGCCGAACCAGCACTTTGTGTCGACGATTTAGTACTGGAAGGTCTGGAGGTGACCGGCGTCGCTTGGCAATAAGGCTGCCGACGTATTTTTCGCCGATGGACAACGTTGATTTGTTTGATCGTTGGGAAAGCCATGTATTTATATCGCGCGGAGGTTGCACATGTTGCCGACATTCTCTAGACTCTCGCCCCGATGTCGAAGTGCTGGCGTAGCTCAGTTGGTAGAGCAGCTGACTTGTAATCAGCCGGTCGGGGGTTCGACTCCTCTCGCCAGCTCCATTCGATATCTACACCCAGCGTTCTAGCATGGGTATTGGGTGGACATTGGGCGATGCACCCACCGGGTAATGGGTGCTGAAGGGCATGTCCGTTAGCGCCTTGCTACGATGGATTACTTGGAAATACTCTCCGACCTCCAAATACCTCGGATTTGTGCCATTAAAAGATTGACAAATTGCGCTCCGTTCTGGAAAATACGCCGCCTTTCGGAGGGGTTCCCGAGCGGCCAAAGGGATCAGACTGTAAATCTGACGCGAAAGCTTCGGTGGTTCGAATCCACCTCCCACCACCATTCTTTGCGGGTATGGTATAATGGCTAT
>DDJS01000106.1:0-321 GCA_002339165.1 Cellvibrionales bacterium UBA2618 | reverse complement strand
TTCCCGAGCGGCCAAAGGGATCAGACTGTAAATCTGACGCGAAAGCTTCGGTGGTTCGAATCCACCTCCCTCCACCAGTTAGATAGACTGTTTCAGTGGTGTAAAAAACCTAGAATACAGTAGAGAATGAGGCGTGATAAGATCGGCAAAGAGTTTGATCTGGTTGCCTTTGGGCACAGCGATAGGCGGGCATAGTTTAATGGTAGAACCTCAGCCTTCCAAGCTGATGATGCGGGTTCGATTCCCGCTGCCCGCTCCAGATAAAAGGTGTGTGCTCATATAGCTCAGTTGGTAGAGCACTTCCTTGGTAAGGAAGAGGTC
>DDJS01000148.1:7847-12046 GCA_002339165.1 Cellvibrionales bacterium UBA2618 | reverse complement strand
GGTGTTGTTTTAGCTTGTTGGGCTGGTATTAGTAGTGCCTATGCGCAAGGCAGTAACGTCTTAGAAGAAATTGTAGTGACGGCCCGAGGTATCGAAGAATCCGTCAGGGATATTCCAGTAGCAATCACTGTGTTAAGCGAGGAACGCCTCAACAATCTCAGTTTGACAACCTTTGAAGACATCGCCTCAAGCACGCCCGGAGTGGACTTAATACGATCAGTGTCCGGTAGTGGCGCCGTTATCAATATGCGTGGAATTGCTTCCAACGGCAACAGCATTGGTATCGCACAATCGGTATCGACCATCATGGATGGTGTGTATTACGAAAACGGAAGAGTCATTAACGAGGGCACATTTGACGTTAAGCAGGTGGCCATACTCAAGGGGCCTCAGGCGTTATATTTTGGTAAGAATGCGACCGCCGGTGTGATCACTTTCGAGACCAATGACCCCACTGATGAATTCGAGGCAAGCACCAAGTTTGGCTACGAAATGGAAGAGCAGAGAACCGCATTTGAAGGCATCATTTCAGGCCCTATCAGCGACAACTTTGGCGCGCGATTAGCGCTTCGAATGACCGATGCCAGCGATGGTCTTACTACCAATCAGGCGGTTGCGCAGAGTATCAATCCATTTGACGTCGCGACTAGCGCACCCGGAGGACCATTTCCTGTACCGGCGCCAAACGAAGACTACTGGCCAGGACAAGAAAGCACCTATGCGCGGTTGACGCTTAACTGGTCATTGTCAGACAACTTGAACATGAAGCTCAAAGTGTCGCAAACTGAATATGAAACGAATTCACCTAGTGGTGCGCGAGAATTGACGTTTTGCGGAGCCAATAACGGTGTTGCACAGCAAGGCTTTCCAGAAAATGACTGTGTCGGCGATCGCCGAATTGCTGAAAACCCCTATCCTGTAGTGATGGCAAACTCGCATTCGCGCATGGGCCGTTTCGGGGGTCAGTTAGGTGAAGATTATGAAGCGACCAACGTCACATTAACCATCGACTACAGCGCGGACGATTTCGACCTCACGGCGCATTTAAATACCCACGAAAATGAGACCTACTGGGTGGGAGATTTTGATGCTGGAGGCTTGCCAAATGTTATGGCATCAGAAAATAATTCGTTTGACAGTACATCGATAGAAATTCGAGCGAATTCACGATTCGATGGGCCGATTAATGCGGTAGGTGGGCTATATATCCAAGAGACCGAACGATTCTTTGCCCAAGACGTGATGACTGGAACCCTCATGAATTCGAACGCACCTAAGGTGGGTTATATTGCTGGCGACTATACCCATATGCTGTATGACAAGAAGTCAGAGAGCGATGGTGAAACCATATCGTTCTATGCAGAGATTATTGGTGATGTTACGGACAACACTCAGATTACTGCGGGAATCAGGTACATTGAAGAAGAAAAAGATTCCTACTTCAAACAGCCCTATGTCAATCCAGCGGTGTTGGGCCTTTGGATCCCAGCAAGCGTAGGAATGATTGAAGCTGCCCAAAAACACGATGACACGGTTGGAGAAGTAACCATTCGTCATCAACTGTCAGACGAGGTTTCGATCTACGGGGCGTACAAGCAGGGATGGAAATCTGGAGGTTTTTCAAATAGCGGCATATTAGCGGTTCTTTCTAATAAGGTTTCAGATTTTACCTTTGAACCAGAAGAAGTCGATGGCTTTGAATTAGGCTTAAAAGGCCTGTTTGCAGATGGCACTCTAAGCGTTGAAGCTGAGATATTTTCTTATGAGTTTGAGGGCCTGCAAGTTGATTTCTTCAATTCAGTGCTATGGTCGAACGTGACATACAATGCCGGCTCTGCCAAGACCGAAGGTGCTGAAATAAACCTCGTTTATGCGCCCTCGACCATGGACGGCCTAACGCTTCATGGTTCGATCTTATTCCTTGATTCAGGTTATGAGGACTTTATTGCGCCGTGTATTGCAGGACAAACTCCCGCCAACGGCTGTAACATTGCACCAAATGAGGTTGTGTCAGTGCCGCAGCAGCAACTCGGCGGTGCAGACCGACTGTTAGCACCCGAATACTCTGGATACCTAGGCCTTGAGTATGAGGCTGCGTTTGGCGAAAACATGATGTTCGGAACCACCGTTAGCCTGCAATTTAAAGACGACTACAGCTACAGTGAATTTGCGCATCCCTATGCCGTTCAAGGTGGATATGAGCAGTTAGACATGTCGGTTCGGGTGGGTAGTGAAGACGGAAAATGGCAGTTTGCGCTCATCGGCAAGAACCTAACGGACGAGTACGCTTACTTATTTACACGGGATGTACCCTCGACGGGTTCGGGCACAGGAACAGCTGCTGGCGTGCCAGCCGATGGCCAAACGCAAGCTAACTTTGGACGCACTCTTGAAGCGGTATTTACCTATAACTTTTGATCTAAGATCAATTTAATAGGCGGCATTAAAAAGGGGGAGTGGCCTCACGACCCCACAGCCATCTTGAGAGCTAATAAGCGCGTTAAAGCTTTAAAGGTTCTAACCTAGTTGAGGCGTTACTCAACTAGGTTTTTCTCGAGGCCTCACCTCGAGCAACTCGAAACAGAGATATTTAGAGCCATTTAGCAATGTTTACCGGATGACAACATGTCATCAACAGCGATGAGTTCTAGTTGGAGAAGCACTGTAACACTGGATCGCTCTTGCGCTGCACACACGCAATACCGCAGACAAGAGCGTCATCATCGATCGACCTCCTCTAAAGCAGCTTCGGACACACCTCGATCAACCTCTGGCGCAGCTGATGTTAGCGCCCAAATATTAAGAGCTGGTTGCTAGGACCTGGGCTGCGCCAGTCGATAGGCCGCATAAGCCCCCACCAACCCACAGCTAGCCAATGCCAAATAATAGATCTTATAACCGAGGCCATTGGGGTACTGCTCTATCAGCGATGCGCTCAACAGCGGCAGGTATATTTCGGGAAAGTACCCAATCATTGAAATAACACCAATCGCCAGTCCTTTGATATGGTTGGGCACGCTGCAGCCTTCGAGGGTCGCCCAGTACAGGCCTCGAACCGCATAGGTTAACAAACCAATCATCAATACAATCGCCAGCATCGCCGCCGTCGCCGCCGTGGTGGGTAAAAAGGCCATGGCCGCTAGCGCCAGAGAGGCGAGCACCAGCAGGAGCGACAAGACTTTTTCGGGGTTGATCAAGTCACCAATAAACCCCGCCGCTATACCGCCAATAGGTCGCATCCATAGCTTGGCCAAGGTGATGGTGCCAACCATGACCGCCGTCAGCCCAAAGTGTTGTTGTAGGTATGCGGAAAAAGAATAGGTGGCATAAAACAACTGATAACCACAGACGATACAGATGGCGCACAACCAGATTTCACGGCGCCGAAGCACCACCATGAGATCGCTGGTAAAGGCATTTTTAGACGTTTTTTGATCGCCCGCCTCGGCCTCTTCAGTGTCATCGACAAACCTGTACACCAGCGGCGACAAAACCAGTAACACCGCCACATAAAAATAAATAACCTGCCTCAGCGCGATGCTCGTCGAACCGCCATCTCGACCCATAAAATAGGCAAACAGTCCAACAGCTACGGTCGCCAAAAGCGCCTCGACAAGACCGCGCCCGCCGTCGAGAATGCCAAAAAAACGTCCCCGTTGGTCTTTTTTTGCCAACATCGCCACCAATTTAATGTGTGCCGACCAAAAGGTTAGACCCGTCGCCAGGCCCCACCCTGCGTAGATAACCCGCAGCGCGTTGTAGGATGGCATGGTCGAAAACCAAAGACCCAGAACGGCCGTTGCAAACAGCGAGCAAGCCAGTAATTTACGCGATGAAAAGCGATCAGCCAGCCAGCCACTGGGGATATAGGTGAGCATAAAAATAAGGCCAAGAAGCGAACTGCAATAGCGCAACTGAGTCTGACTGATGTTAAAGGCGTCGAGTATCGACAGTTCAAAATTTTGCCGCAGGTAGAGCAGTGGGTAAATGGCCCCTGCCGCGATGACAATCAGGGCGAGCTGTTGATAACGGCGAAAAACCGCCGATCGAGACGATAGCAGCATATAAGATCCTGTTATTTAACTTGGCCGTTACATCCTAACCGTTCGCTCGCCAAAAATCTGTCGTCAGCGGTGGTCGGTTCTCTCAGGTAGGCGCATTGGTAAACCGCCACTGAGCCAATGGCGGTGGCGGTGGCG
>DDJS01000148.1:3514-7530 GCA_002339165.1 Cellvibrionales bacterium UBA2618 | reverse complement strand
TGGCGGTGGCGGTGGCGAGTTTTTGCCTCCGGCCATGACAAGGCACAGACCTCAGCGGGCAAACCACAACCGCGATCGATGCGCATAGGTTGGTTAATTGTTTAACGGACAACTCAATGTCGATACCCGTAGTTCTGAGCCATCGCTGTATCGACACAAAGAGCCGTCAATGGCGTTTTCGCGCGCTTTAAAATAAGCCCCATAGAGCGCACGACTGGCATCCCAATCAGCGTTCACAGTGATATAGCTCTGATCTGATGCGCGGTCAGTGCCCCTCGAACCCCGATGTGGGTAGCGCGCGACCAATACGCCTTTTTTCCAAGAACCCGCTTCTACGCTCCCGTCGGTGTAGCGTCGCTCGCCGTACCCAGAAATATCCCCGCCGTCAAAACTACCAACATGAAAGTTCTTGTCGCGCCATGTGAAACGCCCTTGCCCCGATCGCTCGTCCCAGACAAAATCACCTTCGTACACGTCACCATTCGCAAACGCCATGCGCCCTTTACCGTTACAGTAGTCATCGACAAAATCGCCCACGTAAACATCGCCATTTGCCCAGGTATAGCGGCCGTTACCATTGCGAGAGCCGTTCTTGTATTCACCAAAATAGTTATCGCCAACGCGCCGAGACCCAGCCATCCACGTCGCTTGTCCGATGCCATGGCGCCGGTAATTTAAAATTTCGCCCTGATAAATCTCGCCGTCGGCAAACTCTATGATGCCTTGGTTAATGATACCGCTGGTCCAGTCACCGGTATAAATGGTGCCATCACCTTGGGTGTATTTGCCAATGCCATGGGGTTTACCTTCATCCGTGTAACCCTCATACCCGCTGCCGTCGGCGTAGATTTCTGCGACCCAACCCGGGGCAATTTTCTGGCGTAATCGCTCGGCCTGCTGCTGCTTTCGGGCCTCGGCGTTGAGCCGCTCTTGTTCGAGCACGGCCAATCTCTGCGCTTGTTTGTCTTTATCGTCGGCGGCTTTCGCCATGCGTAACTTAATAGCACGGGTATTGCTGAGCGCGATATTTCTTTGCGTTTGTAGGTTGGCAATCTCCTCTCGCAAAGCCTCTTTTTCCAGCATTTCATTGCGCACAAGACCCATAACGGCTAACAGCCCTACGCCTATAACAATAGCGATGATGGCTTTAGCGCTCGGGCGATACGGCGCAACTGCATCTAACTCCGCATCTTCAGAGTGTTCTTGGTCAGTTGCAGCACCGTCGTCTTGCATCGATTCCCTTTCCCGCGCCATTTTATTTTTAACCTTTGTGACCAGCATCTAACCGTTAGGGATAATGCGGCAAACCAAAACCAACTGCAAATTTGGGCAGCATAACCCAGTCTCTCTGGGCAGGTCTAACTGCGCTTGCTGTTGCTACGCCGCCGGCGCAACCCTCAAACGCCAGATCGATTGGCCTCGCCTGTCGGTTGCAGTAAAAGTCCGGCGCGACATTGGTAACGGCTGTTGACCTTGCGAGTGCGACGCGGGAGTGCGGCAATGCCAGACAATTGAGTCGGTCGCACATCACAACATTCAGCCCTTAGCCTGCTGCCCTAGAATTTTCTCCAGCCGCCCATTTTGATCGCACCGGCTATTATCAAACCGTAGAGGATCATGGCAACCGCCGACGAATAAAACACACCCAACAAGCCACTTGAAAAGTAATTTACCGCCGCCCATCCACCTACAATCGCCACCACAAAGCGTAAAATTGTAGCAATAACCGGCCATTTCATTGCATTGGCGCCCTGTGATGCAAGATACAGAGATAAACCCACCCCTTGAAAAGCAAAGCAGAGTCCGACGATCTCGATGTATTGCTTGGCAACTAAATAGGTTGCGCTGTCTGTTGTGAATAGCGTAATCCAATGATGCGAGGTGAGCACGAGCGTCAGACCAATCATGCCTGAACCAAGCCCCGTCACACAGGCACCCAGCCACCCTATGCTCTCAGCTCTGGCTATTTTTCCCGCACCAACATGGATTCCAACCAGCGTTGACATCGCCGTGCCAACGCTAAAAATCAATGGGATCATCAAAAATTCAATCCTCGCGCCCAAGCCATAGCCCGCGAGCGCCGCATCGCCAAACTGCCCAACAAGCCCGGTCAGTAAAATAATGGTCCCAACATTAAAGACCGGAGCTACAAACGCGGGTAAGGCGACATTAAAAATGTCTTTAAATAACGCTTTTTTAAACAATAATTGCGACAATTTAAATTGTACTCTCGCTGAACTATGCGATAGTTTTATAAAACTGACCAACGACACGAAAGCACCATTGGCGATTACCGATAAAGGCGCGCCCACTAAACCCAACTTAGGTAGACCAAACCATCCGAGTATTAAACCGCCAGCCAAGGTAACCTGAATTGCCGAGCCCATGATCATGGTCATGGCTGAAAAACGCATACTGCCCATCCCTCTCAGCGCCGCGCTCAAGGTGCCCGACAACCAGATGAGTATGGCACCCGATAGAAAAGTCACGCAGTAAGACATCGCCTCTACCAGCACTAATCCATGCCCCCCCATAGCCACAAGCAATGCCTTCCCCAGACCTAAAAATACCAAAAGAAAAACAACCCCTGCGCATAGTGCTATTGCCAATGAATGCCACAGTAGACGTTCAGCGCTGGCTGTATCTGCGCCGCCAAGGCTTCTCGCGATGGCGGATGCCACTGCGCCACCCAGCGCACCATAGGCCATTTGTTGCGTCAGCATGATGATCGGAAATGCGAGAGCGACGGCGGCTAACTCGGTGGTTCCAAGTTGACTGATAAACCAAACTTCTGTCAGCACGACAACCACCTGAATGAAAAAGGCCATGGTGTTCGGCGCCGACATTCGCAACAGCAAAGGCCATAACGGATCGCTCAACAAAGCTTTTTCATGCGGGTGCATTATTTTTTTATTGGCGGTTGAGTCGACCTTAAACGTTTGCATAGTGGTTAATCGCGCCAATCTGCGCAATGCTTTTCGCAATGCTCTGCAAGCATAAAATAGCCCTGGGAAGCAGCCCATCGAAGGGGCATGTTAGCGCGAGAATTATCAAAGATATTGATAGCAATGCCGAAAATAGAGTCCGTATAATTTAAACCATAAAGTGTCGTGCAGCGAGAGAGTTTTCTCGGCTAGATCGGGCAAATTTATAACTCATGCCAGCCCTAAACAAGACTCTATAGCCGGTTAACGCACGGCCAGTTGGCCGTCTTCGTTCAACCCTGGTCATTTATGTACAAACGACCCCGAGCACCAGCAAGCCAGTGTTTACCGCGACATACTGCGCTTGGGGGCTAGCTTAAACGATTTATAAATGAGTATGCTTGGCGTAAAAGCCTGTGACAAACTATTTCGTTCACAAACGCGCCACAACTGTGCAGCACTGTATGATATAACGACGAGGGTCGCCGCGACGTTGCGTTGAGTGAACCCGCCAATCAACTTTTTACCCACTCCAATGGGGACAGCAGCCGCGTAACTAATGACGATTATGAATAAAGATCTGAACGACCTGCTGGATTTAAACGACCCACCGCTAGAGGCCCCACCTTTTTTAAAGATCTTAGGCTTTAAAGGCGCCTCAATGGCTGATGATCGCACATCTTTCACATGCAAATTTTTACCCTCTACTGAGTTAACGCACTCCAATGGGACAATCGTTCAAGGCGGATTTGTTGCCGGTATGTTAGACGCAACCATGGCGCAATTTATGATTGTCATGTCACAGGGCCAAAGGATACCTCTGACACTAGATATAACCATCACTTACCTTTTACCCTGCGTTCCCAATCAAGACATCGAAGTCATCAGCACGATCTTAAAAAATGGCCGATCGATCGCTTTTTCCGAAGCCAAGCTCTATCAAGCCAACAAACTCGTCGCGTTGAGTTCAGCCAGCAACAAAATGGTCGACATCACAGGAAAGGCCGAAAACCCTTAATCTCACACGCGTAAAATTTACACCCCACGCACCCTTTGATTGATGACAATTTTGCGGCCACTCCGTGTCGATTC
>DDJS01000148.1:1937-3154 GCA_002339165.1 Cellvibrionales bacterium UBA2618 | reverse complement strand
AGAGGTTAATATAGTCACTATTTCCTACCGATAATGGTGCTCTGAAAATGACGAATAGCTCTTTTCCACTTCGCTTTTCACCCGACCAAATCTCAATCCCGCATCTGGTTACAATGCAATTTTCGCACTATTGCGAGGTCGCCCGATGGGCACTCGACGCATCCACAGTCACGTATCGCGAAATAGCCTATGCACTGGGTTGCCACGCTCAACCGGTCGGCGCGCTCAGAGCCGATCGCAACAACAGGGCATCCGGTTCATACCCGGGGGAAGAAACCGACCAGCATCCGGGACGGCTGAAATATGCGGTGCCATTACTGTGCCTACCAAACGGTGAGATGTGCCGAGATTCATGGGAAATACTCTCAAAATACCACGGTGATCTGCCCGACGTTTGGCGGCATAAGTTCGATATGATTTTAGGCCCTGCGGTGCGACGTATCATGTATAACGAAGCCTTAGATCCGCAATACTCCCATTTGTTTGACAGCCTTTTTGTCGGCGCCACCGATATGGAACTCGCGTTCAAACAGGTCGGCGAGAGTCAGATTCGGTCGGGGATTAGAACCTTGATGAACATTAACCCAGAGACCGTCGCCGAAGATAAAAAAAGAATCGTCGATTTCTTACAGGAGTGTGACGATTTTCTTGAGCAGATAGATGATATACAGGCTCACCAGCGGGAGTGCCCTCAGTGGTGGATAGCCATCAGCAGTTTATGTGGCCTTCTTTTGGGCTGCCCTGACTACGGGGGTACGGCTTTTAATGCGGCTGCACTGTCTAGCTTGCGCGACTCGTATCAAGCATGGATTAAAGAGATTAGTCAGCACCAAACGTGTCGGCTCATTTCGGCATACTACGCGAATCACCGCCACAATTCACGGTGATAGAAACTGCCGTGAAAGCCACCGCAGGCGGGTACACTTTATTGACTAGATGACTAGTTTGGCAGCGATTAAAACAGCCATAAAGACTCTGCCGTGTTGTTACAACAAAGTCCGTCAAACGGCATCAGGGGCACTCTGAACGCGATTGTTGATTCAACCACAGCCCTTTTAGCTGAGTGCATACACAGGCGTGCTTGGCTGTCGTGCGCGCCCCGAGGCGGTAACCGCGTGCTTTCGCTCAGCGACACCTTTATAACCAAGCCCAAAGACTTACTTGCCAAGGGATGAAAACGACTTCTCTTCGCCCGATAAGCCGAGCTTTCGATCCAG
>DDJS01000148.1:0-1551 GCA_002339165.1 Cellvibrionales bacterium UBA2618 | reverse complement strand
TGCATTGCAACCAGCGCGCCCAAAAGCGCAGCACAGGCCAGAATTCCAAACAGATAGCGGTAGCCAGTCTCACCGGGAAATGAATCGAGTAGATAGCCCCACAGTAAGTAGGCAAAGGATGATGGTAAATACACCACGAAGGCAGCAATGGCGATCA
This sequence comes from Cellvibrionales bacterium UBA2618, assembly GCA_002339165.1. Taxonomy (GTDB): domain Bacteria; phylum Pseudomonadota; class Gammaproteobacteria; order Pseudomonadales; family Porticoccaceae; genus TMED48. The sequence continues at coordinate 1,394 of DDJS01000148.1, read as the reverse complement.
CCGAGCCAGAAAATCTTGGCGGCAGCCCCATTTCACCGTAGGGCGCAAAATACAGCGCGCGCATAAAAAAGACGATCAAAATAAGCGGCATCATGATCGCCATCGCCACCCATGAAAAGCCTGCGCTAGCTGGCAGCAGGCTCATTAAAGCCGCCAGTAAGACCACCGCCAAAAGTCCCGCGCGCATCCCTCCACTGGTGCCGCCGAAAAATTTTGCCGCGATAAAGCCTGCCGGAAATGCGGTGCCGATGCGCCCGGCGGATGTTGCGACCACGCCAAATATTGACACAGCCAGCACCGGCAGCGTGTGCAGATCGTTTAAGTAGGTGATGTAAAAGGGCAGACTGGTGTAAACAAAATAGATGAAGAAACCGGTGAGGCTTGCCAGCCAAACCTCTGGTAATTTGAGCGAGAGCTTCATGCCTTCGACCACTTCGGTCATCTTCGTTTTGCCATCCCCGGTTGACTTTAGCAACGACTCGCCCGGCAATCGAAACCAGGCGACAACCCCGAGTAGAATCATGATGATCGCGTTAAATTTAAACGCCAGTTCAAGCCCCAATAGGCTGTAGCCCAACGTGGCATAGAGCGCAACCGTCAGCGCGTTTTGAAACAGCTCGACGATACCACGCCCGCCTTCAAAGACACCAAAGATCTTCCCTTGATGCTCAGCAGCGGTTGATTTGCGAACCGATGACAAGATGGCCGGCCAAAAGGCACCTTCACACCACATTGCGAGCATAAAAAACAGAAAGCACAGGGTTTGAAAATCGGACGTTTGACCCAGAAAAAAAGTCGTTATGCCACCCAGCACCATGTTGGCGGGGATCAACACTCGCGGCGAAAATCGATCCTGCGCCCAAGAGAGGCCGACATAAAAGATATTGTGAACCACCCCATAAATGGTCATTAACAAACCAAATTGGGTTTTTGAAATGGCCCATAGCTCGAGCATTTGCGGCAGTAATATGCCCTTCATCGCGAGTACAGAAAAAGCAAACTGCGCGCACAGCGTCATCAATATAAAATTTGAAAATATGTAGCGGGACGCAAAAATGGGGGGCGTAATCGACATACAGGGGTCTCGTGATGAGTGGCGCACAAGCCATGTGCATGCATACCATCCGACAGACTCGCTGTTTTCGGGTAACCGACGCCCTATGATATACCGAATTGCTCACCCGCCAAACCGAAATTAGTGGCCACTAACATCGCCAGAAAACGCAACCGCATGAGACCAATCATAGTTTAATAAGTGGGATCGTAATAAGTGGGGTCAGATCACAGTTTAGCTTAATCAACAAAACAAGCGGCACTCACCATACAACAGTTCCAATGGTTATAAGGATGCAGCCATGGCAAGACTCCCCAGATTTTCTCCACCTGGAATCCCT
>DDJS01000083.1 GCA_002339165.1 Cellvibrionales bacterium UBA2618 | reverse complement strand
AATTATCCCTAGAGGCGGTTAGTCATGGCGACCGCGGCCTGGCCGTGATCGGCGGTAACGATGGCGTGCTCGACCATTACTCCAGAATGTTGGTGACACGATTACGCGATCTCGAGGGTTTTCAATTGGAGGTATTTTTACCCAACGATACCGACAGCCTGCTCAACCGATTTAATCAAATACTCGCCAAGATGACCATGGAACAGGCGCGCAAACTGCCGGAGGCGTCTGCTCCAGTGCACTTGCTGGTGGTTAATGATGCCAAGTCAGTAAAGCAGGATCAGTGGAACCTTTTGGTGCGCTTGATAACCGATTTTCCGGGAATCAACGTTCGATTGATTTTGTGCATCGATAAGACCGGTTGGCCCGGCTACGAAAAATTACTCGCAATGTTTGGACGGCAGCTGTATCGCTGGGTAGTCGACACGCCGACCGTCGATGAAGCGATTCAATTGATGTATGCGGCGCGCGAACACGGTTATGAAAGCGATACTGAGTTATTGTTGGATCAGGTTGGCTTGGGTGATGTGGTCGCACCAGACGATTCAGAAATCATGCCTGGCGATATCGACATTCTCAGCGAAGATACGCTGATGCAGGATATCGGTGGTGGTCTGGTATTTCCCGACGACCCGTTTAGTTTTGACACTGAAAAGAATGCTGAGGTTGGCCGAGTAGTCGATGGGACATCCTCAAAGTTACGCGATGCTGCTTTGGTTGCGGCAATTTGCCTACTCAGTTTGGCGGTAACCCTGTTTGTTATTTATCGATTTAATCCGGTCGAATCGATGCACTATCGCGATTCAGCCCTGAACGTGCTCGCCCAGTGGCAGACCTCCATCGTTAGCGTATTGTCCAAAGAGTCGTTGGATGTTGATGCCAGCGCTGAAGCGCCTGAGGCGATTCTTTCAGTAGACCCTACGACAGGGCTACCACCAGCTGACTCCACCGATCAATCACCGACGTTAGATACTGCCGCTGGTCGGACCGCGACGGTCACCGATGATCGACCGATACCGATCGCCGATGGTGCTATGCGCCGCGGCCGCGCCGGCAACGTAGTCGATCCGACAGCCGAGCAGCGAATACTGGATATTTCAGAGCAGTTTGCCGGATTACGTGAGGCGCAAAATAGACCGAAAACCTCGCCATCGATGACAACCCTGGGCACAGCTGATGAGAGTTCTCCGTCATTAACAGACCAAGAATTACGTCAGCAATTGGGTCAGATTGAGGCGTTGTTGGCGGCCGTTGAGCGTGAGCAGACGTTGGCGGCGGAGCGGCAGTTCGGTGCGTTGCAGCCGGCATCTACCAGTTCGTCATCGGAAGCTGCCGCGACGTCGGTTCAAGAGCGTCAAGAGCGTCAGGCAGTTCCAACGAATGAGGTTGGGCAGATTGAACCGGCAGCATCCATCGAATTGTCGGGCCCAATGGCGACATTGCAGGGAATCTCTCGGTTACCGCAGATTACACTTCCCGAGCAGATAGCTCGACCGCAGCAGGTTGCAGTAACGACCCCACGGATAGACCCAATTCGGCCGCTCGCCGATGAAATCGTTACCGTGATAGAGGCGCCGCAGCAGACGCCTACCCCAGTTGCAGTCACCCGTGTACGCAATGCGCGGGATGCCGATTTTTTTGTACAATACATTGTCTTCACCTCGCCATTGCAGGCCGCAGGTTTCATCGATGACTACGTTGGCCTGGCTGGGGCATTAGTGGTGCCCATATCCTTGCGTGGGAGGCCCGCATATGCTGTAGTAACGGGGCCATTTGTGTCGCTGGGGGATGCAAAGGAATTTTCTGGGGGGGAGCGCCTGCCCAAGGACTATTGGTTTAGAAGCGCAACCCAGTTGAAGGGAGCCTTGAGGGTAGATGACTAGAACGGCTATGTGGACTAAAAGTCGACGATGGGGAGGTCACTAAGTTGGTTGACTCGATAGACGACGAACCACTTTCACTCGGCGCTGGCTTAAGGCCCATCGGGTTAAAAGACGTTAAAGCGGCAACAGCGCCGGAGGAACCTGACGAGTCGGCTTTTGTTTCGCTGAGCGAAAGCGTGTTGCCGAAGGTCGATGAGTCTGGGCGAGATAACGGCCAATCTGGTGTCATGCAGGTGTTGAGCGATCGCTCGAACAAAAACACTGAGGTTGAAAATGAACAATTTAACAGTCTATTGGAACAACGTTTAGCTAAAGTTAAAGCCGCCACTGTCGATATTTCTAAACAGCTAGATGAAATTGAGCCTCACTTTACAACAGACCCTGTGGATGACATATGAGCATGGCCGAAGAAGACGAGAACACAATAGACAGCGAAGACCAAGACGCTACTGGTGAGGAACCGACCGAAGGCGAGGTATCCGCGGGCGACGGGTCTGAACAAGAGTTAGACGCGGCAGAAACGTTTGACAAATATCAAGAGGATTTGGCTGACGTACTCGGGTATGCAAAGCAAATTTCAGGACGGTTGGAAGTTTTAGTGCCGAGCCTTTTGGATACGGCGGATGCCACTAACAGCGCAGCTGACGTTAGCCGTAGGGCTTCTTTAACGCTTGAGAAAGGTCTTAATCAGGTTCAGAAGCGCGTCAAAGAACTCGATGCAGCGAGCGCCAAAAGCAATCAGTTGTCGGGCTATATCCTCATCGGTGCTGTTACCATTTTGTTGGTCAGCGTTGGCGTTTTTTCGTTCATGGCGCAACAATTAAATGCCAAAACTAATCAGGTCGATTCGATGTTGGTGGCGCTCAGTCAGCGGGTGGTCAATATGAATAGCGCGTTAAGCCTTTTTGATGAAATAAAAGGGACGATGAATTCACTGGCGATTGAACAGGCGCAGTTCAGTGACACGCAAAACGATTTGATCGCCTCGGTCAGAAATGCCGAGCGTCTTGCAGGAGCGCTTAAAAATGATGTGCCCGAAGCCGCTGCAAAACGTGTCAGCCAATCAACGGCGGTGGTGGTTAAACAGGTCGATGCTCTCGCGGGAAGGGTGGCTAAACAGAGCGCCGACGTGAGCAAGGTTACCAAGTCGGTGGCGGTGCTGGCCAAACAGCTAAAATCAATGCAAGCTCAGGTTGGCAACGTCAAGGCGTTGAACGCCGACGTGCAGTCGTTGATTACCTTGGAAAGGGCCAAGTACCTAGACGTGTTAAAACGGCAGGTTGCGTTAGAAGAAGCTCGCGACCGCGACGACGAACCTGAGGAAGAAGAGGTGCCATCGGTGGTGACGTTTCCGAACGTTCCGGCGCAGCGCTAAACGCATAGTTCACGGCACATAGCAGTTGGCCGAGCAATGACGTCCGATCACCGCTCAAAACGTAGCACAGAAACCATCGGTCGGGCTTGATCAGTCCCGCTATCCTAGTCCGTCTCGGCCTAAATTGGCTTCCAGTAGCGCCGTTTGCTCGGCTAGTTCCGGATCTTCATCGTCTTCGCCTTCGCCGTAGTTCTCTAGGCCGGCGACCTCTTCGTTGGTCGCGGTGGTGACTGGCGCTGGTGGTGCTAGGCGGGTAGACATCAAACCCTGTGTCTCTAGGTTTATCTTTGAAAACAGCGTTTCGCAAGTGCGATCTAGGGCGTCGATAATGGCCAACCTGTCATCGCCCGTCGCGGTGACAATTTCAAAGCCCGATTCATAAAGCACTGTCGAGTAAGTTGAGGGTAGAAATGCCATCAAATTTTCTCGCAGCGTTTTAATTTCCATTGGACTCTCAGGCTGCTCAGCCGTTTTACCGCTCTTTTTATCCTCAATACCCCGATTAAACAGCGTCTCTATATGCTTGTACAGAATGTGCTCGTATTTTGGCTGCCATGGCATGGCGTCATCGGTGGCATAGCCCGGGGGGGGATTGCCCGACAAAAGATCCCATAGATCTACGGCTTGTAAGCCTAAAAATGGCTTGTCGGCGTTTAACACCGCCAGCGACCCTTTGGGTTGTGGTCCATGCAGTGCAATAGTCTCAATTTTTTCGACCCGACTGATCAGATAAATCATTAAGATAACGATGGCTGCGGTGCCTACGACCACCGCCAATAAAAGTAACTTTTCCATCACGTTTCTCCGTGTAGTACCGTTTTGGTTAATTGGCTGGCGGAGTATCTTGCCCTTCGGCGTCTATGTCCACCATCTCTTCGCTGGCTGCGGCCAATTCATCTCGTAGGAACTGCAATGTTACTACGGGTTTTTCTAAATCCAAGTCAAAACTCATTTTGTCAGACACCTCTTGGGTCAATCGAATGGCTCGAAAGGCGTCTATTTCCATCGTTTGATATTGACCGCCGAGGGCGAACACCGGCTCGGCAAATTCTAGGGGCACGTAAGTAAAAATGGGGCCGTTGGCACCTTTGGCGGTTTGGAACATGCTCGGTTTAGGCGACGCGGGCCGCTCTAACCCCTGTGCTTCAGCTTGAACGCAGAGGTCGTGATAACGGCCAGTCTTGTTTGCTCCCTCAATAAATATTTTATCGAGATGGGTACGGCTTCGGTAACCCATGCGTCGCCTAAAGGCGACTTCTTCACGCGAGTCGCCTTTGAGACCTGCCGCCTCGGTATAAGCTGCTTTGGCAGCGAGCAGAGCTTTCTTTTTGGCGCTATCTTTAAAAAACATCCGCTTAAAGCTGTGAAATGTCTAAATGCTTCCTCAGCTTGACGACGCAAGCCGAAAGAATTTGACTGACTCGAGATTCGCTGACGTCGAGTACAACGCCAATCTCTTTGAGGTTCATTTCCTCATTGTAGTACAAGGATATTACCGTGCGCTCGCGCTCTGGTAACGTCTTTATCGCTTCGACCAGCGAATCCATAAACTCTTCTTTGGCGACTTGCTCTTCGGGCTCGCTAGAGTGGGTGGCGGGCTGTTCGGTGGTCTCGGGTAACTGGGACTCTAGCGATACGGTTTGAAATCGATGTGCATGATTGCGTTCGCGCTGAAATTCGCTTAAGTCCTTGCCCATGTACTCCGCTAGTTCGGTTTGCGTTGGCTCTCGCCCCAATTCTCCAGAAAGCGCCGATGACGCTTCGTTGTGATCGCGCAGGTTGACGATCGCCGAGCGCGGGAGGTAGGACATCTTGCGGACTTGATCGAGTATCGCTCCGCGGATACGGTTTTTCGCAAACACCTCAAATTCGACGCCCTTTTCATTATTGAACGAATTATTCGCCTCAATGAGACCGATCATGCCAACTTGAATAAGCTCATCAAGCTCCATGAAATTGGGTAGCCTACCCTTGAGATGCAATGCCACGCGTTTAACCAGCCCGACATGGGCCATAAGCCCTTTGTCAGGTTGATCGGCCTCTTGAATCTCTTGGTATGACTTAATATCAGCCATATGATGTGCCAAGGCGATTGGGTGGCTGAGTTGCCAGGCGCTCAACAAAGAACTCCAAACCACCACTCATCGGAATGTCGGATTGAAAATCTAGCACCATCTTAGCCAGTGCCCGAAAATCACGTGTGGCGATACTGGAGGGGGCGAAGGATGTCAGCGGTTGTGACGCCTTAATCGAGCGCAACACCATATCATCGCGACTGATGGCGTGCAGATAGCTGATATCTCCCCCTAGGAAATTTTGAATAACCGAGTTAATGCTACCGTAGAGGCGTTCGCCCTCTTCTTGCGAGACCACGCCATTGGGGATTAAGCCAATATTCTCTAAATGATAATCTTGTATCATTACTTTGATAATTCCGTAGGCATCTGCGATCGACGACGGTTCATTTTTGACTACAATAAACCTATGTTGGCAGGCGCACAAGAAAGTCATTACCGTATCAGACATCCCGGCAGCTAGATCTACAATAAAGTAGTCCAGTTGCTCTTCTATTTCCGAAAATGAATTGATAATTCCAGCGGTTTCCATGGGGTTCAGTGCCACCATGTGCTGGATGCCACTGGCCCCGGGTACAAGTTTAACGCCCATCGGGCCTTCGACAATAATATCTTGAAGGGTCTTTTCACCGGACAGCACATGGCTGAAATTAAACGGTGTTCGGCACCCCAGCGCCAATTGCGCGTTGGCCAAGCCAAGGTCGGCGTCGAATATCATCACTTTTTTGCCAAGCGACGCCAAGGTGACTGCCAAGTTGACAGACACTGTCGTTTTTCCGACGCCGCCTTTACCGCTGGCGATCCCTATGATTTGTGTGGGAACCGTCTTCAACATGTCAATCGTATTCCCCTATGGTGTGTATCCCAAGAGTCATGACTGCTGGAACCACCGTCGTGCTTATCGTACAAGTGGGATCCCGCGACAACATGAATACCTTTATTCTGTAAGCCCTGCGCTTAACTTTACTATCTTCGTCGATCATCTCGGTCTAGTCAAACAAAATGAATCGGTAGCTGTGTCAATGTGTGCTGGGCCAAACCGATGCCCGACATTGGCACCGCTAAATCGACGATCGATGGTTCTGCGGCAGCCACCGAAAGACGCAAGTCATTACTCATCAAAGCGTTGATAATCGGCCACGGATAGACTTGGGTCTCAAGCCTCGACAGCATCACCGAATCCCAGTTCAAATCGCTGTTTTGCAAATGTCTTTTCAATGATGCTTCAGACGCGTCGGCGGCAACCACCAAGTGTTTGCGCGCTTGCGGTAATAATTTCGTCAGCGTAGCGAGGTTGTTCTCAAGGTCGACGCCCGGGGTGTCTATAATCACTACTGTGCGTGATTCGAGTTCGCCTAGCAGTTGCTCCAGGGTGTTGAGGTTGTTAGCTCTGAAGGTGTCTACGCCGGCCTGTGTGCCGATCAGTTGCGACTGGTTCCATGCGCCAAATCGGGTATCATTGAAGCTAATCATAGCGACCTCGTGATCGCCATACTGCATCGCCATCTGTTTGCATAGACGACCCGCCATTAGGCTCTTGCCCGACCCTGAACTGCCAGCAATAAGGTGGACGCCAGGCATGTTGTCGAGTAGTTCTATGTGTTTGATTCCATCACCAATAAAGGCGGCGATCTCGGTCAGAGCACTGATCATATCAGTGTGTTTGTTGATAAT
>DDJS01000129.1 GCA_002339165.1 Cellvibrionales bacterium UBA2618 | reverse complement strand
GTCTTGATGGAGTTGCGACTGACCGCCCCGCTTTGTCATGGCGTGGCCGATTTATTTTGCGCTGAAGCGCCCAACCGACGTCGTGGATTTTGCTGTAAAAAATAAATTTGTGCTATTGTTTTAAAAGAACTCACGCCCTTTAAAATTTTTAAAACGCATAATTTATGGGATATAGGCGTATGGCTACTTTTTATAACACCCGCATACTCTATCGATTGGCAATGATTGCCACGGCCTTTAGCCTGTGCTGGGCGCCGCTGGCATACTCGGCGGAGCGCGACTTGAGTCGATCGATACAGGCCGATTACGACGACCGTTTAAAGACCGTTTTCGAAGATTTTCATGCCCACCCAGAGTTGAGCTTGGCCGAGTTTCGCACCGCAGAAAAGCTCGCCAAAGCGCTGCGTAAACATGGTTTTACGGTTACTGAAAATATCGGTGGTACCGGTATCGTGGCAATTTTAAAGAATGGTAAAGGGCCATTGGTAATGATGCGCGCGGATATGGATGGCCTGCCGATAGAAGAAAAGTCGGGTCTCGATTATGCCTCTCAAGCGAGCCAACTGGATCCGGTGACCGGCAACACATTTCCGGTTATGCACGCCTGTGGTCACGACGTACATATTACCAGTTTGATAGGCACCGCCAAACAGATGAGCGATAGAATGCAAGACTGGTCGGGGACGCTGATGTTGATCGGGCAGCCCGCCGAGGAGCGCGTGCTCGGCGCTCGCGCGATGATGGAGGACGATCTGTGGGCGCGCTTTGGCACGCCAGATTACGCGCTGGCCTTTCACGTGTCCTCGGCACTGCCAGCTGGCGTGGTCAATGTGATCGAGGGTTCGCCGTTCGCCGGTGCAGATACCGTGGACATCTATGTGCATGGTGTCGGTGCGCACGGCGCATCGCCCCATGCCGGCAAAGACCCCATTGTTCTTGGTAGTCAAATTGTCATGGCGCTACAGACCTTAGTGTCGAGGGAATTGGCGCCAAGACAGCCGGGGGTGGTGACCGTTGGGGCCTTTCACAGCGGCACCAAGCACAACATTATTTCCGACCGCGCCCATCTGCAGTTAACGGTGCGCAATACCAATGCCAAGACCCGCGATATTTTATTGTCGGGAATCGCGCGCATAGCAAAAAATCTCGGGCGTGCCGCCGGACTGCCGGAAGACAAGCTACCGGAGGTTGTCTACTCGGAGGAGTCGACGCCCCCAACCATCAATGACGCGGTGATGGCGCGGCGACTGAGAACGCTTTGGCGCGAGGCATTGGGGCAGGATCGGGTGACGTCGTTCGGTGCTCAGGGTATGGGCGCTGAGGATTTTCCGTTCTTCACCACCGAACCGCATGTGACCAGCGTATATTTTTCTGTCGGCGGCACCGACGCGGCTTACTTGCGTGCCGCGCGAAACGGCTCGGGTCCAGCGGTGCCATCACACCACAGTCCCCTATTTGTGATTCAACCCGAGCCTGCGGTGACGACCGGAATTCACGCGACCGTGCTGGCGCTGCTCGATTTAATGGCCAGGCGCGATTAGCGAGTACTGGCGTAAAGCGGTGCGGCGGAATCACTGACTAGAGTCCCGCGTTCTTTTGCCAGAGGTCAAAGACTTGTCGGCTGGATAATTCTGGGGTGTAGCCAAAGGTTTCTTTTAGCGCGCTGTTGTCGAGTACCGGCCGATGCTGAAGAAAGCTCACGTGGCTCGGTTGATAGTGGGTAAAGCGCAGTGTGTGACCGATTGCCAATAGGGTTTTTAAGCCCCAAACCGGGAGCATGAGTACCGGCTTGCCGAGTTTCTGTGCCAATTCGTGAACGCTAATAACGCCATCTGCCGCGACGTTAAAGACTCCCGGAGGACTGGTTGCGATGGCGCGCACCAGCACTCGCGTCAGATCACGGGTCCAGATAAAGCTAAACGGACCGTCACTGCCGTTGACGGCGAGGATCTTTGGGCGGTGAAAGAGCGCAGTAATAATGTTTTCTACGCCGGCCCCTAATACCGTCGCGACCCGCAATACGACCTGCTCCAGTTGCGGCTGGTCGATGCGCGCCTGTTCTAGCATGTTTTCGATCTGCCGCTGATGGTCTGCGTAGCTAAACGCTGCATTGCCGCGCAACGGTGAGGTTTCTGTGAGCGGCTGCGGATTGTCCACATGGTAGCCATAAGCAGCGTTCGAAGAGGTGACTACGAGCCGTTTGACGCCGTGTGCGATGCATGCATCGAGTACATTGCGCGTGCCGACAACGTTGACCTGATGGGCGAATGTCCGGTTCGATGGCGGTGGCGTGGCCGCTAGATGGATTACGACATCAGGGCGCTCACGGCCGATTATTTTGTCTGGATCTTGGCTACGAACATCCATGGAGATAAAGCGATAGTGCAACGGAAAGCTAAGTGTTGGTGCTATATCTGTGACTATGACATCCAGGGAGTCATTGGATAACTCCTGTATCAATGCGCAACCGACTGAGCAAAAGGCTCCGGTAATCAGCACTAGCATAGGTATGATTTAAAGTTGTCGCATGCCGTTAAAAAGCACCGCAATGCGCAGTAGATAGATCCACCAATCCAATGTGGTAGTAGCATTGTAAAGCTCCTTTTTACAGTTCGACACCGTTTAACGCAAGACCCGCACCATCATACGCTGCTGTCGTCCCGATCGTCTCCCTATTAATTGTTTTATAGTGCCAGACGATGTTCAACGTGGCGCTTGTTATGCCCTGATAATCCGCCGTTTCGGCCGGTTTTTGCAAAAAAATCGAGCTGCCACGCTATTTATGTTGGGAGTATATTGTTGTTGCATCGGACCCTTTTTGCCAGCGTTGCGTATACTTGCCGCGCAGCGTTTCCTTTTTACGGGATCTTAGGGAAGTGACTCTAGGAGGCGCCGATGGCGGCGGTTGCAGTAACGAGGAGGTAAATGTGAGGCAGATAACGCTGCTGGACGGATCGATCGGGCAGGAATTAGTGGTGCGGGCGGGCAGAGAACCGACGCCGATGTGGTCTACCGAAGTGTTGATCGAGCAACCCGAATTGGTTCGCGAGGTACACGCAGAGTATTTTCGCGCCGGCGCCACCCTAGCGACGACCAATACTTATCCGGTGCTGCGCGACCGGTTGGAGGCCGAGGGCCTTGAAAATCGACTTGAGGCGCTGTGGGCAACCGCCGTAGAGGTTGCCTGTAACGCGCGAGATGCGCATGGCTCGGGGCGCGTGGCTGGAGCCATAGGGCCACTTGTGGGTTCTTACCGCCCAGACGCCTGTCCGCCACCGGAGCAGGCGGAAATTTTATACGCGGATATTGTTGCGGCACTGTCCCCAGTGGTGGATTTATTATTGTTTGAAACTATGTCGTCGGTGGCGCAGGCCGAAGGCGCTCTGCGCGCCGCGAATAAGGTCGCGCTCCCGGTGTGGTTGGCGATTTCGGTGGACGATGTTGACGGCACGAGGTTAAGATCTGGCGAACCATTGAGCGCGCTGGCGCCGGTTTTACAGCGCTCCGCGCCCGCTGCGCTATTGATTAATTGTTCGCTTCCCGAGGCGGTTACCGCTGGTCTCGATATAGTAGCGACGTTTGGTGTGCCTTTTGGCGCGTATGCCAATGGCTTTACTCAGATCACCGAGGCTTTTGTTAACGGGCCGCAGACGGTTGATAAACTCACTCAACGACGGGATCTTGATCCCTTAGCTTACGCGCGGTTTGCCATGCAGTGGCTCGACCAAGGTGCCAGTATCGTCGGCGGTTGTTGCGAAATAGGTCCGGCACACATCGCCGAGCTGGCGCGGCAAATTCACGGGCGAGGTTATGAAATTATCTAGACGGGCTAAGACATCAGAATGCTGAGGGCCGAGCCAGTGACGCGTTTAAACTACGATGTAATCGTGTCTGGCGGCGGTATGACGGGGTTGGCGATGGCCGCGCAGTTGGCCTCGCTGGATCTCCAAGTAGCGGTGTTAGAGAGCCGCATGCCAGAGCCCTTCGTGGCCACTGAGGACTTTGATCTGCGGGTTTCAGCGATCAGTCCACAGACCGTGGCGCTACTCCAAAATCTAGGCGTATGGCAACGCGTCGAAGCGATGCGACTTTGCCCTTATCGTCGTTTGCGGGTCTGGGAAATGCGCGGCTTTGGCGATGTGACCTTTGAGGCGGAGCAGGTCGGCTGTCAAGAGCTAGGTTTTATCATTGAAAACAGGGTGCTGCAGATCGCCCTCTGGAACACGCTCGAGGCCCTGCCGCAGGTACACATTTATTGCCCCAGCGTGTGTTCTGAGTTTCAGCGTGTCGACGATAAGATCGAAGTGCTATCCGCAGACGGCAAGCGCTTTAGTGGACGGCTGTTGATTGGCGCGGATGGCGCCAACTCCGCGGTTCGCCAAGCCTTTGGTGTGGGGGTTCGCGGTGCACGTTATCGCCAATCCTGTTTAGTGGCATCGGTGATCACCGAATACCCGCAGCAGGATATTACTTGGCAGCGTTTCACCCGCGATGGCCCCCAGGCGTTTTTACCGCTGCCCGGACGCCACGGGTCGATCGTATGGTATCACCATGCGGAGCGCGTTGAGGCGCTGGCGGCGCTTGACCACATCACCTTGGCCGAGCGCATGATGGCGAGCTTTCCGCGGGAGTTGGGGGCAATAAAAATTGTTGCCAAGGGCAGTTTTCCACTCCACAAACAGCATGCCAATGCCTATGTGCAGCAGGGTCTGGCGTTGATCGGCGACGCAGCGCACACAATCAACCCGCTCGCTGGACAGGGAGTTAATTTGGGTTTTCAGGACAGCGCCGCGCTCGCTGAGGTGATTGGGCAGGCCTTGAAAACGCGATCGGATTGGTGGTCGCGCGCGGCCTTGTTGCCCTATCAAAATCGCCGCCGTTGGGCCAATGGCTTGATGATGCATGCTATGGATGGCTTCTATCACGGCTTTAGCAACGACATTGCGCCGCTGTTATGGGCACGCAATGCGGCGCTGGCTACGGCCAAATTACCGCTAATAAGTCGTCCGGTGATGCGCTACGCCATGGGTCTCGATCGCTGGCCGAAGAAGTTTTTCTGACGGTTTTTATGTTGATCATTATTTACCGATGGTACCACCGATAGCGTACTCTGCGACGCTCAAATCGATGACCATGAATCGAGGCATCGCTGTTGCGCGCTAAGCTTGGATTGTCATTTTGCGCATGCAGGTCGGTGGTTCGAGCGCCCTCGGACGACCCTACTCAGGGTTCGATCTCAATATGCTCGGGATCATGCTGGTCAAAGTAGCGATCATACGCCGTTCGATAACCTTCTTCCAAGTGCTGGGCGAACAATTTGCTATCAAATAACGCTGCGGATAATCGCTGCTGCTTGAGTTTTTGGCGTATCGCTGCCAGGCTTTTTGGATGGCAGGCAAGTTCCAAAATCAATGCCTCGTAGTCGGCTGTGGTACGAGTGATCAGCTCCGGCAGCCCGAGAGCTGTCAGCAGACTACCGGCGACCCGCGCGGCAAATCCCTGACCTAGTTTAGTGACCACCGGAAGCCCCGCCCAGAGCGCATCGCTGGCTGTGGTGTGAGCGTTGACCACAAAGGTATCGACAAAGAGGTCTGCCAGTCGATGACGGGCCAGGTGCTCGGCCTGCGGCAAGGTCTCGGCGAAGATCAAGCGCTGGCAGTCAATGCCTCGAGCAGTCGCCTGTTGTTTGAGATTTTGCTCGGCCCATGAGTTGCATTGCATTAGCCAGAGTACGCTCCCGTCGACGTTTTTCAGCAGGCGCATCCACACGTCGAACTCATCGGCGGTGATTTTGTAGCTGTTATTGAAGCAACAAAACACAAATGCACCTGCCGGAAGACCCATTTTGGCCCGAGTCACTGGCTGCTCGGAAATCGCCCTAGTCGCGTCGTTGACCTGATAAGAATACGGCATTTGGATAATCTTTTCGGTATAACAGTCGCGATATACAGGTGGTATGACCACCGCGTCGGCGATTATATAGTCGATAAAGTCGGCGCCCATGGTGCCTGGATAGCCCAAATAGTTAATTTGCACTGGAGCCGCGCGGTGGGCAAAAATAGCCGATCGGTTGTTCTGCGTATAGCCCTTCAGATCGACCGCGATGTGCAGTCCGTGCTGTCGAGCCAGCAGGGCAATGTCGCGCTCCTGAAGCTCGCGTACATCGGTAAATAGATGCGCCGCCTCAATCAGTCGTTGGCGCATCGAATCGTGTTTGTCCGGACCAAAAGAGTAGGCATAGAGTTCAAAATTATCGGCCTGATGGGCTTCGAACAATCGAGCGATTAAATACATCGTCGCATGATTGTGAAAGTCAGCCGAAAAATAACCAATGCGTAATTTTTGCGGCCTGTCGGCGGGTGTTGTAAAAGCCGGTAGCCGCGACGGACTAAAATTATTTTGCGTAAATAACTCCGATCTCAACCGATGGCGCTCGGGAGCGTCCTCGAGGGTGAGCATTGAAAACGGCGCTACCTCCTCGCCAGATATTCCTATCGACGCCACCGATGCGGGGTCGCTAGACACGGCCGCCCAGTCACAGATCATCGCCTGCAGATGCAGTTTGTGAACGCGTGCATTGGCGTAATCGGGGTGGATATCGAGAGCCTGTTGATAGCGCGCAATCGCTGCGGGTAGCTCATTTTGAGTTTTTAGCACATTCCCCCAGTTGTTGTAGGCCTTGGAATAATCGGCGGCGATCTGAGTGGCCCGCCGGTAGCAATCGATAGCGGCGTCGGGGCGCTGATTTTGCAGCAGTGCATTGCCCATGTTGTAGTGCGCGTCAGCGCGGCCTGGCGTCAGCGTTAGAGTGTGTTTATAGCTATCGATGGCGGCGTCGATGTCGCCTTGGTATCCCTGTGCAACCGCCAAGTTAAAATAGGCATCGGCGTAGTCGGGGTCGATTTCGAGTGCGTTGTTAAAACTCTCGACAGCCTCGGTCAAGGCGCCGATGTCGGTCAGCGCAACGCCCAGATTATTGTGGGTCAAGGCGTTGTTCGGCGCGATCTGCAGCACCTTTTTGAAACTCTCTACGGCTTGATCAAAGTTTCCAAGTCGGCGATGGGCCGCACCTTGAACGTTATGCAGCACGCTAGAGTGGGGTAATTGCCGCAGCATGTTATCGCTCAGGTGCAGCGTTTTCACGAATTCACCGCGTTCCAATAAATCCGCTATTTCGCGCGCCGCATCGACCGTTGGCTCGGCGCTGGGTGTGGCTCCAGAGTCGATTTTCGCCTTGAGATCGGCGTGCGCTCGCAGCGCTTTCTTGCTCTGAGGGAAAGCCGCCAATAGTTGTTGGTAAAGCGCTTCCGCGTCGTCAGACCGGCCCTTTTTGATCAGGCTCTGGGCTTTGCGGAGCGCTTTGTCAACGGATAGCGGCATGGATTGGGTGCTCGGTTAAACCTGTTCGTTTTATCTTAACTCTAATATGAATTGTAGCGCGCTTTTATCGCCGGCATAAGACGTGTCACGGCCAGTGCATTACAATCCATGCAAGTGAATTTCTGCGACTAGTAGCTGCGGTGACTGACTCGTGCAGGCGGTGGCGGTTGTGGTTAGCGCCCTATGTATCTATCTTCCGATTTATCTAGGTACTTATTTCAACTGTTAGCTTTGAAAATAACCCCGTTCGGCATAGGCGTCGCGTTTTAGCTGGGCTAGCTTAGATGTCTAGGTTGCGGTATCGGCTGTCGACAGACGCAACTGCCCGTCACCAGGTCGATTGCGGTGCAGAAAATCGATCGCCGAAGAGGCAAAAATATCATTTCTGTCGCCCGCCACCATGTGCGCGGCATCTTTAATTTCAACGAATTCTGCATGCCTTATAGTTTGCAGAAAATCTTCGGTTTCGATGTCGGTGACGACATTGCTCATGGCGCCCTTGATCAGTAGCGTGGGTATGGTGATATTCTCTGCCAGTGCGCTCTGCTGTTGGCGATAGGCATCGGTCAACTCCATCGGACGGGCCTGTAAAAATTGCGGATCCCAATGCCAATAGTATCTGCCATCCTCTTTGAGTCGGAGATTTTTCTCCAGTCCACGATGGTCACGCGGCCTTTTTCTGTGCGGCAAATAATCGGTCACCGCGTCGGCAGCTTCGGCAACGCTGGCAAACCCCTCGCTACCGGAGTGCATAAAAGCGATGATCTCCGCTGAGCCCTCTAGATTCGGATGAATACCAATATCGACCATCACCAATGACCAGCAGAGTTTTTTTAAATTGTTCTGGCCGGCCATGGACATGGCCACCAAGCCGCCCAGTGAAGCGCCAACCAAGGCCGCAGGTTTGTCGACCTGTTCGAGAACGGCGATAAGATCTTTGAGGTAGTTTTTGACGCCGTATTCGCCGTCGGGATGCCAGTCGCTGTCGCCGTGACCGCGCAGGTCGATGGCGATCACATGAAATCCGCGCGCGGCGAGTGTTTCGCCCGTCGAGCCCCAGGCGTATCGGGTCTGACCCCCTCCATGCATGAGCACTACCAGCGGGTCGCGCTCGGATCCCCAGCAACTGGCGGCAATTTGCAATCCTGATGGAACTTTAAACAACATAATTTTTCTCCAGCGCGAGACTATACAGGTTTCTGTATTCGAGGCCAAAAATTGTGCCACTGATAACCGCATACAAATCGCAGTAACGGGCGCACGCGACCATCGGTCGGGGTGGTGCGCTAGTAGTTCAAGCGCCCGATTACATGAGCTACCCTATCGACGTCTCGACGCGAATGTCCCGTTGGTTTGGCATTGCCATCCATAGGCGGCTTAATTGCGCACTTTACCTAATAGGCAAAACATCGAAGGAATCAATAGCAAAGCCAGTAGCGCCGAACCCATAACACCAAAACACATTGCCCAGGCCAGCGTGGCAAAAAATTTGTCGAACAACAGTGGGAATAATCCGCCCATGGTTGTCAGCGAGGTGGTCAGAATATGGCGCGTTGATCTGATTGTGGTGTCGACCAATTGGGTTTTCGAAATCTGATCGAATTGTGCATCTTCGTTAAGGTGCGAGAGCACTACGATGGAGTCATTGATGGCCAGACCCGCCAGTCCAACGATCCCCACGAGTCCGATAAAACCAAAATTTTGCATGCCCACAAACATACCCAAAAAGCCCAGGCCAATGCACAAAACGCCCACCAACAAAATAATAGCGGCTTGACGAAAGCTATTTAAAATCATGATCAATGTGATTATGATCAAGCCTAAAAATAGAAAAAATGTGCTGAACAGTTGCCCGAACGATTCGCTTCTCTCCTCTGCTTCGCCAAATTGCGCGAGGCTGTAGCCGGTGGGTAATGATTGTTCAAAGGCATCGAGCTCCACCGCCACATCCTGTAACACCGTCGATGCCAGCTTACCCGGATAGACCGCGGCTTTTACCGCGTTGACTCTGGAACCTTGATACCTATTGATCTGGTTGATTTCGCCGCGGTAGGTGACTTCGGAAAAACTCTCGACAAAGTCCGCCCCGCGTTGAGTAGAGATGGCGAGGTATGCGGTTTGATTGAGGTCTTCGGATTCGAGGTTGTCATTTTTGATGCGAATAGGAATTTCTTTGTTACCATCCATTAGGCTGCCGACGTAGAGGCCCCGCGTGGATGCTGCAATCTCGTTGAGAACTTGTTTCGACGAGACCGATGCAAACGCCAGATTAACTTCGTCTAAGTTAATCTCTAACCCAGTGATACTGGCCGATTGGTCGGCTAACACGTCGCTCACCTGCGGCGATTTCGCCAAAATAGATTTCAGTCGTTCGCCGAGCGTATGCAGTACTTGATTGTCGTCGCCAAATATCGCAACCTGCACCGGAAATTCAACCGGCGGACCAATCTTAAACTTGCTGACCCTTACCCTGACGTCGGCATGGTCCTTTTCCAGACGCTTTGCTAAGCCCTCCAAACGCGCATTCATTTCAGCATAAGACGAGGTAAAAAATACCCCGGTGGCCAGATTATCAAAGCCCTCGCCCGAAGGCCCCCCGACCACGTTGTACAGCAGTCGCGGTATGCGCCTACCGACCCACCACATATCACTTTCGATATAGCCCTCCAGCAACACCTGATCTCGAATACTGACGAATCTTTCGTTGGTGGCATTGATGGAGGCATTGGCGTCGAGTGCGACCTCGACTTTGAACATATTTTTCCCGTCGTTGGGGAAAAAATCTGTGTCTAAAAAGTTAAAGGAAATAAACCCCAGGATCGGCAGCGTCAGTGATATCAGCAGTGCGCGCCACGGTTTTAAAAACCCCCAATGTAACAATGCTCTATATCGAGTTGTCATACCAAGATGGCTGAAGCCAGAATTTTTAGAGTCGTTAAGATTGAAAAAGTTGGCGTTTTCGATGGATTTTAACAGCACGGGCACCACGGTCAGCGCCAGAAACAGCGATGAACTGACCGCCAATATGATGGTGATCGCCATATCGCCGACGAATTCCGGACTTGCGCCTTTGCCGGCGGCCATCGGCATAAAGGCCAGACCGGTGGTCACCGTGGCGGCCAACAGGGGCATTGAAAGGTGCCTGATCGACGCGTAGATCGCCTCTCTGTTGATCAGGTTTAAGGATTTGCGATGCTTATAATCCTCGACCACGATGATTGAATTATCGATCAACAGGCCAAGCGATAGAATGATGCCCGTCACCGCGGTTTGATGCAGCGGAACCTGAAGGAGAGTGCAACCAACCAGTACCAACAAAATAGTCAGTGGAACTACCGCGCTAACAATCAACGCAGATTTCGGTCCGAGCAAAAAATAGCTCAAAACCAACACGATCAACGTGGCCGAAACAATGCTCTGCATCAAGCTATCGAATTTCTCTTTGACAAAGTCGGCTTCGTCGAAAATGATCTCGAGGGCAATTTCCTCTGGCAGATTTTTCTTGAATGACGCGGCAACTTTGCGCACAGATTCAGAGTACAGGTCTGTCCTTTGCGAAAATTTTCCTCGAACGTCGACAAACACCGCCGGCTTGCCATTAAAACTGACCCGTTCGATAGGGGGATCAACGGGCAGTTTTTCCACGCTAGCCACGTCTTCGAGTTTTGTGATCTGGTAGTCCACGCTGCTCTTTAATGGCAGTTTCTTTAGATCGTTGATCAGCGAGATATTGTCTTTGGCTACGACCCGGAATTCGGTGCCTCGATCAACAATATTGCCGATCGGCTGGCGGCTATCGTATTCCCCGATGGCGACGGCCAGAGATTCAATGTTCATACCAGCGCTGGTCAATAAATCCAAATCGGCGCCAACATACACTTCTTCTCTGGTATCGCCATAGACCAGTGCTTGCTCGGAATTGACGATGTTGGCTAACTGTCGTTTCAACTGATGCGCCAGCCGCGACAAGATGATCATCTGTGGTTCACCCTCGCCCAACCACTGCAATGCAAATAGCACGGTAGTTGGCGGGCCGCTGTGGGTGAGGCGCAGGGTTGTGCCCTGGGGCAATAATTCGACGCTTTCTTTTAACTTATTTTCAATCTTTGCCCATACGTCATCGGTTTGGTTGCGGTTAACGAGGGCCTTAAACTCAATGCCGATGCGGCTAAAGCCCGGTTGTGAGGTGGATTCTAAGGTTTTTATTTCATCGATTTCACGCAGCTGAGTTTCGATCACATCAGCGATTTGCGTTTCTACACGCTCGGGGGCTGCTCCCGGCAAGACTGCCGTCACTGTGCCCCAGCGTTCGGCTAACTGGGGATTTTCTTGGCGGGGTAGGGCATCGTATGAGAGCACGCCCCCGATGATGATAAATGCCATGGCGAGAACAAAAATTCGCGGCCTATCGAGGTAGAGGTCGACAATTTTTTTCATTGACTATCTCTTACCGCTTGACCATCTGCGACTTTCGACGCACCACCGACGATCACCCGATCACCGTTTTTTAAGGTGCCAGAAACGAACGCCCGGTCGTCTTCGATATGGATTAATTCGACAAAGTCTTTCTGCGCGCGATTGTCTGACGACAGCGTATAGACCGTCCACAGGCCCTGTTCAGCCTGAGATATAGAATTTAGGGGAACCCAGGCACCACGCTTTGATTCCGTCACCGCCAACGTCAATCGTGCGGTCGCACCGGGGTTGAAAAACGTCGAAAATTCAAAGATTGCCAAGCGATGATTTGACCCGCGGGCGGGCATTGGCGCTAACCTCGCCAAATCGGCTTCAAAGCCTTTGGCGTTGATTGTGAATTGGTATTTTTCACCGATCTGCATGACCTCTAGCAGTGATCGAGGGATGGCGATGCGCGCTTCCACATATTCGTTGTCAATAATCTCTACCAGCGCAGCGCCGGCGTTGACTATCGAGCCCTCGTCTAGAAAGCGGCTCTGAATAATGCCGTCGTAGGGTGCGCGAATTTTGGTTTGCTGAAGTTTAATTGACGCCCGAGCATGTTGCGCCTTAGCGATGAGAAATTGCGATTCGGTATTTTCCAGTTGTTGCTGCGAGACCACGTTTTCGTTGTCCAATGATCGCGCTCGAGCAAACATTTTTTTACGCATCGACAGATTGGCGGCTGCCTCGTTAAACAGCGCGCGAGCTTCTAGATCCTCTAATTCGGCCAATAAATCGCCCTTCGCGACGTTGTCGCCAATATCGACGTGTATACCTTTCACTTTGCCGGCAGCCTCGAAACCGAGGGTAGACTGCCTTTTCGGAACTATTTTTCCTGGCAACATTTTTTGTAGGGTATATTCTTCGACGATGTTCACGCGGTGAAGATCGACATATTTTTCGGCAGAAACGGGTAGCGTCAAGCAGGCAAACACTATCAGTAGGGTTTTATTCATAGGATCAGCGGCTTTGTTGGGGTAGTCTTTACGCCGAGCACATTATCCGTTAATGTTAGCACTGTCAACATACAGGGGCTTACCTTTTGATACCTTGTCTGATAAAAAAATACCGAGTTAGCAATAGCACGTGGGCTGGCCTTCGGCTTGTGATATCACCGCTATAGCGACGCCTGCAAGCGAATCGTAGTAGAGTGAAGCGATGTTTAGGGGTTTAAAAACTGACGCGTGCAAGTCAACCCGCCGCTGGGTAATTCGATGCAATATCATCATGGCAATTTAAAACAGCAACTAATCACTTTTACCTACGACTGGATTGCAGTCAATGGATTCGATCGCCTGAGTCTTCGCGAGATTGCAAAAATTGCCAATGTGTCGCAAACCGCACCCTATCGTCACTTTGACTCCAAAGAACATCTTTTAGCGGAAGTTGGGGCGCTTGCCTTCGACAATTTTTCCAAAGAGATGAATGCAAATGAGGACACAAATGACCCTGCAGACGACCTGGTAAAATGCGGCGTGACCTACATTGAATTTGGTTTGAAACACCCCTACATTATCGAACTGATGTTTAATCACCCTTTTAAAGGCGGCGATTTTCCCAACTTTTTGGCTGCCTCTGACCGCGCTTTTGGCGAGTTGCAGACGAGAATAAAACGCTTACACCGAGGTAATAATGACGCCACGCGGCTCAATAGCATATCTACCCACGCCTACGTTCACGGACTACTGAGCATTATTCAAATCAATCAGCGCATCGGTGATGCGGGCACGACTGATTACTACAAGGCCTCATCTCAAGTAAAAAACAACCTTGAAAAAATGCTCGTTGCGTTTGTAAAAACCCTCGATTTTTCATAGCGGAAAGGCATTGATATTGGGTGTCACTGGCCGTTGTTGCGCTCGGGATGAGCGCACTGTTAATAGGTAGTCCGGCGTGCTCCATCTAGCATGTGTTGGCATAAAGATAGTCTGCGTCGACTGTCTGCTAGCCAATCGGCGCGCATTCATTTGGTAGTAGATCGAGCAGAGACTGAAGCGGGTATCATTGGGACTGATTTCAAGGCTCTTTGTGAGCCTTAAATGGAGCCCAGGGGCAGATTAGAAAAATACATTTAAACTACTGATTTACAGAAATTATTATAATATACATCGTCATAAATACCGCCAAATGTATTTGTTATGGTGATAAGACAGGACGATTGATTCCGTTTGGGAGCACTCAAAATGATGCTTTTTAGCTAACAGTACATTGCAAACTAATTAAAAGAGTTGACCAACGTAGGGCACAGAATACCTGTCAGACCGTCTTCAAGATAATCTCCGTCGGCGCGCTAGTATTGTTGCCATCAATCCCCCAATCGACAGACTTCAGTCTGGGCTCGGTATAATGAGCGATCTTGTGCCAGGCATTTATGGAACATTTTAGATCGCTGACAGATTAAGTTTGCGCCGCTAGCTCATGCAGCCGCACCGCACTCTCCGCCATCTTCATTATGGGATGGAAGTCATTGCCATACATATCCTGCAACCTGTTTAACCGGAATTTCTTGTACTGATTTGGCGAGCCTAAACGACTGGGAATAATCGACACTTTTAGGCTAAGAAGATGATGAATAACTGTTTAAAATTCTATTGTCTAACATAAAAATTATTTTTCATCCTGCCGAAGTTTGTGAGAAATTGACTCCTTATATTATACCAAATAATCATTATT
>DDJS01000108.1:9294-9527 GCA_002339165.1 Cellvibrionales bacterium UBA2618 | reverse complement strand
CATATTTGCATGTTGTGCTCTGCACAAAGTTGCAAAAACCGCTCCAGGCGCGCCGAAGAATGTTCCGGGCCCTGACCTTCAAAACCATGGGGCAAGAGCATAATAAGCCCCGATAAACGACCCCATTTGTGCTCGCCGCTGGTAATAAACTGATCGATAACAACTTGCGCACCGTTGGCGAAATCACCAAACTGCGCTTCCCAAATAACTAATCCAGATGGCATAGTTGTCGA
>DDJS01000108.1:0-9021 GCA_002339165.1 Cellvibrionales bacterium UBA2618 | reverse complement strand
AAATCACCAAACTGCGCTTCCCAAATAACTAATCCAGATGGCATAGTTGTCGAGTAACCGTACTCAAAAGCTAGCACCGCTTCTTCGGACAATACCGAATCGTAGAGATCGAAGCTGACCTGATCGTCGGCCATGTGCTGCAGCGGGATATAATCATCACCATTCTCTTGATTGACAACCGCTGCATGGCGGTGTGAGAAGGTGCCACGACGAACATCCTGACCGGTAAAGCGAATCGGATATCCCTCCTCGATCAAGGTGCCATAACTGAGTAATTCAGCCATACCCCAATTGAGTGGTAGCGTGCCATCAGCCATTTTTCTTCGATCGTCGTAAAGCTTCGCAACCTGTCTCTGTACCACGATATCATCCGGTATCGTGGTGATTCGAGAGGCAACACTCGCCAGTGCCACTGGAGCCACCGAAGTGTCTCCGGGAGTGCGCCACTGATGCCCGAGATACGGTGCCCAATCGACAAACAGGCCGTGATCGGGTTCACTCACCAAATTGTGCACCACAAATTCTCCGCGATCGAGGCTCGAACGGTAGAGATTGGTCATTTCCTTGGACTGTTCGAGCGTTAGAACACCCTCTTGAATCAGCTTTTGCGCATAGAAGGATCGCGTCGTAGGATGGTTCTTAATCGCCTTGTACATCAGCGGTTGGGTCGACGACGGCTCGTCGGTTTCGTTGTGGCCACGACGGCGGTAACATACCAGATCGATGACGATGTCCTTGCCAAACTCATAGCGATAATCCATCGCCAGCATGGCCGCGAACATGACCGAATCGGGATTGTCGCCGTTGACGTGGAGTATCGGCGCCTGCACCATCTTCGCGACATCGGTACAGTACTCAGTCGACCGTGCATCGTCCTGTCGACTGGTGGTAAAACCGACCTGGTTATTGATCACCACGTGAATGGTGCCACCGGTCTTGTAGGCGCGGGTTTGGGACAACTGGAAGGTCTCCATGACCACGCCCTGCCCGGCAAAAGCTGCATCGCCATGCAACAAAATGGGCAGTACCTTTTCACCTGATTCATCGTTGCGCCGGTCTTGCCGAGCGCGCGCGGAGCCAACCACCACGGGGCAAGAAATCTCCAAGTGCGAAGGGTTAAAGCCGAGCGCCAAATGAATCTCGCCGCCTGGCGTCATCACATTTGAAGAAAAACCTTGGTGATATTTAACATCGCCTGAGGTATTAACCAAGCGCTTACCCTCAAACTCATCAAACATTTCCGCAGGGTTTTTACCAAGTACGTTGACCAGCACATTGAGGCGCCCGCGATGGGCCATCGCGAGCACTATTTCTTTACAACCATACTCACCCGAGCGACGCACCAAACAGTCGAGCATAGGAATCAGGCTCTCACCGCCCTCGAGACCAAAACGCTTGGTTCCGGGGTATTTGGAGTCTAAGTGCTTTTCCAAACCCTCTGCTGCGGTCAGGCGATTCAGAACATCGATGCGTGCTTTGTCATCGTAGGTGGGCTTGGAACGCACGCTCTCAAAGCGCTGTGCCAACCACTGTTTTTCGGCAAACGAAGTAATGTGCATAAACTCGGGACCCAAGTTACCACAGTAGGTCTCTTCTAACGATTCTATGATTTCCCGCAGCGTTGCCTCGTCTTTGCCTATGTACAACGGTGAGGTTTGGAAGGTAGTCTCTAAATCGGCGGGGGTCAGGCCGTGAAAGTGCAGCTCGAGATCCGGCACCAGCTTGCGCGCCATCAAACCGAGCGGGTCGAGATTGGCCTTTTGATGTCCCCGAAAGCGGTAAGAACTGATCAACTGAACGACTCTGACTTGCTTGCGCTCATGCTGCAAATGAATACCGCCAGACCCTGGGGCCGGCGTAGGTCTTGCTTGCCTGCGTCCGAGTAGTTCGAAGTGCTGCACAATCGTCGCGTGAGAAACGTCCGGCTGAGCGCTGCCGTTGGTCCTTGGCAACGCATCGAAAAATAGCTTCCATTCGTCGGGAACCCCTTCGGGTTCGTGTAGATAGGTGTCGTAAAGGTCTTCGATGTAGGCGGCATTGCCACCAGAAAAATGGGAGGAGCTAAGAAATCGCTCCATAAGGCCCTCTGACATGGCTCGCTGTCCCCTGTGGAAATGCGCTATGAATGTATCCGAAACTTGCCGACCATTATCACATGGCCGACAAATTAAACCCTATGTTGCGCTTCTAATCAACATATTGCGGATGTGCCCGATGGCACGCGTCGGGTTGAGCCCCTTCGGGCATACCTGTACGCAATTCATAATACCATGACAGCGAAAAACACTGAAGGGATCATCGAGTTTTGCTAATCTTTCTTCGGTGGCTGTGTCTCGGCTGTCAGCCAAAAACCGATAGGCCTGCAATAATCCAGAGGGGCCAATGAATTTATCTGGGTTCCACCAAAAAGATGGGCAAGCAGTCGAACAGCACGCGCAAAGAATGCACTCATAGAGACCATCCAGCTTAGCGCGCTCCTCTTGCGACTGGAGTCGCTCGATGGCAGGCGCTGGCGAGTTGTTAATCATGTACGGTTGAATCTTCTCATACTGAGCGTAAAACTGGCCCATATCGATGACCAGATCCCTGATCACTGGTAACCCGGGAAGGGGACGTATAATCAGTTTATTATTTTTCACCGCCTGTGATATCGGCGTGATACAGGCGAGACCATTTTTCCCCGACATGTTCATACCATCCGACCCACACACGCCCTCGCGGCAGGAGCGGCGATAGACCAACGTCGGATCCTCTACCTTGAGTTTCTCGAGCACATCTAACACCATGAAGTCTTTGCCTTGGGTGTCGACCTCAAAATCCTGCATGTAAGGCTCGTCGTCCACCTCTGGGTTATACCGATAAATACTCACAGTTAACATCACTATGGATTCCTTGGGGTCAATTAAAGTAATCTGCCTTAATACGTTCGCACTACGGGTGCAAAGTGCTCACGGGTCTTCAAAGTAAAGTTGACGTCGCGCTTACCAACCGATTTATCGCTGGGGTAAAACATCGAATGACACAGCCAGTTGACGTCATCACGCTCCTGATAATCTTCTCGGGCATGCGCACCGCGACTCTCCGTTCGTGCCTCTGCGGCAACCGCAGTAGCCTCTGCAACAGCAAATAAATTCCGCAATTCCAACGCCTCGATGCGCGCGGTGTTAAAAGCAAAGCTCTTATCATCCAGCGCCACAGCATCTATGCGAACTTTCAATTCATTGAGCTTAGCTATGCCATCTCGCATATAGTCGCCTCGGCGAAAAACACCAAAGTAATTCTGCATAATGGTCTGCAATTCGGCACGCAAAACGGACGCCTGTTCACCCCCTGAGGAATCATTTAATCCAATTAAGCCGGCCATCGCACGTTCGATATCCTCTTCTCGAGGATCTTTGAGATCGATACCCTCGCGCAGCGATTTCTCTATAAACATACCCGAAGCACGGCCAAATACCACCAAGTCGAGCAGCGAATTGCCGCCCAAGCGATTGGCACCGTGGACTGAAACACAAGCGGCCTCTCCACAGGCATAAAATCCCTCGATGACTTGATCGTTACCGTCTTGATCCACGGTCAGCGCCTGACCATTTACGTTGGTCGGAATACCCCCCATCATGTAATGGCAAGTAGGCACCACTGGAATCGGCTCGACCACTGGATCGACATGGGCAAAGGTTCTTGAAAGTTCAAGAATGCCGGGCAATTTGGCATTTAACGTCTCTTCGCCCAAGTGATCGAGCTTGAGGAATACATGGTCGCCATCCTCGCCACAACCTCGACCTTCGAGAATTTCCAGCACCATCGAACGGGCGACCACATCGCGCCCGGCCAAATCTTTGGCATTCGGAGCATAGCGCTCCATAAAGCGCTCTCCGTCTTTGTTGATTAGATACCCGCCCTCGCCGCGGCAACCCTCGGTCACCAGCGTTCCAGCTCCAGCGATACCGGTTGGGTGGAACTGCCACATCTCGATATCTTGAACCGGGAAACCGGCACGCAGCGACATACCAATGCCGTCGCCAGTGCAGATGTGAGCATTTGTCGTCGAAGCATAAATACGCCCTGCACCACCGGTAGCAAACACCGTGGCCTTGGACTTTACGAACACAGTCTCGCCAGACTCGATGTCGATCGCGATCACGCCGACCACGGCATCATCGGCATTTTTCACTAAGTCAACTGCAAACCATTCATTCAAAAATACTGTGTTATTTTTGAGATTCCCCTGATACAGGGTATGCAGCAGAGCATGACCCGTACGGTCGGCCGCTGCGCACGTCCGCGCCGCCTGACCGCCCTTACCATAATCTTTTGATTGACCACCAAACGGGCGCTGATAAATCCGGCCAGATTCAGTGCGAGAAAACGGTAAGCCCATGTGCTCCAACTCAAACACTGCTTCGGGTCCGGTGGAACACATGTATTCAATCGCCTCTTGATCACCAATAAAGTCAGATCCTTTGATGGTGTCGTACATGTGCCATTGCCACTGATCATCCGGATCATCGCTGGCAATAGCACAAGTGATGCCGCCCTGAGCTGACACTGTGTGTGAGCGCGTTGGAAACACTTTGGTAATTACAGCGGTTTTGTATCCTGACTGCGCCAACTGCAGCGCGGCACGCATACCAGAACCGCCGCCGCCGACGATTACCGCGTCAAAACTCATGGTCTTCATTGTCGTCATGTCGCTAGATTCCCCAAAGAATGTCTATAGCCCAGATAGTGTAAAGCAGCGTTGCTGCAATCATCATTAACTGAAAAAAGATACGCACCACAGTGGCTTTTGGGCCAATTAACCGAACAGTTACGTAATCGGTAAAAACACACCACATTCCAATCCAAGAATGCGCGGCTAATGAAAGTACCGTCATCAAGCTAAACATTCGCATCGGCAATGACGCGTGAAGCGACTGCCAATCGGCAAACTGCAATCCGGGATTGAGCATCAGATAGCCCACCATAAATAACACATATAACGTCATGATGCAGGCTGACACGCGCTGCAGCAACCAATCAGACAGCCCACTGCGGCCTAAACTTGTAACTGAAGTTACCATATGAATATCCATCCTCCAATCAAACTGATAAGCAGTGCCGCGACCACCGCCGCTATAGTCGCCGTAAGCCGACCACTCTCAAACGTCTCTCCATATCCGGCGTCCATCACCAGATGACGCGTGCCCATGACCATGTGGTAGGCCAGTGCAGACAAACAAGCCCAGATGATCATTTGAGCAAAAAAATTCTCGAACAGCGCATTGACCGTGGCAAACCCCTGTTCGGACGCGAGACTGGTATCCAAAATCCACAAAAATACCGCGACGGCAAAGAACATCGCCACGCCAGACACTCGGTGGAGTATAGAGACATAAGAGGTGATCGGTAACCTGATGGTACCGAGATCTAGATTCATGGGTCTTTTTTTATCCACCTTTGGCATCCTTTAGAGAGGCAACCGGCGCGTTGCGGTTGGATCGTGAAGAAAGCGTTGAGTCGACTTGGCATTACCGCACAACGCTAAGAGCAGAATGATCAAGTATAAATCTACGCCCAGTACATTTCAATTGTGCGGCACTATACACGAACTATCGTTCGACACCAGACATACCCACAGAGGCGCGCCGCAGTGCAGCACCTATTGGACGTGATGCCAATCCCGCCATAAGACCTGTATTTGTGCTGCGAATAGCGATTATATACGGCGCATAGAGCGCCATTAGTAAGCTGTGTATGCAAACCCAAACCATGCATGGCAGTTGACAATACAGACTGAGCTTTTATAGTGTCTTGTTCAAATTTTGGGTATTTGCTTCCCATTTACGCTAAGGATGTAACCATGACTGAACGCACCGCAATTCTGACAATCGAAGGTAAGCCTCCGATTGAACTGCCTATTCATAAAGGCACGCTCGGACAAGACGTCATAGATATAGGGACTTTGGGTGGCCACGATATCTTCACTTTTGACCCAGGATTTTCCGCAACCGCGTCTTGTCGCTCAGCAATTACGTACATCGACGGCGAAAAGGGTATTCTTTTACACCGCGGCTATCCCATCGAAGTACTAGCGGAAAAATCAGATTACCTCGAGACCTGTTATCTGCTGTTTGAAGGGCGACTACCCACCGCGGCTCAAAAAACTGATTTCGAAAACACCATTCGATATCACACAATGGTCAACCGCTCGATGGAGCATTTCATCAGTGGATTTCGCTATGATGCCCATCCAATGGCCATGCTGTGCGGCCTGGTAGGCGCAATGTCGTCTTTTTACCATGATGCTCTGGATATTACCGACCAACAGCATAGAACAATTTCAGCGCATCGCCTGATCGCCAAAATGCCGACCATGGCCGCTATGTGCCACAAACACTTTATCGGCCAACCCTACGTCTACCCGGACAACACCCTGTCCTACACGGCCAACTTTTTGCGCATGATGTTTGGAACACCCTGTGAAGACTACGTGGCGCATCCGGCCATCACCAAGGCCATGGATCGAATTTTCTTACTGCATGCCGATCATGAGCAAAATGCATCGACCTCGACGGTGCGGTTGGCGGGATCTTCTGGCGCCAACCCGTTCGCCTGCGTCGCGGCCGGTATCGCCGCTCTTTGGGGGCCCGCGCATGGCGGTGCGAATGAAGCCGTACTCAGCATGCTTAACGAAATAGGCGATGAAAGTAACATTCTAGAATATATCAAAAAGGCCAAGGACAAAAATGATCCATTTCGCTTAATGGGTTTTGGTCATCGGGTTTACAAAAATCACGATCCTCGAGCCACAGTCATGCGCGAAAGTTGCAACGAAGTTCTCGCGGTGCTTGGACTCGAAAACGACCCGCTGTTTCGACTGGCGAAAAAGCTTGAACAAATCGCCTTGGAAGACGATTATTTTATCGCGAAAAAGCTCTACCCTAACGTCGACTTTTATTCGGGCATTATTCTTAAGGCACTCGGTATACCCGAAGAAATGTTTACCGTTATATTTGCCACGGGCCGCACCGTAGGATGGATTTCGCACTGGAATGAAATGATTTCAAATCCGTATCGAATCGGCCGTCCAAGACAGCTTTATACCGGTGCCGACACGCGCGAATTTCCGCCCATCGAAGAGCGTTCATAAGGTATAGAGCGCAGGTAAAGATGCGCCAAGGCGACACTCTCTACGAGTGGCGCCGGCGTTGGACGACATCTGAATCACCACGCTATGATCCGCCGCTGGTCAAAATAACGACATACCATCGCTCTGCTTCTGCAGCACGCGCTATGACCACATTTGTCTGACAAATGACCGCGTAATTATTTCAGAGTTACTGAAAACGATGTCGCATCAAGACTCGGCGGGAGCCATCGGGCCCGAGTGAAACCTAAACTCTGTATCGGGCGCCTGAATCAATTGTTGTTCTCGACCGGCTATCGCCGATAGGCGCTCGCTCAGGGCCTCTTCGCCAATTAAATTCTCTGCAAGATTGAGATAATCTCGGTAATGTCGTGCCTCCGACTTCAGCAAGGACTGATAAAAGCGGCATAATTCATCATCTAAATGTAGCGCAATTCGAGCAAAACGTTCGCACGATCTCGCTTCAATAAATGCTCCAACAATCAATATGTCAGCTAACTTATATGGTTCTTCTGAGCGCACCACACTGCGTAATCCAGCGGCATAGCGCGATGCCGAGATGTGGTGATAAGTGATTTTACGCCGCTGCATAATTGCTATCACCTGTTCGAAATGGCGCATTTCTTCTCTAGCAAGTCGCGACATTTTATTGAGCAGGACAAAGTCATCGGTGTATTTATAGATTAGATTAAGCGCCGTGCTAGCGGCTTTTTTTTCGCAATTTGCATGATCGATCAGCAGCAAACTCTGATTTTGAATGGCACATTCAACCCATCGCTGCGGTGTTTGACAGGGAAGAAAATGCTCGATTTCGGTGAGATCAGTGATCATAGTGGCGGTCGATACCTCAAAAACGGATGGCGGGGTTATTTAATGACCGCTGCGGGCTATTGCCCAATGCATTCAGCCACATAACGACTATCATTTGACGCTATAGCAAAAAAGCCTATTGTAAAATTACTATATGCGGGAAAAGACTTATTTATCAGGGTCTTTACACCTCCAAAATGGCACGGCAGGATACACCAAAGACCCTGCACAGAGAAAGCTCAGCGCCGATGTATGTGTAAATAAACTACAAAATCGCGTATACTGGGATGATAAATCAAAACCAAAATATCGTATTAACCCGATTTTATCCACTGTCGGGTCAACGGGAGATAGACGCCATGTTACAAGCCTACCGCGCAAACGTCGCAGAACGCGATTTACAGGGGATTCCACCCAAACCTCTAGATCCCAAGTGGACAGCAGGGCTCGTTGAGCTGTTAAAGAATCCGCCAGCCGATGAAGTAGACTTTTTAATTGATCTCATGGCGAACCGCGTACTACCCGGGGTAGATGAAGCCGCTTACAGTGGGAGATTTGAATGAGCTTATATCAAGAGTATATAGACGAAATCGCCACACGTAAAAAGGACCTAGGATTAAATCCAAAGCCAATCGACAGTGCTGATTTGCTGGCAGAGATTATTGTCCAAATCAAAGATACCGGGAATGCGCAGCGTGAAGATTCACTGAAATTCTTCATTTACAATGCGATACCAGGCACAACCAGCGCTGCTGGTGTCAAAGCACAATTTCTGAAAGAAATCATTTTGGGTGAATCTGTCGTTGCAGAGATCACAGCAGAATTTGCCTTCGAACTGCTCTCGCACATGAAAGGCGGCCCCTCTATTCAAGTTCTGCTCAGCCTTGCTCTCTCTGACGATACAGCCGTTACCAAACCAGCCGCTGACGTTCTGAAAACTCAGGTATTTTTATACGAAGCCGATACCGATCGCCTGACCGCCGCTTTTAAAGCCGGCAACGCCATCGCTAAAGAGATCCTAGAGAGCTACGCATAAGCCGAGTTCTTTACCAAACTGCCAGAAATTGACGAAACTATTGAGA
>DDJS01000031.1:1149-8945 GCA_002339165.1 Cellvibrionales bacterium UBA2618 | reverse complement strand
TGCGTGGTGCAGCTATGGCGCGAAAACCGGTTCCCGGTGAGACTTTTTGTAAGTCCTCAAAATACACTCGATAATAATCACTGACGGCCGGATTGGCGGGCACTCCCAATTGCTTTAAGGTCAAGGCGTACTGCCCCGCATCGATGCGGTACTGATGTTGTAAGCTGGTAAGTGAGAGTAAATAGCGCTGCGCATCCGCACGGTGGAGCGTAATCAGGTGCTGACGGTAGTGCGGGTACGCCACAGTCGACAGAATCGCCACCAGAGCAACCGCGAACAGCGCGTCCAAAAGCGTCATGCCTCTGCCCTTGGCTATGCAGGGATTGAACCGCAGGCCAACAACCCAAAAATTACTTCGCCGCAGTCGATCCGCGCCTTCAGATTCGTCGTGCATGGGCGATAAATTCGATCTCGGCTTTGTGCTAGCAAAGCTATCATCGCTCGCAGCCGCCGTATCCAAGGTAATCGCGGCATTCCCAGCAACGTGGTCATGGCGGACTAAACGTGCACCTAATATGCTAGCTAAGCGGTCAGCTAACATGACAGAATACCCCCCAATGCTTGAGATTATCGCCGCTCGTAGACCGCAGTGACGTAACTTATCGGCAGTGGATAGTACGTCGAGCGGAATGGCCCAGACGCTCCAATGACCCCGGTACTTAGCTAGTGTGATGCAAAACCCAAAGACTGTCCGGAACTAACCTACATCGCCAGCAGATAGGACTCGACCGTACCGCCAATGTCTGACGCAAGGCACATTGGATTGCTAAGCTGGCTGTTTTACTAGGCATGCTGAATTGCGGTGCATGAGCGACTTCAGCGCACTCTTGATTGCGCAAGAGCCGGATCGTGTGGTTGTCCTGTCCATCCTATCGGCAAACGACTTCATGCCGCTTTCGAGGCCCCTCCAGACGGTTGTAAGGGCATGAAAACTTACCCTATCCCCGCCCCGCCACCGCGGCAACGCTGTATCGCGCCTGCCACGATCGTCCATAAACCCTAAGTTGGCATCTCAGTAACCGCCTTTGCCGCCGGTTGGGGACAATCATCTATCGCAATTTTGGCCTGTTCAGTTCTATTGGAAAAGCGAATACGCCCACTACGAAAGAAAATCACCTTGCGCGGGTAGTAATCTAATCCGTTTCGCCAGCAGACCAAGAAATTACCCGATTCCAAAGCCTCACCCGAGCGTTTAAATCGCACGTAGGGACGTCCAGACGCCGACAACTTGATCCACAGATCAAGTCCATCGAGCACCACTTTACTGACTGCCTTCTCATCAATGTCCAACCTACGATTCTGATTATCGTCTCGCCATACCTGCCAGCGGACTCCGTAACTGCGCACGCAGCGATCGTCGTCATTGCTAAAACAAGCGGTCCAAATTTGTCCTTGGGATCGCGCCATGCTGCGCGTTAATTCTAGCCCACGGCGGATTTCCCAAAGTTGCATGTTGACCAGCCGATGTCCGTCCAAGCGCTCAAAATGGGTGGCGACCCCAGACATTAAAACCAAAGATAGGCCGGCAACTAAAAGGCATTCGAGAAGTGAAAAACCATCCTCTAAGCGCGACAAGCGAGTGCACCTCCCTGCGACCGGCGTACTTTTTATTGGCGCTGTATTTTTTACTAACTATTTTTAGGCGCAAATTGCGGTTGCATATGAGCCAGACAAAAGCATCACTTTAAGGCAAATAGCGGTTAAAAAACGGCACTAGCCCACAGTCTTTGCTGTGTAATGCGGTCAATTCACATGGCGAATGCTTATGGAAGATACTTAATCTGCCGACAGATCAACCGACAGTAAGCCAGACTTATGGCTCTAAAAATCGTTTCATTGCCGCCAACGTTTTTGGCCCGACATGGTGTTCAATGCCCTCACTGTCAATCTGGGCACTGGATTTGTCTACCCCGAGCGCCATTAAGAAAGCAAGAACGACCGCGTGACGTTCCCTAACGCGCTTGGCAAATTTAGCACCTTTAGGGGTCAGATCGACCGGGCGATAGGGTTGGGAATACAACAGTTGTTGATCTTGTAAGCGTTTGACTATTCGCGAAACAGTCACGTGGCTGACATTAAAATGTCGCGCCAAATCCAGCACTCTACATTCGCCTGACTCCTCGATAATTTCTGCGACCGCCTCGACGTAATCTTCAGCCGTTTCATTGGCATGGCGATTGCGGGTCTTCGAAAAAGGAACCGAGCGCGCTTTGACTTTTTCTTTCAAACAACCCCCAATCAGAAAAGTTTGTTGCCATAGAAGTATACTCTCGGCATACTCCGTAGCCACTGCTACATTATCCGTAGCTTATGCTACATTTTGTTGGTAATCGTCGGTATATTTAAGCTCGATTTAATAACGCTACCTAAGGCAGCCATTTATGAACACAACTATATTACTAATAACGCTGGGTGCTGCGGCAGTCACCACTTGGTTGTTTTCGAGTCTAGCACTAACTCAGGAGCTGGCGCCAAAAACCGCCGGCAGATTGATCGAATCTATTGTCGTAGAGGGTGTCAGGCAGCGCCTGTATAAAGCTGGGGAACTCAAGGACAGCATCGCGAAAACGGAAATGTTGAGTGCCGAGCAAATCAAAGATCGCCAGGCGGCCAGCCTAACCGAGGCTATTCAGTCAGCGCTCGGTGTCAGAGTCTCCAATGAATGCTCTATGTGTGGCGCTAAACGGGTCATGATCAATGGCTTAAAGGGTGAACACACCAACGTGTTGATCGATGGTATTCCCTTGCATACCATGTTGTCGGGTTTTTACGGTCTGGACGCTGTCGCCATGGCGGGCATCGGCACTATCGACATCGCCCGCGGTGCTGGTGCGTCCTTAATCGCACCCGAAGCCATCGGCGGCACCATCAATATGGTGACCCAGATTCCGACGAGGAATCAGATCGAGCTAGACGTCGCCGGAGGTGAACTCGGCTATCAAAAGGCGTCCTTGTTTTTTGCCGGCCTGAACCAAGGCGGTGATGTGCAAGCCAACTTGGTGATACAGGTCGACTCGCGCGATCAATACGACGGAGATAACAACGGTGTTAGCGAATCTCCATATTTAGACAATCAATCGATCACCGGGGCTGTTTCCTACGATATGAATTATCGCACTAACTTGCGCCTACGCGTTAATCACACGCGTTCCGAGGTGTTTGGTGGGCCCGTTTTAGGCGACACCGCGCATTCCATTGAACGGGCAATCGAGTCACAGAGTGACGGCGATTCAGAGCAATTGTTCGCCGCTGGCAACGTTCAAGGTCGCTTCATTGGCAAGCCCTGGGAAACCACCGAATGGGTCCATAGCACCCGCGACGAAGTGATTATCAACCTCTTGCACGACTTCCCCTCGGCACTCAATGTTACTTGGAGTATGGCCTATATCGCGCATGTTCAAGATTCGTATTACGAGGGGATAGATTACTACGCAGACGACGTTATGCGCTATACCGATATGCGTTTTAACTATGAATTATCCGACCAGCACTTTTTGACCTTTGGAATCGACAACCGCAGCGAATCGATGCGCTCACGATCGCAGGCATTAATCGACAACCCTAACTATATGGCAGACAGCTTTGACTACGATGTACTCGGCCTCTATCTGCAAGATAGCTGGACACCCACCGATTATTTTGGGCTCGAATTTGCCCTGCGCATCGATCACGTGCGCGCAGATTTTATCGACAGTCTCGCCAGCGGCGATGAAATTGGCGAAACTCTTTTGTCTCCGCGCCTAGATATGCGTTTTAGACATAATGACGACTGGCAATCACGTCTTTCGATTGGCCGCGGTTACCGGGCACCGCTGTCATTTTTTGAAAGCGACCACGGTATTCTTGATAGTGAAAAAGGCTATCAGGTGGCCGTCGACCAACTAGAGCGATCTATCGGCTACAATTACTCACTGAACTATACCGCAGAGCGAATCGTGTCGACCTTATCTGTTGCCCGCACCGAGGTCGATCATCTAGCGACGCTTGGCATAAACGCCGAAGAGGTTCCTGTGCTCGATCAACTCGACTCGACTGCCCGAGTGGATGCTCTCGACTGGACCCTCAACTATCAAATTAGTGAAAGCCTCAATATCGGCATCAGCGCTGAACAATACCGTTACAACCGCACCTTTAAAGATAGCTTTGGGATTGCACCTATAGAGCGCAGAGCGACCCTCAGTGGCCTTTGGAACAGCGCGAACTGGCGCATCACCGCCAGCGCCTCGACGATCGCCAACCGAGATCTTCGCGACTACAATTATCTCGGTTACGAGAACGAGACTGCCGATCGTGCTAAACCGCAACGCGTGCCGAGCTATATAAATGTTGATCTAAAAGTTGGTTATCGGCTGACTCCCAAGGTTCAGGTATATCTGGGGGCGACTAATCTTCTCGACTACAGTCAGGCAAAAGATGAAAGTTCTCCGCTGATGTACGACGCCGAAGGTGGCTATAATGTGACTTATATCTACGCACCACTGCGCGGTAGAACAGCCTATATCGGCTTCGATCTAGATCTATGATCGCTATCTATATGGCCCGTCAACGTGCTCCTCAATGGGCCTTTAACCTAACGACAAAAAGCCTCGTTCTGCTGTGCTTGCTGGTGCCGATGGCACGCGCAAATACTGATCAAGACTCAACTGCCATTGAGGTTACGACTGCGGCGGCGACCGCAGTCATCTACTCAGAAACGTTCGAATCTCTTAGCAGTTCCGAACGCCGCGATCTCAGTGCGCTCCAAGGAAAAATTATAGCCATGGCGCTATTTACACAAAACTGCCATTGGTGCCATGCCCAACACCGCGTTTTGAAAAAAATTGTCGCCACTTGTCCGGCGTTGACACCGGTTATGATCGGTATTGGCGAACGTAAACAGCCGTTGCTACGAGCGCTCAAACGAAGTCAGAATAAATTTCCTGCTTTTTTAGTTAATCGTAATTTAAGCAACGCGCTAGACGATCTTAATGTCCCCAAATTACTGATTTTTAACGCCCATGGTCACCCGGTCTTGCAACTCGACGGGCATGTCCCTGAAGCCGAGTTAACCACCCTTCTCAACCGCAGTGCACAGCTCGAATGTTGACGCCAAGGCAATATTCGCACGCCGCTGCGGCCGAAGTATAAGTCGATCAAATCGCTAAACTAGTAGTCACCGCCTCAATCCTTTTTAGCGACCTCGTGTTGCTGCTTGAGTTGATCGTAGCGCTCTTGCGCCTGTAAAAAAATCCGCGCCAACGCAATGCGCTTTTCTATCTCTTCCCGGCCCTCTTTGTCTTCCCGATCAGAGACTGAAGATAGGCGGTCCTGCAAGTGTTTAAAGATTTTTTCTTTTTCGTCCATTAGCCTGTCCTCAACGGCTGGCGCCGACTAGAGTATCCAACGTTTATTTATGTACAACCCTCTCGCGGACTGCGGATCAGTCTCAAACTATCTAATCGCACCAACGCCGAAGAATGACTGTCATCGAGCTTATTTTTATGTCTGAACGCCGTAGTCACCGCCAGCGGAGCCTACTACTGTTTATTCAAACCGTTGCAAACCGATCTATAACCTTGAAGCCCGTGTATGTGCGCGACACATGCGTAAGTATATCCAATAGGCTTTCTAAAAAGACTTTTTTTGCGGTATTTGACGGATATTTTAGAGCCTTAGCGCAAAATCCCACCGTTAGTCGAGGCAGTTAATCCAGCGTTGGCTAAGTCACTTCTAAAATCGTTGCCAGCCCACCGACTTAACAGTCAACTTTTAACGCAAATATTACGGCAACCACAATTTGCCAGTGCGCACGCGCTGGGGGTGATCGCCAACTGGGAAACTCGCCACTTCACGGGCTTCCTCAAAAGAGATCACCGCAACACGATCCTGCTCGCTCACCGACACGTAACAGTATTTGCCATCCGCGCTCTCGGTAGCCCAATAGGGTTTAGCATCGAGTGGATGCTCGGACAATTTAACGCTGCGGTATTCAAATGACGCGCGCTCGACGATCGCCGCATAACCCGACATTGTCGCTGCGACGCAAAGCTGCGTTCCGGCATGATTAATCGCCAGACCATGATGAGCAGAATTTAATTGGTAATCGCTCAAATCCAAGGCTTGAATCGCCGCAGGCACCGGCAGATTTAAGGCCCGTGTAACGACTTGACGTTGGGTGTCATACTCGATAAAACCGTGAAAAAATGAAAGCTGCATGTACACAAACTTGCCGTCGGGAGCCACCGCCATTGGCCGCACCGCGCTGTCAATCCACGGCATGCCGAAGGCCTCAAGCTTTTCGGCCATATCCACCCGCTGCAAGACCTGGTAATTGTCGGCATCGACGATTTGAAAATAGCGATCGCCCTTGAGCCAGTCTAACCAACCGCTAGTCGTGGGGAGATAGACCTTACCGATACTGGCGTGATAGATTTTTTTTCCGTCGCGGGAATAGGTATTTTCATGCGGACTTTCCCCCGAGGTAAATTCGCCGACAATCTCGCCAGTGGCAGTATCGATGGCATGCACCTTGCGGGCGGTGGAAGCCGACACCAAAAATATTCGTCCATCGGGTGAAATCGCGGCATGGTCCGATCTCGAACCCTCCACCGGCGTCCGCCAAACAATCTCACCGGTGTTGACATCGAGCGCCACCACGTCGGCAAAACTCGGCCGCGAAACAAATAACTGACGTCCATCATGCGAGGTAAACATGTCGTCTACCATTTGATGATGCCCCTCGCCAATCAGGTGTTTGATAAACCACGACATGATTCGTCGTATAACCCCAGAATCCAGTTCTTTGAGGCGTTCTTCTCTATCGGGCACCGCATCCAGTACTTTGATGCATCGATAGGTGTGTGGATCATAAAGATCGATGGTGCCGTCCCAATTATTGCCCACCACCACCACATCGCGCAGGCGTAAATTGTTAGCGGCAACGCCATCAGTCATCGCCGCTGCGTTACCTCGCAGGCGTCCACTGCCGTCGCGGCAGGCGGTTGAGGCCTCTGTCGCCTCGGCGATTGCAGACGAATTTTGCGGCAATCGCTCAGGGGACTGGGCCTGCGAATAGGCACACAGCGAATACAAGGCAGTCGCCATCAGGGCGACGTAATAGGCGCGAAAAGTCTGCATAATAAAGTCTCGCAAAGGGTCTATTTGAAAACCAAAGGTTCTACTTGGAAACCAAAGCTTCTAATTTAAATTAGAGCCTAACACGATCATCGCTATTTGAATATTTGTCAGCCGCATTCTGCCCTTTCTCAATAATCAATGCCATCTGCCGCGCAATCAAGGTCCATTGGCCGTGTCCAATCGCCGTACAAAGCAAATTATACTCGGGTGTCGATCATTAGTATTGATCGGTAATGGCGCTAAATTGCAGCCCATCGACAGTCAGGAGGACGGTTAGGTCGGCGAGAATGATGGTTAAGCCGATGAGAAAGATGATTATAGTGTGTAAATTTGGCATCTATTGGCATCTAAATAAAGCGCCATAATCCAACGTGTTAAGGAGCACTGTACTGCGTGCTGATTGCCTCGAGCGGGTATCAGTGCATCAAATGCTGGATGCCATCGATGCGCTACCAGTGAGCAGGAGCGCCACGATAAGCGCTTGAAGTTGGGTCTCTCCAGCGGCTGCTAGCGCTCATAAATAGCGCATATTATCGGACAGGAAGTCGACTGAAGACCGCGAATCGATCCCATCCGAACGGCGGGCGCCTGCCAGGGCTTACGTATCGATTTTGGATCGACATCTGTCGGATGAACCTAAATGTAATTCAACCTAAGTGCGATCCAACCTCAATGCAATC
>DDJS01000031.1:0-806 GCA_002339165.1 Cellvibrionales bacterium UBA2618 | reverse complement strand
AACCTCAATGCAATCCAACCAATGCACGTATTGCTCGATCTAATCTTGGGGTTTGATCTTGCGCCACAATTTATTGCGCTCGGGCTCTGATCGCACGGGGTTTTCTCGGTAATTTGAAATACTACTATACAGCCCCCCTACCGCCCGTTCGATGTCCTCCAGATCGACTTTTTCCGAATTAAAGTCGAACCATAAGTCGACGAATTTCTCTTCGATTTCGGTACGAAATTGATCATCCATAGGTATATCCCCGATAGTTAAAGAGGTCGCCTTTAGACCTCATACAACATTGTTCAACTCGATTCATGCTATTTAGCGTCCAACCACAGATCTTGCTCTGCGTTGTAAACCCAATTTCTCTTTGATTTTGGCTTGGCAATAGCGCATGCCTGCCGCCAAAAAATTACCCCCTCGTCACTCTCTTTGTTCAAACTAGCGAGAATACTTTGGAACTGCTGCAGCGTCGCAGCGACCATATCCTGACGCTGTGTCACCGCTCCAACCTTAGAGGACTGGTCGACGACCAGCGTTTTATTCGCGCCTTTACCATCCCACATGTACTTCGGGATGATTTTAAATTTGGTAATTCTCCCGACCGTCATTGAGCAACTCACCTCCGCCGAATTGCCTCTGGCAAATTGCTCTTTATTGACGATAGTCCAGTTTTTTGCCGCGTAGTACTTGGCCGCACGATCCTCGGGCTTATTGATATAGCCGTGCCACTCGACGATTGATTTGGCAATCGTGTCTCGGGACACCTCAAGGTATCTATCCCAAATGGGTTGCATGGGTTGTTTGTCTTTTTT
>DDJS01000150.1:27918-29170 GCA_002339165.1 Cellvibrionales bacterium UBA2618 | reverse complement strand
AGTTGGCATACTATGTCCGGATCCATCAGTACGGCGATATTGTCGAGCCGATGGGGAGTCGTCTATCCGCGGGTTTTTTAGGCTATAACCCAATCAACTCAGCCGCCACAACCGGTTAATGTTGAAGCCGATGCTCGATATGTTGTCTGTAAAGTTTACCTGCACTTTTAAAAGGCATTGGTTTCAAGCGCTTGGTATGTGTAGGTATGCGTGTGAAAAACCTTTGAACGCGCAACATAGCCAATACTGGCTATTAAAAATGTTATCGGTTATTACCGCAAATATAGCAGAATGCACTTGACGTTTTATCCGACTTCGCGCACCCTTGTATGGTATGGATTTCGAGTCAAAGCGCACAAATCTAACGCACAGCGTTTCAATAAAATGCAGGCGGTGGAAATGAATTGCGTAGCTATACAGAAACAACCAGTGGATGCGTGTAAATGGGTGCCTTAACCAAAGCTGATATGGCAGAAATGCTGTTTGACGAACTCGGACTCAATAAGCGTGAGGCAAAAGAGATCGTCGAGAAATTCTATGGTGAGATAGGCGCCGCGCTTGAAAACAACGATAATGTTAAGTTGTCAGGATTCGGAAATTTCGAGCTGCGCGATAAAAGTAGCAGGCCGGGACGCAACCCAAAGACGGGCGAAGAGATTCCTATTGCGGCGCGAAGGGTTGTGACCTTTAAACCAGGACAAAAATTGAAGTCTAGGGTCGAGAATTATGCTGGAACCCAGTAATAATAACGTCCTGCCGGTAATCCCTGGGAAGCGTTATTTTACCATTGGTGAAGTCAGTGAACTGTGTGGCGTAAAGCCACACGTCCTACGTTATTGGGAGCAGGAATTTCCCGGTCTTAACCCAGTCAAGCGCCGCGGCAATCGCCGTTACTATCAGCGTCAAGACGTAGTATTGATTCGTCAGATTAGATCTTTACTCTATGAGCAGGGTTTTACTATTGGTGGCGCGCGTCAACGACTCGAAGGCGAACCGACCAAGCAAGAGATGACCCCTTACAAGCAATTGGTCGACCAGACCATCAGCGAGTTGGAAGATCTCCTGCGCGAGATCAAGCCAAACGCATAATACCCCTTATAATTGGTGCGGTAACGACCATCGCAGGCAACCTGTTTTGGCCTGCCGGTGCATATTCTGTTTCATGGGTTGTTACCGCTCTCGTTTGTTGCATAAACGGCCTTAATGTGTATGATGGCCTCACAAAATCGGGGCGTAGCGCAGCCTGGTAGCG
>DDJS01000150.1:9430-27581 GCA_002339165.1 Cellvibrionales bacterium UBA2618 | reverse complement strand
AGGTTCAAATCCTGCCGTCCCGACCA
Source organism: Cellvibrionales bacterium UBA2618 (assembly GCA_002339165.1). Classification (GTDB taxonomy): domain Bacteria; phylum Pseudomonadota; class Gammaproteobacteria; order Pseudomonadales; family Porticoccaceae; genus TMED48. Next base: position 27,555 of record DDJS01000150.1, on the reverse strand, counting down.
GTTTCTTCTCGACCTATCTTATTGGTCGCCCTAATCGTCGGCCCACAACACTAAAAATCTGCTCATCTCGAGCGTTACGGCATACTTTCGATGCAATCATGAGTTTATTTTTGCGTGTTAGTCAAAGAGGTTCGGCACTCATGCGGTAATTGCACGCCTCTGCAAAGGTGTTACGTAGCCGTGAAGCATGACTGTTAATGTAGATCGATCTAAATTGTGCAGACGCCAGAATACGCTCAACCTGTTCAGATAACCTGTGTTGAGGGCAAGACACCTTTAGCTTGTTGATGGAGACCTGACTGGCTATGCTAATCGCCTAATTTATCTGAACGAGTTTTCTATGTCCGCCTCGATCGCTTCCATTGTAGAACAGCGCGTTCGAGCTTGGCTTGATGATTTTGTGGTCGGCCTAAATTTATGCCCTTTTGCGCGCCCTGTGGTGGCGTCGGCTGGGATGCGTATCAGTATCTGTGAGTCCGACCAGTTGCAGCCAGTGGCTGAGACCTTCGTGGCCGAGTTAGAGTTGATTGCGCAATCCTCAGAGTCTGACATTGCGACTAGCCTGTTGGTGCTACCTAATGCACTCAATGATTTTGAAGAATATCTGAGCTTTATTGACAATGCCGAAGACCTAATAGAGGAGAGGGATCTTGCCGGTATCATCCAGCTGGCGAGCTTTCATCCAGATTATCAATTTGAGGGTGAATCCCCAGAGTCGGCTAGTCACTTTACTAATCGTTCACCCTACCCACTAATTCATTTTTTACGCGAAACAATGATGGATCGAGTGCTTGAAAACTTCCCCAATCCTGAAGCAATTCCGCAACGAAATATTCAAACGTTAGAAGCCATTGGCCGATCAGATATTGAGAAACGCTGGAATTGCCTCAAATGACACTTGTTACATATTTTGTGGAAATTAATACGTGAGGTGTCTGACGTTTTTTCATTTTATTACGCCTTATTGGCAACCATAAAAATATAAATGCTGATATAACAGTGGTTTATTTAAGTTGATCGGGCGGTGCCGTCCCGACCAATCTCCTCTTGAAATTCGATAACCCGTGTTCTTTTTTCCGTAAAATATGAAGGGCCTCGTATCGAATGAGTCGATAGCTATAGGCCGTTCAATCGGTATACAGGCACTTGTGTTGGCGAGTTCAACACTGCAAACCATGCGTTAAGCTATGTTTTCCGTAATCTGAGCGAGTTAATTTTTTAAGAGCAACTCGCCTGACGCGGAGTGTGACGGAAGGGTTCGCCAGCAAACGACTGCGACCGGCAGCGACAGCTATACCCAAAGCTACGCCGTCTAACCAAGCGGCATGTCAAACATTTTACTTTTTTCGATCGCTATCGAGTGACGTCAAGCGTTTAGTCGCGTTCAAGAATCCACCCTTGTTGTGTTGCGATTACGCCTGCTGGTATTGTTTAACTCAGAGGTAAAACGATGTTTAAAGATATCACGCGCGTATGTACTTACATTGCTTAAAGTGCCGCGGTTAGGGACGTTGGGCAGTAACACTGAGCAGTATATCGGCTATCGTTGTGAGCAAAAATACCTTTAAATACCAGCCGCAAATACGGGTTTTTAAGTGGTTAGCGGAGTCTTTATACTAGACACTGCTTGGTCAGTCTTCAGGTCGTTGCAAGCTGGCTGCAATCGATACTATTATCTCCGCAGATACCCAATCGGCATGGGGATCGGACTGCATTCCCATGTCGATGCTCGCGCGATCGAGAACCACATCACCGCTAATTTGAGCAACGTCGCCGTCGAGGACTAAGGACAATGGGGCGACTTCGATCAGGCGGTCTTTAATCTGCAAACTGCCAAACAGTGCGTAGCCATTCGGGGGGCGTGGTTCGATACGCGTCAGGCGGTAATATGCGCTGGGAAAGCGTGCCACATCAAACCACTCGGCTTCGGGCAATGTGCGATCGTGCAGTGGATTGCCGTCGCGGGCTGAGCCGGTTTCGATTGCAACCGCAAGCTGGCTGGCGGCGATGTCATCGGTATTTAAGCGCGCATCGATCGTCCAGCGTAAAAAGCGACCGTTGAATAGCGCACCAGCATGCTCACCACTAAAGTGAATGGCGCTGGCGTTCGGTATGATCTGCCATGCGCCGCTGGGCGAAGATATCGCTGCAGCATACATATCTACCTCTGCGCCGGTCGATCGAAATACAGACGAACCGGAGTAGGTGGCTGCCAGAAGCACCCCGGCAGTGGTCATTAGGCCGAGCCAATGGGCGGTGCGCTGGCCGCCAGTTTGGTTCGGGTGCAGTGCGAAGGTCATACGCGAAAGTAGTCGGTCGCGCTGATGCCACTGGTGGGCGATGGCGGCGGCGATATGGAGCGCGATCAACAGCGCCATAGTGAATGCCAGCAATGCGTGAGCGTCAGCAAATAGTTTGGCTGCCGACTGCCGCACAGAATCAGACTCGCGATGCAGGTTAAATAGATGCGGCACGTTAAATTGATCGAACCAAACGGTCTCGACGTTGAGCACAATATCGCCGCGCCACTGCGTCGAAACAAACAGCCAACCGGTGAGCGGCACCGATAGCATAAGTAGATAAAAACAGCGGTGCACGCCGGTTGCGAGCCACTTCTGGCGTCGGCTTATTGCTTCTGGTAGTGGCGGAGGTCGGTGGCTTAGGCGCCATAACAAACGCAATGCCACCAGTGCCAATATCGATAACCCCAGTGATTTATGCAGTTGATAGGCACCGACCGCCAGACCGCGGCTGGCGGCGATATCGATGGCCTCGTGCATCCATACACCAAGCGCGATATTGGCTAACAGCAGCCCAGCGATGAGCCAGTGAAGGGTGATCGCGACGGCAGAATAGCGAGCCGACTGGTCTTGCATAAGTCGATTCAGGGAGCTTGCAGCATCTCGCCTTCAAACATCAAGGTTACCTGATCGCCCACGAATCCAGGGCCGATCAAATAATCCATCCCAAAAGCCGAGCGCATAAAGCTCCCAGAGATGCTCAATCCCAAGGCCCCGGTCTTTGCAAACGGATGCTCTTCTGTCGAGCCGATGACGCTGGCGTTCAACGTTACTGGATGGGTCTGCCCGAGCAAGGTAAGGTCACCCACAATTTCTAGGTCCCCTGACGGCTGTTCAAAAATTGAGCTGCTTTGAAAGCGAATTTCAGGATACACCGCTGCATTAAAAAACTTGTCACTCATCGCCAACTGCTCTTCCCAATTGGCAAAGCCTGAATCTGCGTGTGTTGCTAGGTAGTCACCACGGTAATCGGTGCGAATAGATCTTGGCTCGATGGTCACCGATACAGTAGATGCAGAGAGATTAGCGCTGTCCAAGGCCAAGTCGATACTGTAGTCGGTAAACCCCCCGACATAGTTAGATAGTCCCAGATGAACCACGCCGAACTGGAGACTGGCGTGCGTGGGGTCGTGCCGGTATTGTCCTGACGGCGCCTTTAATTCGATTGGAGTGGGTGCGACGACTGATTGACTCGCATTTTGGGGCTGGCAACCGATGGTAGCGAATAACAAGGTGATAAAGACAGCGATTAGACGTGGGAGCATTGGACATTCCTCGATAGAGACGCGGATAATTTTCATGGGCTCGCTGTCGGGTTATCTATCCGCACTACCGATCGCAACTGCTTATCTAAGCTAGATATCCGAACTGCATAAACCCACCAAATGGTGTTCGCAGTATAACATTTATTGCATTCCAAAACGAAATTTGAATGGCGTGTTCGACGCGCTCTAATGAGAGCTTTTTGAGTGATTTATGATTTGCTGTTGATGTCTAGATCAATCCATCGATTAGGTCGTCTTCGATGCTCATAGCTAGCGTTTACTTTTCCTTGCTTCTCTTTGCGAAGTGGGGCTGAGCGCTGCAAATTCACATCATCGTCATGTTACGGTGGCAACAACCCGAGTTTATATCGCTCGACTAGCGCCGATAGAACGGCTGTGGCCAGCGAGTCGATAGCCAACGCACGGATCTCTGCGCGGGGATCCGTCCCGCTTCGACTAAAAGGGTGCTCGAACAACGTCGCCTTGTACAGCACTCAGCGCACGCTGAGTATGACGCATACAGCGAGACACTCAGGCCAAATTGACGTCGGGGCATGGGTGAAAAAAACGCCCCTTGGGTGCATGGGATGCCCCGGCTTGTGTGGATCGCGAGGGCAGGTTGATGATTTGCCCACATTAGTAGCAAAAAATCACTGGCGTTATTGGTGACGTTGGCGTTGCTGGGCAGCGCTGACATCCAAAGGTCTGTTAGGCGCTGATATGCTCAATCACCTCGTCTGTCGTCATTACGCGCGACCATAGGCGGCCAAGCATTGTCAGCGTGCTGTCCTGCATTTCCTGACTGTCTGTGCCGGTGGCGTCCGATACGATGACCACTTTGTACTGTGAATCGCAGGCTTCCATTGCGGTCATGGCGACACAATTATTGGTAGACACGCCTACGCAGACCACAGTTTTAGCATGCATCGCGCGCAACGCGGTATCAATTTTTGTTGAGCGAAAGGCTCCCTGAGTGGTTTTATTGAAGACCAACTCGCCGCTATGTGGGGTTAAATCTGCAACAATTTCGTGCTCTATATTGCCGACGATATTATTTGTCGCGACCACGATTGGCTTTAAATGTGGGGGTACATCGCGGGCATCCGGTGTCTCGGCACCGTAGGTTATATAGATTACACTGGCATTATTGTCACGAAAGCTGGTTAGCAGTTTTTGAATATTTGGTACCAGCATCTGCTCAATTCGAGAGAAGCGAAAATCTGATTGTTCAGCCTTTCCCGCTTCGCTCAAGAGCTTTCCTAGCCCCATATGTCTATTTCCGGTGGCGTTCTGCATATCGATAACAACGAGTACGGTATCGCTGGAATCAACATCGACTTTTTGCGAAAACGAATCGATAAAACTGGGCTTTTTCATGTCTAAATCCTATTTACAAATAATTGATTTTTCGAAAAATAATGGATTTCTAACGTATATAAAATTTAGTGAACCTTACGCATGCCTGATCCGGAGCGTTAATATCTATCGATATCGGCGCCATGAGTCAGTTGGGTGCTCTGGGCTAATCAAAAATGCGGCGAACTAATCTTCCGATCTTTAATCTAGAGACTCTTACCGTCAGCAACAACACCCACAATATCGTGCGGCGCTGTAGAAAAACTTCTAAAACGCTTAATTCAACTGCCAAAATACGTCTCTGTGCATCATTAGTTGCACTAGCCAAACAGCGCTGTATTGAGATCGGTACAGGATTCAAGCGCCATGATATTGTCGCTCAAGTGGTCTCGTTGAGGTGCTGTCATGTAAGGGCTGCAAAGCCCGCTAAATTTTTCTTGAAATTGCTCTGCGCTCATAAAATTGTCTGGCTCACCCATAGGCACTTGCACAAAGGTCTCGAAGGTCTGACCATTCGCGGTGATTCTAACCTTGGCGCTCATGTTTTTAGGGCTGCAGGCTTCCGCTTGGTCATCGACAAACACCGCGACCTTTTTGCACAGATTTAAGGTGGCTACGTTGGTCAGATTCTTTGCATAGTCATCCCACACAAAGCCGCGCTGTCGAAAGGCTACTGCCGCGCTGAACGGCATGGAAAACTGACCATCGACAATGCTACCAGGATTCTGTTTCTGGTCTAGCGGATGGCCAATGATACCAAAGCCGCGTTGTGGCAGTCCCACCTCGATATCGACATCGCTATCGGCGGGTAGATCATGTTGCTTTGCCAGTTGGATGATGCCGTCGATTGCAGCATGACTGTATCTGCAAGACGGGTAGGGCTTAACCCCGAGGGTCATCGTTTCCCAGGTTTCCCCAAGGCCGTCAACCGCCGTGTCTAGATTTGCATCGCTGCTGTAATTGTTAAAGAAACCCCACTGACCCTCGATCGATTGCGCTGGACCCACATAGCCCTCGCGGGCAAAAAAAGCCGCCATCAATCCGTTTTGCGCGGCTTGGCCAACGTGCAGTCGCTTAGTCCAGGCACCGTCCTTGAGAAACTGCATAGCACCGGCGGTCTGACTGAGAGCAATACCGAATGCCGAGATGGTTTGAGCATCGGATAATTTGAGAATTTTCGCTACCGCAGCCACTGCAGCAAAAATGCCACAGGTTGCGGTTGGATGAAATCCCCTGATGTAGTGGTCCGCTGCGCCGACCGCTTTTCCTAGACGAACGTGTATTTCGTAGCCCACCACGCAGGCGGTGATAAGGTCGCGCCCAGATGCACCGACCATTTCAGCCGCGGCAATGGCCGCGGGGACGATCGGTGCGCTGGCGTGAATTGATGCCTCGGCATGGGTATCATCAAAGTCCAGCGAGTGGGCCAGGGTTGCGTTAATTAGTGCGGCAGTAGCGGGAGAATAGGTCGTCTTGTCGCCAAACACGTGGCAGTCGCCCTTATCCAAGCCAAGCTTGCCAACCGCCGCAAGCATACTGGGTGTCGACTCTGAATCGTGGCGCGCCCTAATGATAATGCCGACGGTATCGAGTATTAACAGCTTGGTGCGCTCGACGACCTCGGTTGGAATCTTATCGTAGTTCGTTTGCACACAGAAATCGGCCAGAGTTTGAGTGGTGTTCTCCATTCCTATAGGCTCCTGATGGGCTTATCGAGATAATTCATTGTTCGGCCTCGGCGGCATATCAATGCCGAAGTGACGTTTGAGGATGTCGGCGATGTTTTCATAACAACAGCCGTAACGCACCACTTCCAAAGTTTCGACGTTTAGCAGGGTCGACGACATTCCCTGATGGGTGTATTTGACCGGCCCGTAATTGACCACCATATCGGCGGCATCTTTAATCTCGTCTTGGATGTCTTCGACGCGAAAGCGGGTGCCAGTGGTCGAGACGTTTGCCGACGAGCCAAAGACTAACTTGTTGGCGGCAAAAATCAGACGGGTTATTTCCGCGTGAAACTTACCGGCGTTGGTGAGCATAGCAAGCGTGTCGTCCACCGTGCTACGGTCGTAGAGTTCTTGGTTGATACTGTTAAACAGTTCGTGTTCGGGGTTGCACGGCGCGATGATACCTAGCGGCAAGTCGTAGTCCTCGACGATCGCCGAGACGATTTCGCTACCGCGAGAGCTAACCACATGCAGCGCCTTATGATGATCCATATTGCCGATAACCGCGTTGTATTTTGTGTTGGCGCGCTTTTTGGTATTAAAAATGTGCATAACCGAGTCGAACGATCCACCGAGAAAGGCATAACCCACGTCCATCGGTAGGATGCAGGTTCCACCATTTTGTAAGATGTGAAACGCCTCTTGGGCGTCGCCTTGTATGTCTAAAACACTCATGGTTGTCTCCCTTTAACAGCTATACACAACCGAACGTTGCCCTGGTGCAGGGCAACGTCGGATTTTGAGTAAAGTAGCTATCTGGCCGCGCGTCGACGCTTTGAGAAGTCGGGGGCAACTGGCGCGGGTAGACCAGTTTCCGCAAAACAATTTGCTCTCAACGTTTCGATTGAACCACCGAAGTTAAAGATCTTGCCGTCGTCTGTGTGTTCGACGGTTTTGTCTTTGCGCAGCGCCGCAGTTGCTACCTCGTCCACGGTATCTCCGTCGAGGACCACGCCGTAGGAGTCTCTGGCAGCCTCTGGGCTGACCAATCCATATTGAACATCTTGCAGGACGCGATCGGTCTCGCGGGTCAATGGATCGCCGACGCCACCACCGCCCCAGGTGTTGAAGAACAGCGTGTCACCGCTATTGACCTGAAACAGATCGCACTTCGACGGCAAAAACTCTACGCTGCCATCAGCGCGAACCAGCTCTTTAGTGCTTCTTTGTCCCGGCATCGCCCCGTTGACTCCCCAGGGGTAGGTGAGCCAGCGATCGTCATGCACAGAAATTTCGCCGTCCTCGAGGAAGTGGTAGCCCATGCGGATACCATTGCCACCGCGATGGTAGCCCGCGCCGCCGGAATCGATGATGCACTCAAAGGTTTCAATCCGTAATGGGAAATAGGCTTCGAGGAACTCATTTGGGACATTTTTAAAGGCCGGCCACAGCGAGTGTCCATCCGGACCATCACCCACGGGTCGCGCCGGAATACCACCAAAACCGATTTGGTAGAGTTGGTACCATTCGCCATTCTTGTCGTACCCGGAGTACATGAAGTGGGGACTATCTGAAAAGCCAGCGCCGCACAGGAAGTCAGGATTTCCCTGGCCCAGAAGGCCGCTGAGTACATCAAAAATTCGTCCCAGCGCATGGGTTCGACAGGACAACGCGCCGGGCCTGATCGGTTTCAACAAACTGCCCTCGGGAATGCGAACATCCACGTAGTCATAAAAGCCATCGTTGAAGAGAATCTGTGGGTCGAATGCTGAAATCATAAACGTTCCGCAGAACATCTTGAACATTTCCTCGTTCAGCAAAAAATTGATCGACCCAGGGCTCTGCGGGTCGGTTCCGTCGAAATCAAAGATTACAACTTCACCTTCTCGCCACATTGAGCACTTAATTTTGTAGGGGCCCGAACCCAGAGCATCGTCGCAGATGTAGTCCTCGAATGATTGCTTTTCCTCGGGGATGGTATCCATGATAAGTTGGCGCATGGCGCGGCAATTGCGCTCCAGCAGGGCATCCAATGCCGAGTAGAACTCATCGTCGCCAAAGCGCTCCGCCATCTCGATACAGCGGCGCTCAGCAACGGTACAGGCGGCGATGATTCCCTTGAAATCCGCCTGATTCCAATTTGGCATACGCGAATTTCGGATGGCAATCTTGATGAGGTCTTCCTGAAGTTCGCCCTTGCGGAAAATTTTCACCGGGGGAAAGGCAACGCCTTCCTCGAAGATTTCTCGCGCTTCATTGGGTAGCGACCCAGGCACGCGACCGCCAACATCGGTCAGGTGACCAAAGTGCGCCGCCCATGCCATATGCCGGCCATCTTTAAATATTGGCTTGATTACCAAATAGTCGTTTAGGTGGCTAATGGCGCCGCCACAACTGTATGGATCGTTTGTGAAAATCATGTCGCCCTCTTCGAGCGTGCCCTCAAAACCCTCCATAAAACCATGGATAAATGATCCGAACTGGCCGACGACCATTTTGCCATCGGCATTTGCAATCATTGGAAAGGCATCACCCTGCTCGCGAATTCCCGGCGACATTGCGGTTCTAAACAGCGTGGCATCCATCTGTTCGCGGGTATTTCTCAGCGCGCTTTCAATGATATCTAGAGTGATCGGGTCTACGTCGATAAGCTTAAAAGGCGTGTTGTTGGTTTGAATTATTTTCTCGTGCATGTCTAGTAGCTCCCAATCTTAAGCGGTTGGCGATAGGAGAAGGTTTCTTCGACTATCGACTTCGGCTTCGTGGTCAGGGAACACAACCGAAGTTGCGTCCATTTCTGTGATGACTGCCGGGCCATAAACTACGTGCCCTGGCTCGAGTTTAGCGCGATCGTAGACCTTAGCCGCATGCATTGCGCCGTTATAAAAGATCTCATGATCCATAACTTTTGCATCGTCAACGGTTGTATCGGATCTGCCGGTTGTCTCAGAGAGCTCTAACTGCGAAGGAGGCCCCAGCACAATGGCGCGCAAGTTTACAAATTCCTTTTCGCCGTCTATTCGAAAGGTAAAAAGTTGCTCGTGCAGATCATCAAAGTCGTCGGCAACCTTGTCGAAGTTGCCGGACTCGATGTCTTGCATCGAGACTGGGATGGTCAATACTAGCCCCTGTCCAGAATAGCGCACGTCTATCTCGTGCTTGGTTTGCAGGTGATCTTTGGTCAAGCCGCTGGTCTCGTTGCTATCTGAGGACAGCAAACCGTCGGCGGCGGTGGTTTCGAGCGCGGCGAATTCAGCCAGTAATTTGTCGTGGTCGGCATTGCTCATGTTGACGATAATCGATTTCGAGGCCTCGTTTCTAAGCCGCGTTGTGGCGTCGCCATAGGCGCATAGAATGCCCGGGCCGGGCGGTATTATCACCGGCCAAGACTGGGTTAGCGTACCGAGTGCATTGGCGTGCAAGGGTCCGGCACCACCAAATGCCATTAGCGAAAAATTCCGAGGATCATAGCCTTTCTCAACGGACACTAGGCGCACCGCGCCAAACATCTTCTCGTTAACGATTTTAACAATTCCCTCGGCAGCCTCGTGCAGGCCGAGGCCCAGCGCATCTGCGACCTTTTGAACCGCTTGTTCAGCAAGGTCTTTGCGAATGTCCATATCTCCGCCGAGCTTCTGCTGCTGGGGTAGATACCCGAGTACCACATTGGCATCGGTTACCGTGGGTTCTTCGCCGCCCTTGTTGTAGGCTGCCGGCCCGGGTTCGGCTCCGGCGGACTCTGGTCCGACACGCAGCGCGCGGGTCAGTTCCGGAACGTGAGCGATGGAACCGCCTCCAGCGCCGATGGAACGCACATCGAGCGCGCTGGCGCGCACCGTCACATCCCCTACCGTGGTATCCCGCCGAACCAGTGCCTGACCGTTCTCAATCAGCGCAACGTCGGTCGAGGTACCGCCCATATCAAAGGTGATGATATTGTTGATGCCGGCCTGTTCGCCCACCCAAATAGCACCTGAAACACCACCCGCAGGCCCACTCATGAGCATATACACTGGAAAGTCCATGGCCGATGTGGCGGTGGCCAGTCCGCCATCTGATCGCAAGATCGACAGGCTGGCGCCGTTCATTCGTTTGTCAAATTCTGTCTGTAGGTTGGATATGTATTTACTGACTTCCGGCCTGACGTAGGAATTCGCCACCGTGGTCACCGTGCGCTCATACTCTTGTAGCTCCGGAATCACCTCGCTAGAAATCGATGTGGGAATGTCGGGCATGACTTCGGCGACGATGTCTCGCACGCGCTGTTCGTGTTGGTCGTTTGTAAAGCTGTTAATCAAACAGATGGTAATGGCTTCGATGCCTTTGCCGTCAAACGAGGTCAACGCTTGTCTAAGTTGCGACTCGTTGAGTTCTCTGACCACCGAGCCGTCGGCACCCATGCGTTCATCGACCTCGATACTACAGTCGAGGGGGGCGAGTGGAGCGGTCTTTTGATAGTAAAGCCATCCGCCCAAGCCACCTGGCACGTAGGAGCGAGCTATTTGTAGTACCTGTCCGAAGCCCTTGGTGGCTATAAGACCCACCTTTGCTCCGCGACCCGTAAGAATCGCATTGGTGGCAACCGTTGTACCATGGGTAACGGCTTCAATTTCACTGAGCTCTGCGCCCGCCAGTTGACATGCTTTTATAATGCCATTTAATACCCCTTGAGAGCTATCCTCGGGGGTAGACGGCACTTTGGAAGTAAAAAATTTGGAATTCTCCATGTCCACCAACAGCACATCGGTAAACGTACCACCCACATCTACGCCAACTTTATACATTTAAACCCCTCCTAAAATGCAAATAGATTCGACTATCGATATAAATAACTTGTAATAATCGTTATGATTCATTTTTATGTAATCATCCTCAATGATCCAGACTAATAAATCAAGCCGGATTTTGTTGCCAAATGAAAAAAAAGTCTTCTATAGCACGTTATCGAGAAATTTCGCAGATCATCCTTGGCGACATTGAAAAGGGAACCTGGCAGGTGGGCGACCAATTGCCCTCGGAACAGGCGCTCTCGGAAAATTTTGCAGTGAGCCGTTTCACCATTCGTTCTGCACTGGATGATTTACAGAATCGAGGCATGATCAGCCGCCGCCGTCGCCTGGGAACCATCGTAACCTCGTCAAAGCCGATCGAGCTGATGGTTCAGGAAGTTCGCTCGGTGGATGAGTTGTTTCAGTATCCGGAAAATACCCAGCGAGAGATTTTGCAATCGATCAACTTGGTGTCGGATATAACTTTGGGAAACTTTTTAAAGTGCGATGTCGGCAGTCGTTGGACTAAGATCGAAACCATTCGTAAAACGCACAAAAATATAGCGGTGTGTCTAACTGAAATTTATGTTCCGCGGGCTTACAACCGCGTTCGCGACCTTATCAGTAAGACCAGCAGTCCGGTCTTCAAACTCATTGAGGAGAACTTTGCCGTCGAAGCAATGGAAATTAATGCAGAAATACTCGCCGGCAGCGTCAGTCATGAACGCGCCAAACTGCTCGGGGTCGAACCCAACAGTGCGTCGCTAATTATGGTGCGTCGCTATCGAGATGCGCAGGGCAAGCTACTGGAGGTTTCTGTGAGCGAGCACCCAGCGAGTCGATTTACCTATTCGTTTAATCTAAGCTACAGGAGATAACCCTTATCGTGACTCAACAGCAAAATAACCTCAGTCGAAACAGTCCCGAAAGCCGGCGTAGTTTTTTGTTTGTGCCAGGCAATCATGCCGATAAAATTAACAAAGTATTCAGCTACGGTGCCGACGCTGTGATACTCGATTTGGAAGATGCCTGCGCCGATCGCGATAAACCCGCGGCTCGCCAAACGGTTGTTGAAGCGTTAAAAGCTGGGGAGGGGTCGCTAGGTTACATACGCATCAATGCGATCGACACGGCCTACTGTTTTCGCGATCTCGACGCTATCGTTGGCCCTTGGTTGGATGGTGTGGTGTTGCCAAAGTTGGAGCGCCCGGAAGAATTGTATGCGATCGACTGGGCGTTGTCGGAGTATGAGCGCGAGCGCGGATTGGAGGTCGGATCAATCGATTTAATGCCGATCATCGAAACTGGTTACGGCATGAAAAACCTGGACAAAATTTGCGCGATGCCAGGGCGTATGAAGCGCTTTTCATTCGGCGCAGGTGACTTCACGCGCGACGTTGGCATAAAGTGGAGCGCCGATGAAACCGAGCTTGGTTACGTTCGCGGGCACATGATTCTAAGCGCGCGGGCCCACGGGCTTGAGGCACCGATCGATACCGTGCATATTCAGTTAAATGACATGGACAGCTACGCACAATCCGTAGCGACCGGGGTGAAATTTGGTTTTCAGGGGAAGCTACTGATCCATCCAAAGCAGGTCGAACTTGCCAATCAATCCTACATGCCTAGCGCGGAAGAAATCGACAAGGCAAAGAAGGTCATCGCAGCGTTTGAAGCTGCCGAGTCGAAAGGGTCAGCCTCTATTCAGGTGGACGGCTATTTTGTTGACTACCCGATCGTTGAAAAGGCTTACGCGGTGATGGCTGCGGCAAAAATTCACCGCGGTTAGGTCGACCCTAACCAGTCCTTGAGTATTTCTTCGGTGTCGGCACCCAGTGCTCGCCCGGCCCACTTGACTCGCCCCGGCGTGTCCGACAGTCGCGGGCAGACATTGGGCATGGTGATCTTGCCAATCTGGCTGTCATCGAGCGTGACCAAGTTGTCGCGGGCTGCGTACTGTGGGTCTTCAAAGATCTCTTCAATGCTATAGATTGGCCCGCAGGGAACTTCGCCTTGTTCGCACAGGGCAAGAATTTCTTCGCGGGTGTAACTCGTGGTCCAGTGGGTGACAAAGGCATCGATTTCCTGTCGTTTTGCTTCGCGTTTAACAATGCTGCCATAGATACCTTCACCGGTGACTTCCTCGCGATTCATGAGTACTGCGAGGCGGTTGAAAATCTTGTCGTTGGTGCAGGCGATGGCGACCCAGAGCCCGTCTTTGGTAGGATAATGGCTGTGAGGTACGGCATTGACGGTGCCGGCCCCCATGCGTTCGCGTACAAATCCTCGATGCGCATAGGCGGGAGCGAGTTCGTCCAAGATGCGAAAGATACTTTCATAGAGGCCGATGTCGACGATTTGACCGCGACCGGTTTTAGGTCGCGCCTGCAGCGCAACCAGCACGCCGAGCGCTGCATAAACCCCCGACATATAATCTGAAAGCGTGGCGGTGCCCGGGGAAGCTGGGGGCGCATCCGGTTCACCACAAAGATAAGAAATGCCACTAAAGGCGTTAGCTATTCGGCCGAATCCCGGACGGTTTTTGTAAGGCCCTGTCTGCCCATAAGCGGTGACTCGTGCAATGATGAGGTCGGGGTTAATGGCCTGTAATACGTCGGCTCCCAACCCCCATTTTTCCAGCGTACCCACTTGAAAATTTTCGCATAACACATCGGCTTCGGCGACCAATTTTTTCAGCGTCGCGCTGCCTTCTTCAGAGCGCAAATCGAGCTCGATCGACCGCTTGTTTCTGCCCTCACTGAGCCATACAAGGCTGTCACCGCAATCGGTCATGGTGCCAAATTTGCGCAATGGGTCACCGCTCCCTGGAAGCTCTACTTTGACCACGTCGGCGCCAAATTCGGCGAGAAAGGTCGCGCAATAGGGGCCTGCGATAAAGGTCGCCAAATCCAGCACTTTGATATCTGAAAGCGCGGAATTTATGCTCGATGAAGTGCTGTCTTTTTCACTGCTGGACATGAGTGGCTCCAAAAGTACGGACTAAAGGCTAGATTTAAGTTGCAATCATGCTATATGATTAGACTATTACACAAGGTTTTTTTACATGATGAAAACAGCTGAAGAATATCGAGAATCGTTGCGGTCGATCAAACCGGTAGTTTATCTTGGTGGTGAGTTGGTCGATTCAGTGGCCGATGAACCGCGCTTTGAGCCGGGCATTAACGCCACCGGAATTACTTATGATTTTGCACACGTGGATGACTATAAATCGATCATGACAACGGCGGGCTTGGACGGCCGTCCAACCAACAGATTTTTGGCCATCAACCGCAGTCACCAAGATCTTTTGGACAAATTAGAAGCGGTGAGATTGACTTGTCAATTTGCCGGTTGCGCGCAACGCTATTTGACCCACGATGCGTTTAATGCGCTGTTCGAAGCCACTTGGCTGATCAATGAAACCCACGGTGGCGAAAATCACGCGCGCCTTCTGAATTACATCGAGTATGCTCAGAGCAACGACCTGTCGATCGGCGTGGCCATGACCGACGGCAAGGGCGACCGTTCCAAGCGCCCCTCGCAGCAAGTGCAGCCCGATAGCTATGTGCACGTGACCGAACGCCGCGCTGACGGCATCGTCATCTCAGGCGTCAAGGCGATCATAACCGGTGGTCCCTACATGCACGAATTCTTGGTAATGCCGTGCCGTCGGATGCAACCGGAGGACAAGGATTTCGCCGTTGCCTGCGCGGTGCCGATCGATGCGCCGGGCATTACCATCGTCTCCCGACCTGCTGGACGCCCAGGTAATCCTGCGGCCATGTTCAGCGCCAAATTCGCCCAGTCGGTCGCGGTGGCCTATTTTGATAATGTGTTTGTGCCTATGGAGCGCGTGTTTATCGACGGTGAAACCGACGAAGCGCACATCATGACGACCAACTATGCCACTCATCACCGGCACAGCTGTATTGGCGCGCGCGCCGGCTTCGGCGATCTGTTGATTGGCGCTGGGGCAATGATCGCCGAAGCCAATGGCTTGGATTACGAAAAAACCCCGCACATGCGCGAGAAAATGGTCGATTTGATCAAAATCACCGAAGGATTTTATGCCTGTGGTATCGCCGCCTCGACCATGGGGGTGCATGACGCGGCGGGTAACTTTAGGCCCGACCGAGTGTACTCCAATATAGGCAAGCTATTGCTCGCCAATCAGATTTATGACATGCACCGATTGGCGCACGACCTCTCTGGGGGTTTGGTGGTGGCATTGCCGTCGCCGGAGGAGGATCATAATCCATCGACCGCAGCCATGTTGAGCGATGTGTTGCGCGGTCATCCAGACGTGCCCTATCAGCATCGGGCCAATGTGGCACGCTTTATAGAGGATTTGACAGCCTCTGAAACCGGCGGTTGGTATTCGGTTATCAGCCTTCACGGGGGCGGTTCCCCCGAGGCGATGAAGTTGGAGATACTGCGCAACTACAACGTCGAGGCGCGTTCCGAGTTGGTGCAGGCGCTGTTTGATCGCGGCGCGCTGGAGCTTGGCAAGGGCATGAAGGTTGATCGCCAACCGGGCCGTTGCTGCGCAAAGGGCTGCAATGGCGATGAATTGGTAAACAAAAAGGTCGACGACGAGCGCATTAGCAACGTCGATTTAACCCGAACCTGACCGGCTATTTAACGGGTTTTCAAGTATTTTAGGCGAGCCGTATTTTTGGATTGTCGCGACCTTGGGCGCGGCGCTTGGTCAGACCATACGCTCGGTTATTCAAAGACAATCGCGGCGCCAACTAGGTATCTACGGTAGCGCCTTTGTGCGCTTTATTTTTGGCCTGCCGTTTTCGGTGATCATTCTGCTAGTGGTTGTTGGCGGGTCTAAATTGCTCGCCTTTGATCCTGCTACGGAATTTTTCGCGTGGCTTTTGCTGGCCAGCATCGTACAAATTATATTTACCATTGTGCTCGGTTATGCATTTGAAAGCGGTAATTTTGCCACCGCCATTGCGTTATCTAAAACCGACGCTCTGCAAGCTGCCCTGTTTGAGATGCTGCTGCTGTCATTGATTCCTGACGCTCGGTTAGCTGTGGCTATATCGGTGGGCTGTGTGGCGATTTTGTTGATCGCTAACGCGCGCAGTAACACTGGTCTGGTAGGTTTTTTAGCGCATAAAAAATCGCTTGCGCTCGGTCTGTTAGCTGGGCTCTGTCTCGGCTCCTGCTCGGTATTTTTTCGCCTCGCGATGGACTGTCTTGGCGAATACGATGTGTTGGAGCGGGCGATATTGACGTCCTGTCTGGCAACCGTAATCCAGACTCTGTTGATGGGCGCGTGCCTCATGCTATGGCGCCCGACAGAACTGTTGGCGTGCATTCAAAGCTGGCGCCAATCGTCGCTAGCTGGAGCTATCGCGGCCGGTACGACATTTTTGTGGTTTGTGGCCTTCAGTATGATGTCGGTTGCGTCGGTGCGCATGCTCGGGCAGATTGAAATTGTGCTCAGTCTGCTCTTCGGTATTTATGTGTTTAAAGAAAAAGTCCCATTGCTGGAAATTGTAGGTGGTGCTCTTATTACGCTATCTGTGGTCGTGTTGTTGTCCTAGCGTTGCCTGTGGTTGTGAGGAATTCCTTGGGCGGTCGTTGGCGCAGCAACGTTGATTCGATTAAAGGCCTATTTTTTGCCGTTTATCACATTAATGAATCGATTGTTTTGAGCGTAAAAATACGCCGGTAATATCGGCAAATTAAGGTTGTGACCGGACCGCCTATCGTCATTGTGACCGGTCACCGCAGTCGCCAATGCGGTTGGCAAAATGACTACGTCGGTGCCACGCTAATGCAGGTGTTGTTCGACCGCTTTGGCGTGGGTAGCCGCTTTCTTCGGTTGACGCTCGGCATTCATGATCGTATTATTGGTCTGGACTAATTACTAATCTAATCATCAAATGATCCAGCTATCAATCGGTAGTGACGTTAATTGATGCCTGAATCCGAGTACCTGAGGGGTGAAGAAGCAATGCCAAAAGATAGACAGATCATAATGGTTGGGTTTATGCAAGCGCAAAATTGTTCGAACTACCCAGCGTCATGGCGACATATGGAGTCAGCCGGAGACTTTCTTACCCCCGATTACTACCGCCGCATAGCGCGAGCATTGGAAGATGGAAAGTTCCATTTTGGTTTTTTTGATGATCGTTTAGCGCTGCCCGATATCTATGGGGCGGATCACAAAGAAGCGGTTAAAAATGGTATCCGAGTGGTCAAAATGGATCCGATACCGATCTTGGCGACCATGGCAATGAGCACCACGCATCTGGGTTTGGCGGCGACGCTGTCGACCACGTACTATGAGCCATTTCACATTGCTCGCACCATGATGACCCTCGACCACATGACTGGCGGGCGCGCTGGGTGGAATGTGGTGACCTCACTCAACGATTCAGAGGCCTTTAATATGGGGGCTAAGAGCACTATTCAGCACGATCGCCGCTATGATCGGGCCGACGAGATGATGCATAGCGTCATCAATATGTGGAATTCATGGGAGCCAGATGCCATAAAATTCGACAAGCACAGCGGTATCTTTGCCGACCCCGACAAGGTGCACCCGATTGAGCACAACGGTGAATGGTTTCAAACCAAGGGTTCGTTTACTGTGCCGCCATCTCCTCAAGGGCATCCGGTGATCGTCCAGGCAGGTCAAAGTGGGCGAGGGAGAACATTTGCCTGCGAGTGGGGCGAGGTGATCTTTACTATCCAAAATGACATGGAGCAGGCCAAGAAGGTGCGTTCGGAGATGCGTGATGA
>DDJS01000150.1:8225-9016 GCA_002339165.1 Cellvibrionales bacterium UBA2618 | reverse complement strand
GCCGAAGACAAATATGCTTACATTGACAGTCTCGCCAAGCCGATCGATGGACTGACGTTGTTATCCGAAGTATTGAATTTTGACTTTGCGACCAAAAAGATTGACGAACCCTTTTCGGATGAAGAGTTGGCGGGTATTAATGGCCTTAGGGGAATATTGGACAAAGTGGTTAGGTTGAGCGGAAAAACCAACCCGACGCTGGCAGACTTTGTCGAGTTTAGCGGTCGCGGAACGGTGCGCGAAGCGCCCCATTTGGTGGGCAGTCCGACTCAGATTGCAGATACCATGGAAAAATGGTTTGTCGAAGGGGCTGCTGATGGCTTTGTCTTGTTTGCCACGCATACTCCGGGAGGCTATGAAGAATTTTCGCGTTACGTGGTTCCAGAATTGCAGCGACGGGGCGTGTATCACAAAGATTATGCCGGAACTACGCTGCGGGAGAATCTCGGTTTGAGTGGCTACCGCAAACGCTCCTGATGGCAATGAACCGATCGCTGGGTGGTCGTCGGTTATCTGCTCCGTTTATGCAGAGCAGGGGCGCTGGTACCGGCGCTTAATGTCGGGATTCAACCCAGACACTGCCCGGAAATATTGACGGCGTTTGCGGTAGCGGTGGAGTTTGTAGCCGTCGGGTCTAGGTGGTGTATCTAGAGTTTTTAACCCGCATTTGGCGGGCTGGTGAATCCTTGCGACAACCTCGGTCGACCCGCGAGTAATGCTGCATTTTTTAAATGGGCTGGACTAATAAAAAAACTACTTGTCATAGCTAATGATTTCGTATTAACTTAAAT
>DDJS01000150.1:2298-7840 GCA_002339165.1 Cellvibrionales bacterium UBA2618 | reverse complement strand
AATGTCGTGATGATAACGGTTGGTTATTACCGGTTCCAAGAACGCTTCGATAGTGAGTGTGGAGATCCGTAGATAGATTCAGAATTCCTTCTTTTGCATTATTTTATGTATGTTGGCACAAGCATTGTTTTCCACTGCTGCACCTTTGCTTATAACTAAATCAAAAATCGGAGAGATGTATGGTCGAATCAAAATTAAAATCACTTTTTTTGGCGGGGTTATTGGTTGCGCCAGCTTCAGTCTCGCTGTTGGTATCGGGTCCCGCGGTTGGGCAACAACTCGAAGAGGTCATCGTTACCGCGAGGGCTCGTTCAGAATCTCTACAAGACGTGCCTGCGACGATTACCGCGTTTACTGAGAATCAAATTGAAAATATGGGCGTCGAACGCGCTGAGGACTTCATCTTTATGACACCTGGTGTGACCATGGTGAATACGGTGGAGATCGGCGACACCTCGCTTAGTATCAGGGGACTTAATGGTGCCAGAGATGCTGAGACCAATTTTGCGTTTATCGTCGACGGGATTCTTTATCCCAATCCCTACGGCTTCAACCGTGAAATGCCGGATCTGGCGCAGATTGAAGTGCTAAAGGGCCCTCAGGGGGCCTTGTATGGACGCTCAGCGGCTGCCGGAGCGGTCATTATGTCGACCAAAAAGCCCTCTGACGAGTCCGACATGCGCATTAAACTTTCCGCTGCTGAGCACGGTACCAAGACCGCCATGTTTACTGCGGCAGGTCCGATTAGCGATACAATTTCTGGCCGCTTTACTGTGGCACATCGGAGCACCGATGGTAATTTAGAAAATATTAAGTTAAAAGCAAACGCTGTAAATGACTTTGAAGAGACTAACGTGAGCGCGAGATTGGTATTCGAACCGACCGATCGGCTATCCATTGATGCAAAATTATCTGTAGGTGAAGCCCAAGGGGCGCCGATCTCCTTCAATGCTGCATTTGAATTGCCAAATTTTGTTGGCTTTTTTGGAATCCCCGATTTTCAAATAGATGTCAATGATCATCAATTTGTGTTTGCGGGCAATGTCAGACCTAAAAACAATGTCGACTCGGTGGAATTTTCAATCAAAGCTGACTATGAAATGGATAACGCAAGCCTCAGCGTTTGGGCCATGGCAAGCCAGCAAGAGCATATATTTATTGCTGACGGCACCTCTGCAGCTTTTAATTTCTACGCATTTGAACCATCTTGCCAAGCGTCGTTATCGGAAAATCTGTTCTACCCGATGCAATCGCCCACTTATATTGCAGGCAATCAGCCTGGTTCATACCTACTTCCACCTTACTCGCCCACAACATGCGACGGATACCAGTATCAGGTAAGAGATCAGGATGATATGAGTTTTCAGGCCACGCTTACCTCTACCGGCGATGGTGCACTCAGATGGCAGGCCGGTATTTATTACCTCGATATACAAAAAGAATCCGGTGTCGCCCAGGCATTTGATGATGGACGGGCCAACCTTCCGGAGCAGTTGGTGAGCGAGTTAACAGATGCGCTTGTGCATGACATGTTTGACACTACCGTGACAGCTATTTTTGGGTCGGTAAACTACGATGTTTCCGAGGATGTTGAGCTGTCCTTTGCCATGCGTTGGGATCGTGAGGAACGCGATGCGAGAAGCCTCGTTCCTCCTCCAAGCCAGATGGTCTCAACTCGCATCGATTATTGTAATAAAAGCCTTGGTGCGGTGCCTGTTCAATATATCGATGGTTGTTCGCTAAACGGTGCTCCTTTGGTGGGTACTCCTTTAAACCCAGCCTTTTTCAGCGATTTGACTAATGGGGTAGTAGTGGATTCGATAGCGCCGAGATCCGCTACGTTTACCGAAGTACAACCCAAAGTGAGTCTTACATGGGATATTTCTGACGACACTACACTTTTTACAAGTTGGGGGGTTGGATTTAAGACAGGTGGGTTCAATAATCTCGGTGGTACCGAAACGATTCAGTTATTTTTAGTCAATGAGGGTGCTAATCTTATTGCTCCACCTGAGCTGTACAGAGAAGAAACGTCGTCTGCCTTTGAGC
Source organism: Cellvibrionales bacterium UBA2618 (assembly GCA_002339165.1). GTDB lineage: Bacteria > Pseudomonadota > Gammaproteobacteria > Pseudomonadales > Porticoccaceae > TMED48. The sequence goes on along the minus strand of DDJS01000150.1, from coordinate 5,791 downwards.
TAGGTTTTACAAGCACACTGTCGGACGGGCGTATGAAGCTTAACGGAGCGGTATTCCAGACCGATGTCGACGACATGCAGTTTTTTGAGTTTTTTGTTGGTCCCTTTGGTTTGTTGAGGGTTGTCGAGAACATTGATGAGGCAAATATCAAAGGATTTGAACTCGGCGCTGAGTGGCAGATTAGCGATTCCATGTCTTTGATGGCCGGCTACAGCAAGATTGACAGTGAAATCGAGAAAAATAGTATTAGACCGTACACCGAGGGAAATGATGTGCCGAATGCCGCCGACTTTACTGCCAATGCGGCCCTGCAGTACATTGGTGATTTCAACGATATGGAGCTAACCGCCCGAATTGAGTATTCATATCAAGGAGATACCTGGTATCACACTGTGCAGAATAATACTAACCCAGCCACGTTGTTTAAAGGCTTTGGAGCAGGCGATGCTAACTGGAGCAAAACTCAAGTTGATGGATATGGCATCACCAACCTGCGCATAGGCATTGGAACTGATAGTTGGAAGGTAACGGCGTTTGCTCGTAATCTGTTTGACGAAGATTACATCGCTGAGGTGATTACTGCAGCGGAGTTCGGTGGGTCGTTCGTTCACCCTGGAATGGTGCGGACCGCGGGCGTAGAGTTGCAGTATTCCTTTTAACACGTTTAAACACACATAAAAAAACCGGGCCATTGCCCGGTTTTTTTATGTGTTAATTTCAGCGGCTTTAGGGCCTTAGACCGAATCACACTCTGTGCGAGCGTTGCATTGCAGGGTTCGGCAGCTCGTTGATGTATTGCCGAATCGATCGGCCAAGTCGCTTATTCGTCGCCGAGCCACTCGCGGAAAACTTCTTGATTATGGGCACCGAGCAGCGGCGGAGGGCTATAGCTGTCGCCATTGGTGTCCGAGAGTTTGATTGGATTGCCCGGCGCCTTGGCACCGCCCTCGATGGGATGGGCAATGTCGACGATCATATTGCGCGCCAATACCTGTGGATCGCGCATCGCTTGGGCCATGTTGTTGACCCGCGCGCAGGGGATGTTTGCCTGTTCCAGCCGCCGCAGCCAGTAATCTGCGTCCTGATCGGCGAGCACGGCGGTGATGCGCGCTTCGATGAGCTGTTTTTCGGCGAGCCGTGCGGGTCCCTCCTTAAAACGCGGGGCGCGCAAGGCTGGATCGTCGATAATATCGACAAGGGCTGGCCAAAACTTGTCGCCAACCAGCGCCAGTACAATCAGGTCGGTCTTGGTTTTAAAGGTATTGTAGGGCACGTGGACAAAGTGCGAATTTCCCAACGGCTGCGGGATTTCACCAGACATCGAGTGCATGGTGGCCATGTAATTGAGCATGCTGATTTGACAGTCGAGCATCGAGATATCGACGTGCTGGCCACGCCCAGTGGTATAGCGTGCATTGACGGCGGCGAGAACACCCATCACCGCAAACATACCACCGCCGAGATCGCCTATGGGTATTCCGGCGCGCATAGCCTGTTCTGGGCTATCGCCGGTAATCGACATGCCGCCCCCGAGCGCCTGCGCTATTTGATCGAACGCAGGGCGTTGGTATGCAGGGCCATTTTCACCGAACCCTGTCACCGTGCAGGTGATAATTTTCGGGTTGATGTCGCTCAAAGAGGCATAGTCTATGCCCAGCTTTTTGGTTACGCCAGGGGAGAAATTACTGATCACGATATCTGCGACGCCGACCAGACGATAGAACCTGTTTAAGTCTTGCTGACACTTGAGGTCGAGCGTGACGCTCCGTTTATTGCGGTTGAGGGTAAAGAAATAGGCGCCCATGCCATCGATCGAATGGTTAGGATCCGACGCCAGTAAACGACGCGTGTGCTCACCATCTTTCGGGGGTTCGACTTTGACGGTATCGGCGCCCAGATCGGCCAATATCATGGCGCCATAGGGTCCGGATAGCATATGGGTGAGATCGATGATACGCAGGCCTTCAAGTGGCTTTTGCATAGGTTTCCTCATTATTATTTTTATGTTGTTATTGTTATTTAATTGTCGCCATTAGATGGCTTTTCAGTTAGATAAGGCCGCCTTATTATCGGACGAGCGGTGTACTATTGGCAATCTGAACGAGCAAGTTATTGACAACAGTTGGGCGGTTTAATCGGCAAAAAGCGCGCTCAATACGACCGCCAACGCTGGCATCTAAAGACTGATGCAAAACTAGTGATGATGTGACCGATTGAGCTCCATTGGCGCGTTAGTCGCTGGCGTGTAGGCTCTATGAGCGTCACCGCTTTGCCGTGCTTTAAATCGATGGGCCACTATTTCGCCGAGAGAGGATCTCAAGGTAGACGATGGAGCCAACCACCACCACGATGCCCAGCAGTTGTAGCCTAGTAATTTGTTCATTCAAAAATATGACGGCCATTACTGCCGCCGCTGGAGGCCCAATCGTACTAGCAAATGCGGCTCGCCGTGAACCGATCGATCGCAGGCCCTCGGATATCAGCGATAGAGGTAAAATGGTGGCCACCAGTATTAGGCCTGCTAACCACATCCAGGCCTCGCCAGATACGCTTAAATTGAACCAGCCATGGCGTAATTCATAGTGCACTGCAAAGGCCGCACCTGCAGCACCCATGGCCAGTAGGGTAAACATCGCGCTGCCCATTTTGGGACTCAATTGGGCATTGACCAAAAAATAAAGCGCAATCGTGGTCGCGCAAAAAAACACCCAAAGCGCGCCTCTAGGGTCGGTATCTAGGCCGTCTGTGCCGTCGATGCCCATCACTAGGGCAATGCCTCCACAGGTCGTGAATAGTGCCATCAAGGTCGATTTTCGCAACGGCTCAAGCCCCAACAGGACCCCCAATAATACGACCAGCGCAGGGTAGGTAAATAACAGCGCGCGCTCGACACTGGCGTCGATCAGTGTGAGTGCGTAGAAATTGGCCATCGAACCCAGATAGTAGCAGACGAGGCCGGCTGCCATTGCAGCGACAGCATGGGGCCGTTGTAGAGCAACATCGCGTCGAAATGACCCAGATAAAAAAGCAATCATAGCGAAACCAGGGACGGCCAGTACAGCACGAGTGGCGGCTACGGTCTCAAAATCGACCCCTAAACCATACAACTGCTTGGCAAAAATCCCCTTACTGGCGAGCATTATCGATCCCAAGATGACGCATAGAGAACCAAGCCACAGATGCCGTGCTGCCGCCAATCGGCGATTGTCTTTCAGAAAATTTTTCAGTCTTACTTCGCTCCTAGTTGAAAAATCACCCCAGCGGCAGTGCGTGTTCGCGGTCACAATCGTTGCAATATGGCTAGCGCAGTGCTGCGTATTTCGTCACGCTCTGTATGCATAGGATCTCTCACACACTGCATGGCTCATGGTCATCGCTGGGCAATTATTTACCGGCATCCCGACAGTCACCAAAATCTAATGCGCAGGTCGCTGCATTGCCAAGTGCCCTCGTTAGGCCAAAATACGCCATGCATTGATTCATTTTAAACCTG
>DDJS01000150.1:0-1891 GCA_002339165.1 Cellvibrionales bacterium UBA2618 | reverse complement strand
AGGCGGCCGCTGGTTCAACCCCACGCACGGCACCTTTTTACCCGAATAACGCACTATTAATACGCTTAGATAGACTTTTTTAGAAGCGTATAAAGGCTATTTAGGCGGCGCGCACCCAACCGCTAAAAACTTCCCATAATCTACTTGTAATGTCTGGATATTTTAGATCAAATAGACTGCGACATAACGACTATTATACTAATAAGAGAGGGCTGCTATGGACGAATTTGAAGAGGCTGGTTACGGACAAGAACCTATAGGATTCGGTGATCGACCGGCATTACTCGTGGTCGATTTTCAAAAGGGCTTTACTGACGCTGCAAGCCCCTTGGGACGGTCTTCGCACGTGCAGCGAGCGGTGGATAATACCGTCACGCTTATCGGCGAGGCGCGTCGGCGCGGTATCCCCATAGCGTCGTGCAACGTGGCGTGGCAGAGCCGTGACGATATGGCTTATTGGAAGATAGCGTCGCTGTATGACGGTAGCTTTTTTCATGGACATCCCCACACAGAGATCGATCCAAGGATTTCAGATCCGGATTATATTTTTGAATTCACTAAAACTGCGCCATCGATTTTCTTTCAGACGCCGATTCATGCTTGGCTCACAAAGCACTGCATAGATACCACTATTATTACCGGCTGCACCACATCCGGGTGCGTTCGGTCATCGATTGTCGATAGCTTTTCATATGGTTATCGCACCGTGGTGCCCGAAGACTGTTGTGGCGATCAAAATGAAGAAGCCCATTGGAGTAATCTGCGCGATGTGGGCAGACGATACGCCGACGTAACGACCTTGGCCGACGTGATAGGCCATTTCGAGACCAACTTCCCCCTAAACGACTGAGTACTCAAGATGCCAAGCGCGACGATTAATAATCACAACATGTATTACGAAGTGCACGGGGATGGGCCACCGGCCGTTTACGTGGGTGGCTGGGACACATTCTGTCATGGACGAGAGCACTTTCTCGCGCGGGGTATGACCGATAAGTACTCTGTGTTGTTGATTGACTACCGTGGAATTGGCGAGTCGGATGATGATTTGAACGTAACGCCGAGCACCGAGTTGCACGCGGACGATATCATCGGCCTGCTCGATCACCTCGGCATGGACAAAGTCTATTTCGTCGGTTTGGTGGGTATTGGCGCCTGTATTGGTCAATGGGTGGCGCTGAAAAGACCCGATTTAGTGCGATGCATGGTGAATATGGGGTGCTGGACCTATGCAGACGTATGCCTGCGTGATCAGCTCAATGGACTGGCAACCCTGCACGAAAAAGCCGGCTTTCATGCATTTCAAGAGCTGGTCGCAGTTTACTCATTTAGGCCAGATTATTACATTGCCAATCGCCACAAACTACTCGGTAGTGGCAAAGTCTGGGGAGCGCTGGAACATAATCTAAGCGCTCACTGTCGTTTTACCGAGGCCTGTAACAGCCATGACATTCGACCTTATATAAAGGATATTGCCGCGCCGACGCTGGTCGTGCACGCAGGCAGTGACGTTATCACCGGTCCGCGAACCACCATGCCGCTGGAAGAGGGCCTGCCCAATGTTATCGGCGTGACGATGCCTGATGTGGCGCACGTAGTGGCGGGCAAGCAAGAAAAAATTGCCTTCAACGACATCTTGCATGGTTTTCTTGACACCCACTAGCCAGTCGAATGGCCGCAAACAGCGAGCGGCCCCTCGTCATCCGCACTCAGACCGCGATCGGGCATAGGTGGAGAGGCCGTTACGAAAATGCAATGGTCTGTGGTATTTTACCAGCTCGCGGTGTCTATTTACCTGGTGACAGCGTGCTTGGTGACAGGGCTAGATCCCACGACGGATCGGTAGCGACTTTATTGGTGCGGCTGCTTTGGCCTGAGGGAATTGGGCCTG
>DDJS01000102.1:45317-54283 GCA_002339165.1 Cellvibrionales bacterium UBA2618 | reverse complement strand
GGTAAACCCCACTCGGAGCAAGACCAAATAGGTTTCCACTGGCGTGTCCCGCGCTGGAAACGGGTAGGTCGCAAGAGGCAGGCGGTGACGTCTGTCCCAGATGAATGACTGTCCACGACAGAACCCGGCTTATCGGTCGACTCACTAAAGGGTGTCCGGACGCTCGGGATTGGTTTTAACGCCAATCCCGAGCGGACGAGATACCGATTTCAGACCGCGGGTGGATAACGAGCCAAGCGATCAGTTTATTCTTCCGATGAAAGACGTCGAAAGGAATAGAAAATATTTTTTATTCCAAAAAATCATTCAAATTCCGCATTACCTATAATCTACATTAAGTTATTTTCCCACCTGCATGTTTTACATTGCTAATTTTTATAGTGCCGGGTGGTGGCGATAACGCACACAGTACTCGATGCAGAACTCTCTGATTTTACTGGGTTTTTCACCTCAGCTTTGCACTTGACATTGATCTTTAGTATGCATAGTGTGCATATATGGGGAAAAGTGGCGATTTGTGGGTATTTTTCCTGATCATCGTTTGTTTTTGGGGTTTAGTGTGTTCAGAGGTAGTGATCCAATCAATATGGACGCCAAGGGTCGGATGGCAATTCCGACTCGCTACCGCCCGGTGCTCGACAATATTTGCCACGGCGAATTGGTGATGACCGTGGATATGAAGTCTACCTGTTTGACCCTGTCGCCGCTGCCCGAATGGCAAAAATTTGAAGAAAAAGTGGCTGCGCTTCCTGCGCTCGACGATCTCGGCGAAATGCTTAGCCGGTTCGTGGTCGGTCAGGCTAAAGATTTGCAAGTCGATAGCAGTGGCCGCGTTCTTATTCCACCGGAGTTGCGCGACTATGCGCAACTGGACAAAAAGTTGGTATTGGTGGGTCGCACTCAACGTTTAGAGGTTTGGTCCGAAGAGAACTGGAATGCTGAGAGAGAGCGGTCGCAAAGCGACTACCGCTCTATGTTGGGCGCTCGCGACAGCATGTCGGACGCCTTAAAAAATCTGTCTTGGTAGGGGTGGCTAGCAATGATTGAGCACAGTGCAGTATTGCTCAGCGAGGCTGTTAAAAGTCTGGTGGTAGACCCCGACGGTTATTACATCGATGGTACTTATGGGCGCGGCGGTCACTCCATGGCGATACTTGAGCAGTTGTCGGCGCGCGGCAAATTGTTGGCCATCGACAAAGATCCGGAGGCTATCGCAGACGGTCGTTCGCGGTTTGAAGGCGAATTGCGAGTGGCTTTTCGCCATGCATCTTTTGCAGCTATCAAAAAAGAGGCCGGTGCGGCGTTTGGGGGTGTCGGAGCCGCGGGTATCTTGCTCGACTTGGGGGTGTCTTCGCCGCAGTTAGACCGTGCCGAGCGCGGTTTTAGTTTTTTGCGCGATGGGCCTTTGGATATGCGCATGGATAGCAGTTGCGGAGTGTCTGCAGCCGAATGGTTAAATATGGCAGCTGAGGCCGATATCGCCGCCGTACTAAAGAACTACGGCGACGAGCGTTACGCTCGGCGTATCGCCGCTGCGATCGTTCGCGAACGCAGCATAGAGTCGATTGAAAGCACTGGTCGATTGGCGAAAATTGTCGCAACTGCCCATCCTTCTTGGGAGCGCGGACGGCACCCGGCGACCAAATCATTCCAGGCAATTCGAATCCACATCAACAATGAAATGCAGGACCTAGATCGTTTTTTGAGCGAAGTCATCGACGCGCTTGAAATTGGTGGGCGACTGGTGGTCATTAGTTTTCACTCGTTGGAGGATCGTCGCGTAAAGCGCTTTATTCGCGATGAGCAGCGTGGGCTAGTGCTACCCAAAAATATTCCGTTAATGGAAGTCGATCGAGGTGTGCGCCTGGTCAAAGTGGGTCGGGCGATCAAACCATCGGATGAAGAAATTGATCGCAATACGCGAGCTCGGAGCGCCGTGATGCGCGTTGCGGAGCGTGTCGCATGAAATTCGTTGCGGCGCTAGATGGACGTGAAGTGCGTTTATTACAGGTGATAGTGTTGTGGTTAGTGGTGGTCATCAGCGCCGTATCGGTCGCCTTTGTTAGCCACCTCTGCCGGCAGCAGTACGCCAAACTGGCCGCTGCAGAGCGCCTCGAGAATCAACTAAAAGCGGATTATGGGCGCTTTATTTTGGAGCAGAGCACCTGGGGTTCGCTGCAGCGGGTCGAGAGCATGGCGACCGATCGATTGAATATGCATAATCCGTCGGCAAGCGACATGCTGATTGTCGATCAAGATTGGTTGGGGGCCCTATAGATATGGCCAAGAGTGTCGTTCATACCCCGATACCCCGCTGGCGATTCGCCGTCATATTGGCGTTTATTATCGCGTTGCCGGTGATTTTGTTATGGAAAATTGCCCAGTTGCAGATACTCCCCAGTGAATATAGAGGCAGTGATTTTTTGCGCAATGAGGGCGATTCGAGGGCATTGCGCATGCAGGTTATACCCGCTTATCGTGGATTGATTACCGATCGCAATGGCCAGCCTCTCGCGGTCAGTACACCAGTTACTACGGTGATCGCGAATCCTCAGCAGATGATCGCGGCGACCGCCGCGCAGATCAATCAACTGGCTGCAGCCCTCGATATATCGTCGAGTGACTTGCAGCGCCGGCTTGAGCTGTATCGTAACAAGTCGTTTATGTATTTGTCGCGTCAGCTACCCACGAACCAGGCCGAAGCTATACTCGAAATGCAGGTGCCTGGGGTCGATGCTCGGCAGGAATATAAGCGCTTTTACCCTGCCGGTGAGGTCACCGCGCAACTGGTCGGAATTACCGACATAGATGATGTCGGTCAAGAGGGCATTGAACTGGCTTACGACGCTTGGCTGGGCGGCGAGTCAGGCGTGCGCAAGGTGTTGCAGGATCCGTCGCGCCGGGTGATAAAGGATATCTCTCTGATCAAGGCCGCGAGGCCTGGCCGCGAGCTGCGTCTCAGTATTGATCTTCGCGTTCAATATGTTGCTTACCGGGCACTTAAGGCAGCGGTGCACAAACATGGTGCCAAATCTGGCTCGGTGGTGGTGTTGGATGTCGAGTCGGGCGAGGTGTTGGCGATGGCCAACCAACCCTCGTTTAACCCAAATGATCGCTCAGTTGTCGAGCCTGGGTCTATTCGTAACCGCGCCATGCTCGACTTGATCGAACCGGGGTCCACGGTCAAACCGTTCACTATGTTGGCTGCGCTGGAGAGCGGTTTGTTCGAAGTTAACTCGGAGATTGATACCAGTCCCGGTTGGCTAGTGGTGGATTATAAAACCTTTTTCGATCCGCAAGACTATGGGCGACTCAATTTGACTCAAATTTTAGCCAAGTCGAGTCAGGTGGGTACCACAAAAATTGCTCTGCAACTCAATCCAGATAGCACCCGAGAACTATTTGAGCGGGTCGGTCTCGGCGAGAGTACCGGCAGTGGTTTTCCCGCCGAGGCGGCCGGCAATCTGCCAGCCCATCGCAGTTGGGATCAGGTGACGCAAGCGACATTTGCGTTCGGTTATGGATTTAGCGTGACGTCTCTGCAGTTGGCGCGGGCTTATGCGGTACTTGCGAACGGCGGATTGCGCCGTGAGGTCTCGCTGGTGGCAAATGATGACCAGTTAGAGACTAACAGTATTTTTGACGCTGGGCAGGTCGGCGATGTGCGCACCATGTTAAAGGCAGTAACCAGCAAGCAAGGAACCGGCCAGAAGGCGATGATTAAAGGCTACACGGTCGCTGGTAAAACCGGGACCTTGCATAAAGTAAAATCTAGCGGTGGTTATGACGACCATCGTTACACCGCAAGTTTTGCTGGATTCGCCCCGGCAGAAAATCCGCGATTAGTGACGGTGGTCATTATTGATGAGCCGGATCCCGGTGTTTATTTCGGTGGTCTAGTCGCGGCGCCAGTGTTCTCTGAAGTCACCGGTAATGCGTTGCGACTTTTGCAAGTAACCCCGGACATACAGGGCGAATACTCGGCACGGATGAGCGCTTTAGTTGCCACTGGCAAGCGAGAAAAGTCATGATCGAGCAAAGCTTTTCTCAAGGCATTACGATCGGTAGCTTACTCGTCAATAGCGATTGTTGCGACGCTGCTGCGAATCTGCGGGTGACCGGTCTGTGTCTCGATAGTCGCGACGTCAGTCCCGGCGACCTCTTTATAGCATTGCCCGGATCCCAAGCCGATGGCCTAGACTATGTTGACCAGGCGATATCCCGCGGTGCAGTTGCTGTGGCCGTTGATCGCGAAGTTGCTGGTCAGATGTCAGAACTCTCTGTGCCGGTCGTTCCGGTCGAGCGTCTGAGCGACGTTGTTTCGCAAATAGCAGCTAACTTCTATGGCGACCCATCGGCACAGATGACGGTCACCGCGGTGACTGGAACCAATGGCAAGACATCTTGTTGTTGGTTATTGTCGGGGCTACTCGATCGACTCGGCGAGTCATCTGCTTACCTCGGCACACTTGGCTATGGTTTCTCCGGCGTTCGCGGCGACCAGGCGTCGTTGTCAGCGGCCCACCGATCGACGCTTACAACCCCCGATGCGATTGCCAGTCAAGAGATCCTCGCCGACCTTGTGAGCGCTGGAGCCACCTCGGTAGCAATGGAGGCCTCCTCGCATGCGCTGACTCAAGGGCGTATCGCCGCGGTGCAAGTGGATACGGCGGTATTCACTAATTTGAGTCGAGATCATCTAGACTACCATCGGAATATGCAGGCCTATGGCGACGCCAAGGCGAGCCTGTTTGAAGTGCCTGGCTTGAAACATGCGGTAATCAATCTAGACGATAATTGGGCACCTAAGTTGCTCGGCAGAGTGGCCCAGTCGACGACGGTTGTGACCTACAGTTTGGATAATCCATCTGCCGATCTCTATTGCCGATCAATTCAGCTTGATGCCAGTGGTATACACGCGGTGTTAGAGGGTCGTTGGGGTAGCGGACGACTTTACTCGCCGCTGGTCGGACAATTTAATTTGGCCAATTTACTGGCAGTGATCGCGGTCGCCGCGCAGCGCTATTCGCTTGCCGACATATTGACGGCGATACCAGATTTGCAGGCCGCATCTGGCCGTATGGAGTTGATCGATGCAACGGCGAGTCCGGGTGTAATCGTCGATTACGCGCACACCCCTGACGCACTAGAAAAAGTTCTTATAACGCTACGTGCCCACAGTCAGGGTAAACTTTGGGTGGTGTTCGGTTGCGGCGGTGAACGGGACATTGGCAAGCGCGCAAAAATGGGCGCCATCGCCAATCGTTATGCCGACAAAATTGTACTCACCAATGATAACCCGCGAGGTGAATCACCGCAGGCCATCATCGCTCATATAGAGCGCGGCATTGTAGGTGATTGTAGCGTTGAGCTAGATCGCCGTATGGCGATACGCCATGCGGTTTTGAGCGCTGCACCGGAAGATCTGGTGTTAATTGCCGGCAAAGGGCACGAAGACTATCAGCAGATCGCCGACCATCGGTTGCCATTCAGCGATCAGGTGCAGGCGCGTCTTGCGCTGCGCGACCGTGGGAGTGGCGCAACATGAACGCACTTTCTATTAGCGATGCGGCAATGCGTTTCGGTGGCACCTTGTTGAATCCCGACGCGTCATTCGAGCGTGTATGTATTGATAGTCGTAAGGTCGAGGGCGGAGATTTGTTCGTTGCTCTGCCCGGCCAACACCACGATGGGCATGACTTTATTGGGCAAATTGCCGATAAAATATCCGCAGCCGTGGTCACTCGTCGATGCGCCGAGGTCGATATCACGCAGTGGGTTGTCGATGACACCGAGCGCGCCCTTGGCAATCTAGCTAAGATGCGCCGCGAGCGTTTTTCTGGTCCGGTGATTGCCATCACGGGAAGTAGTGGCAAGACGTCTGTGAAGGAGTATGTCGCGGCAATCTTGACCAACAGCGGAGCGGTTCACGCCACCGTCGGCAACTATAACAACCACATCGGTTTACCGTTAACGTTGTTAGATCTGCCCCCCGAAAGCGATTTTCTGGTACTTGAAATGGGTGCCAGTGGGGCTGGAGATATCGCCTATTTATGCACCGTGGGACGGCCGAGCATCGCGCTGGTGAACAACATCCAGAGCGCGCATATGGCGGGATTTGGTAGTTTAACCGGTACTGCGTCCGCAAAAGCTGAGGTTTATAGTGGCTTGCCAACCGACGGCATAGCCATTCTTAATCTCGATTCGGATTATAGCGATGACTGGCGCGAATTGATTGGCGCGCGCCGTTGCCTGACATTTTCTGTTTCCGACAGACAGGCCGATCTATGCGCGGTCGATCTAAAGATTAATGATAACGGGTGTTATGACTTCGATTTGCTGATCAATATGGGGCATACCGACGCGACGATTAGATGCTCGATCAGTTTGCTAATTCCGGGTCGACACGCGGTGGCCAATGCGCTGGCTGCAGCAGCTTGCGCTCTCGCCGCGGGTGCTACTAAAAACGATATTGCAACGGGCCTTAATACTCAGAAGGCGCTTGCTGGTCGTCTGCACGAAATAGCTTTGGATGGCGGTGGGCGGGCGTTTGACGATACCTATAACGCGAGTCCCGAGTCGAGTATGGCGGCCATTGATGTCTTGGTGCGGTGCGCGGGCCGGCGCATTTTGGTGCTGGGAGACATGGCAGAGTTGGGGAGTCAATCGGCACAATTACACCGCAGCGTCGGAGATTATGCCCGCCGCTCAGGGGTCGACGAATTACTGACGTTGGGGTCGCAAAGCGTTGCCGCGAGTGACGCTTTTGGCGGTAAACACTTCGTGCAATTAGCCGATCTAGGCAATTATTTAAATACCTTGGGCGATACATCGACAACGACTTTTATGGTTAAAGGATCGCGCAGTTCGGCGATGGAACGCGTGATCGAAGTACTGTCTAGGCGAGGGAATGTCCAATGCTAGTGTGGTTAAGTGAATATCTGAGTCAATATTACAGTCCGATGTCGGTATTTCAGTACCTTACGCTGCGCGGCATATTAGCGGTCTTGACCGCGCTCATTATTAGTTGGGTGTTTGGCCCGGCGGTGATTCGCAGGCTCAATTATTTGCAGATTGGTCAGGCAATTCGCAGCGATGGACCACAGTCACATCTCGCCAAGGCAGGTACACCGACCATGGGCGGCGCGCTTATTCTTTTGGCGCTATTTGTGAGTACCCTGTTGTGGGCCGATTTGGATAATCGTTATGTATGGATTGTGCTGGCGGTGACTTTTAGTTTTGGGTTGGTGGGTTGGGTCGACGATTATCGCAAGGTAGTAGAAAAAAATCCCCGGGGTCTGCCGGCTCGCTGGAAATACTTTTGGCAATCGGTGTTTGGATTGGCGGCGGCCCTAACGCTTTACTACACCGCTCAGTCACCAGCTGAAACCGAATTAATCGTACCGTTTTTTAAATCATTTGCGCTTAATTTAGGTCCGTTCTTTGTGGTCTTGACTTATTTTGTCATCGTTGGCACTAGCAACGCGGTGAATTTAACCGATGGCTTAGATGGCTTAGCGATAATGCCCACGGTGTTGGTGAGCGGCGCGCTAGGTATTTTTGCTTACCTCAGCGGTAATTATCAGTTTGCCAATTATCTGAACATTCCATTTATCAGCGGTGCCGGCGAAATGCTGATATTCACGGCGGCGCTGTGCGGGGCCGGACTAGGGTTTTTATGGTTTAACACCTATCCGGCGATGGTCTTTATGGGCGATGTTGGCGCGCTCGCATTGGGCGCCGCTCTTGGTGTTATTGCGGTGATTGTGCGACAGGAGATTGTGCTGTTTATTATGGGCGGCGTGTTCGTTATGGAGACCATCTCGGTGATTATGCAGGTGGCGTCGTTCAAATTGACCGGCAAGCGCATTTTTCGTATGGCGCCGCTGCACCATCACTTTGAATTAAAAGGCTGGCCAGAACCGCGCGTGATCGTCCGGTTTTGGATAATTACTCTCGTGCTAGTGCTGTTTGGCCTAGCAACACTGAAGTTGCGTTGACGGCGATGGGGTGCGCAGCAATGAATCAATCAGGGTCGGACTATAGCGCAGTTGCTATTCTCGGTATGGGAGCGACCGGCCTCTCCGTGGCAGATTTCTTAACTCGTCGGGGAATAGATTTTATGTTTGCCGACACCCGCAGTGCCCCCCCGGGGCTCGATGTCGTTAGACAACGGTATCCGGATGTCCGCACCATGTTGGGTGAATTTGACGACCGTGCTTACGAGATGCTCGAGACTGTTGTGGTTAGCCCGGGCGTGGCTCTGGGCGAGCCAATGTTGCAGGCTGCGCGAGCTAAAGATATCCGTTTGATCGGCGACGCAGAGCTATTTTTTGAACAGGTGAATGCCCCGGTGATCGCTATTACAGGGTCGAATGGCAAGAGCACCGTGACGACGCTGGTTGGTGAAATGGCCCGGCGAAGTGGTTTAAATGCGGGCGTTGGTGGTAATTTGGGTACGCCGATGCTGAATTTATTGTCTGCCGAGCGACGCCTATACGTTCTTGAGATGTCGAGCTTTCAACTGGAGTTGTTTCAAAGCAGTAAAGGGGCGGTCAGTGGGCTGTTAAATATCTCGCCCGATCATCTAGATCGATACCCAGATATCGATGAGTATCATGCGGCTAAACAGCGCATCTTTAAGGATGCTGCGTGCGCGGTCGTCAATCGACAGGATCCTCTGACCTATCCTCATGCCAATAGTGAATTGGCGATCATCAGCTTTGGTACAGACGTACCCAGTGGCGACAATTTTGGGCTGCTCACCGAGAACGGTGAAACCTGGTTAGTCGGGGGCGGTGAGCACCTTGTGTTGCAATCTCAATTGGCCATGCAGGGCCGGCACAACATCGCCAACGCGCTCGCTGCGCTTGCGCTGGGACACTCTGCCGGATTGCCGATGAAGGCGATGTTGGCGACGCTCAAAGAATTTAAAGGCCTGCCACATCGATGTGAAAAGATCGCGT
>DDJS01000102.1:19155-44923 GCA_002339165.1 Cellvibrionales bacterium UBA2618 | reverse complement strand
GGTTTTTCCAACGCGACTGAAAAAAATGTTGTACTGATTGCCGGTGGACGCACCAAGGGTCAGGATTTTTCTGATCTAGTTGTGCGAGCAGCAGCATCTGTCAGGCTCTGTTTGCTAATCGGTGAGGCGTCCCAAGAACTCGCCAAATTACTCGATGGCCGAGTGCCCACCCATATTTGCGCCGATCTGTCGGCGGCGGTAGGTGTCGCCCACGCCCAATCGCATCCGGGCGATGTGGTGCTGTTGTCACCCGCCTGCGCGAGTTTTGACATGTTTGCCGACTTTGCCGACCGAGGCCGTTGTTTTCGGACTGCGGTGGAGTCTATTAACGTCCGACTCACAGATTCGGAGGCTCCGTGAATAGTATTGTCGCGTGTCCAGATAGTCTGGCGTTGTTGCGTCGAGGGTATCTAGATCCCTACCTTTTAATTCCCACTTTGGCATTGATCTCGTTAGGTTTTGTGATGGTTGCCTCGGCCTCTTTTAGTTATGCCGAGCATCGTTTGGACAATGAATTGTATTTCTTAAAACGCCATGCTGTCTACGCCATCATCGGTGCGGCGGCCATGGCGATTGGCTTTTTAATGCCGGCAGACTGGTGGGCTAAATATAGCCGTGTTTGGATGTTGTTATCGATTGCTCTATTGATGCTGGTGCTGGTGCCTGGTATCGGCCGGGAGTTTAATGGCAGTCGTCGCTGGCTTGGTTTGGGGGGGATGACGATTCAGGTGTCCGAATTAGTCAAGCTGGCAACAATCGTCTTTTTGGCCTCCTATCTGCAAAAGCATCGAGAGCATATGGCCACCGACAAACGCCCATTGGGTGTGGTTCTGGGTTTGATGTTGACGTTAATCGGTTTGTTAATATTGGAGCCTGATTTCGGCTCCGTGGTTGTTGTCTGCGGGATTTTTATGGCTTTGCTGTTTGTTGGCGGCGTCAACTTGCGGGATTATTCTGTGGTCGTTGCGCTGGGTGCCGCCGGCCTCTGGTGGGGAGCCGAGGCGGCTCCCTATCGGGTAGCTAGACTGAGCACCTTTCTCGATCCCTGGTCGGATCCGTTTAGGGCGGGTTATCAACTGACCCAGTCATTGATTGCCTTCGGTCGCGGTGAGTGGTGGGGCGTCGGTCTTGGTCACTCTATCCAAAAAATGAGTTATCTACCGGAGGCTCATACCGATTTTGTGTTCGCAGTGTATGCGGAAGAATTTGGATTCATCGGTGTAATGCTCTTGATGGCGGTATTTATAGCGCTGGTGTCGAGGATCTTTGTACTCAGTCGCCGGGCGATGGCGAAAAATAATTGGTATGCCTGCTACGTGTTTATCGGTTTTGGCGTTTTACTCAGCGGGCAGGTGTTTATCAACCTCGGCGTCAATGCCGGGTTATTACCAACCAAAGGTTTGACCCTGCCGTTTGTCAGTTATGGCGGTAGCAGCCTGATCTGCTGCTGTGGTGCGATGGGCCTTTTGCTGCGTTTGAGTCACCAATTGCATAGCGATCGCGCGTCTGATCGAGTGTCAAAAGGAGGCCGTTATGGTGCCAAATAACGCCGCAGCCCGCGTGCTCATAATGGCCGGTGGCACGGGTGGTCACGTATTCCCTGCGCTGGCGGTGGCCGAGTGCCTGCGGGCCTCTGGTGCCTCTGTCGCGTGGCTCGGTACTCGCAAGGGAATAGAAGCCGAATTGGTGCCGGCGCAAAAAATTACTTTGCACTTTATCGATATCGAGGGAGTTCGTGGTCGCGGTTTGACAGCTGTGTTCCGCGCACCGATGTTGCTGTGGCGATCAATCGCCCAAGCACTGCGAGTGATCGATGAGTTTAAACCCCGCGTGGTGCTCGGTATGGGCGGTTTTGCGTCGGGTCCCGGCGCTGTTGCGGCCCGGATTAAAGGTATTCCCATCGTGGTGCACGAACAAAATGCTATCGCTGGCACCACCAATCGTATTGTCAGTCGATTTGCCAGTCGGGTGATGGAAGGATTTGCAGATACCTTACCCGGAGCGCTTTGGTGCGGCAATCCGGTGCGCCGAGAAATCATTGATTTGGAGATTCCGCAACAGCGTCTGGCAACGTCCTCTGGGCCGGCTAAACTACTTGTGCTAGGCGGCAGTCGCGGAGCACAAGCGATCAACGAACTGGTTCCAGAAGCGCTCGCGCTTTTGCCCCAGCAGCAGCGTCCCCAAGTGATTCATCAGGCCGGACGTGCACATGATGAACTCACCCGAACGATTTATGCCTCGCTCGATGTCGAGGCGCGTGTGGTACCGTTTATCGACAGCATGAAAGAGGCCTATGGAGCGGCTGACTTAGTGATTTGTCGCGCCGGCGCGCTGACAGTGGCCGAATTGACCAGCGCGGGCCTCGGCGCGATTCTCATTCCTTATCCGCACGCGATCGACGACCACCAAACCGCCAATGCAAAATGGCTAGTTGATCGCGGTGGTGCCTTGCTCTATCAGCAAGCAGACCTTAATGCCGAGGCGCTGAGCGCGTTGATCGGTGAGTTGACTGGCGATCCTAAAAAGTGCATGGCCATGGCTATTGCAGCGCGCTCACTGGGCCAAAGTCGAGCGGCAGAAACCGTTGCAGACACCTGTATGGAGTACTTTCATGCCGCAACATGATTTTCTCCAGCCGCCTGATATGCGGCGCATCAAACGTATTCACTTTGTCGGTATTGGCGGCAGCGGTATGTGTGGGATTGCCGAGGTGCTGCTCAATCAGGGGTATACCATTTCAGGTTCCGACATCGGACATAATTCCAGCATTACGCGGTTGGCTGCGGGCGGCGTTGAAATTTTTTACGGTCACAGTGAAAGCAATATCGATGGCGCAGATGTGGTCGTTAATTCGTCGGCAGTCGGTGTTGATAACGTTGAAATCAAGCGCGCCCATGCCACCGGAATCCCGGTGGTAAGGCGCGCTGAAATGCTCGCTGAGTTGATGCGTTACCGGCATGGTATCGCCGTCGCAGGAACTCACGGTAAAACCACGACCACCAGTTTGATTACAGCTATCTTTGCCGAGGATGGGCGCGATCCAACTTTCGTTATCGGTGGGCGAGTGAATAGCGCCGACACCAATGCTAAATTGGGAGCGAGTAAATATTTGGTTGCCGAGGCCGATGAGAGCGATGCGTCGTTTTTGCATTTGCAACCTATGGTAGCAGTCGTAACGAATATCGAAGCGGATCATATGGAGACCTATGATTACGACTTCGAAAAATTGAAAAAGACTTATATCGAATTTTTACACAACCTGCCATTTTATGGTCTGGCGGTGCTATGTCTCGATGATCTGGTCATTCGAAGCATGTTGACGGAGGTGTCGCGCCCGCTATTGACCTATGGTTTTAACGTCGATGCCGGATATCGAATACGTGAACTAGTGACCTGTCACGAACACTGCTCATTTGTCGTCGATCGGCCGGACGGCCATGATCCACTGGCGATTGAAATGCATATTCCGGGCCGCCACAACGCCTTAAATGCAGCGGCAGCGGTTGCCGTGGCAACCGACGAAGGCGTCGCCGACGCCTCGATTGTCGATGGTTTAAAGAAATTTACCGGGGTTAGTAGACGTTTTGAAATGCTCGGCAACTATGCGGTCAAGGCGGGTAAGGCCCTGTTGGTCGACGATTATGGCCATCACCCAACCGAGGTAAGAGCCACCATTCAGGCAGTACGTGATGGTTGGCCGGGCAAGCGGCTGGTGATGGTTTTTCAACCTCATCGCTTCAGCCGTACGCGGGATTTTTATGACGATTTCGTGCAGGTGTTATCCCAAGTCGACGAGTTGTTATTGCTGGATGTGTATCCTGCGGGGGAGGCTGAAATTCCGGGTATTAGCAGCCAAAACCTGTGTATCAGTATCGATAATTGCAGCACCCTAAAGCCAATTTATGTCGAGCACATCGAGATTGTACCTATTTTGCTCAATGATTTGGTTCGCGATGACGACATGGTGCTGACTCAGGGAGCGGGGAGCGTGAGCCAGTTGGTCGCCATGTTGCAATCGACAGGCGGGTTCAAGTCATGAGTTCTGACGTCAGCACAATGGGTCGAGTCGGGCTGCTTTACGGCGGCCAATCGTCTGAGCGAGAGGTGTCATTGGCGAGTGGCTTGGCTATTGCCAATGCACTGCAGCGCTTGTCGATTGACAGCTGCCCGATCGATGCCGGTGATGATCTCATCGAACAGTTGCAGCGCCACCAGCTCGACCGAGTGTTTATTGCGCTGCATGGCCCGGGAGGCGAGGATGGCACCCTTCAAGGGGCACTGGAATATTTACGCTTGCCTTACACGGGCAGCGGTGTCTTGGCGTCTGCGTTGGCGATGGATAAATTGCGCTGTAAGCGTCTATGGCGTGGGTTGGGCTTGCCTACCGCCGATTTTGTCGCCTTGGACGCGCATTCGGATTGGTTCGCAGTGTTGTCGTCACTCGGCGGCAGTGTGATGGTTAAACCCTCGCGGGAGGGCTCGAGTATCGGCATGAGTCGGGTCGACAGCGTCGACCAACTCGAGAGCGCATGGCGTCGCGCGGCAGATTTGGATAGCGAGGTCATCGCCGAGCGAAGATTAGTCGGCGCGGAGTATACAGTGGCCATCGTAGCCGGCAGCATACTCCCTGCAATTCGCATCACCACCGGTGGCGTGTTTTATGACTATCAAGCCAAATACAATTCCACTGAGACCGAATATTTTTGCCCCAGCGGCCTATCCAGCGCGCGTGAACAACGCCTTGGCGAACTCTGTTTGGCGGCTTTTACCAGTCTCGATTGTCGCGGTTGGGGGCGGGTTGATGTGATGGCCGATAAGCGCGGTGAATTCCAGTTGTTAGAGGTTAATACCGTACCTGGGATGACTGACCAAAGCCTAGTACCCAAGGCGGCGGCGGCGGCGGGTGTCAGTTTTGACCAACTCATCGTCAACATTTTACAGGCATCGCTGTCATGACCATTACTCGGCGGCGCGGGGCTAAATCAAAAGCCGCAATCGTAAGTGGTCCAGCGCAGCTCATTGCTCGGCGTTTGAAGCGGGGTTTACTGGCAACTGCCGGAGTGGCTAGTTTGGTTCTGGGTGGCTTCATATACCACAGTTTTGATCGCCCACTGACTAACGTCATGATCAGTGGTGACTTTCAATACTTGCACAAACGCGAGTTGACTGAGCTGTTGCGTGACCATTTACAAGTTGGATTTTTGTCGGTCGACCTCAAGGGGTTGCAGCGCGAAATTGAAGGTCATCCTTGGGTCGATCAGGTCAGTATATGGCGTCAATGGCCAACCACCCTGCAGGTCGATGTCATCGAAGAAATCCCTATCGCCCGATGGGGCGATAGCGGATTTTTGAATCATCGTGGTAAACAGTTAGACAATCCGAGCGGAATACGCCTAGAAACGCTGCCGGTATTGCAATCGAACTTGGCGACATCGGAAAAGATGATGGGTCACTATCAACGCTTTAATCAGCAGTTATCGGCAACTGGCTTGCGCATTGTCAGCCTCGAATACGACGCTGCCGGCGCTTGGCAACTTCAGACTACAGCTAACTTCAGGTTGTTTTTAGGGCGCGATCAGTTATTGCCGAAGTTACGCCGTTTTGGGCAGGTTTGGACATTGGGTTTACGTGATCAGTCGAGCTTGATCGAGAACGTAGACTTGCGATATCCGAACGGGTTTGCAGTGGCTTGGAAAGATCAAACAGCGTCGGCACAACAGCCGGCGGTTATTAGCGTAACCGCTAGTAATAGACGCGGATGACGGTATATAGAGAGGGCAGGTTATGACAAGCGCTAACGAACAAAATATGATTGTCGGTTTAGATATTGGCACCTCAAAAGTCGTCGCCATCGTAGGTGCCATTGCCAGCAATGGTGATCTGGAAATTATTGGTACTGGTATGCACCCCTCGACTGGGCTTAAGAAGGGCGTTGTGGTCAATATCGAGTCGACGGTGAACGCCATACAGCGTGCTATCGAAGAAGCTGAATTGATGGCAGGTTGTTCGATTCATTCGGTTTACGTCGGTATCGCGGGTAATCACATACGCAGTCTTAATTCCCATGGCATTGTCGCCATACGCGACCGCGAAGTGCAACACCTGGATGTAGAGCGTGTTATGGATGCAGCGCGTGCCGTTGCGATTCCCGCCGATCAAGAAATTCTGCACGTGCTACCGCAGGAATTTATTATTGATGATCAAGAGGGTGTGCAGCAGCCAAAAGGCATGTCGGGCGTTCGTCTGGAGGCCAAGGTGCATCTCGTTACTTGCGCCGCAAATGCGGGTCAAAACATAAAAAAATGTATTCGCCGTTGTAGCCTAGAAGTCGACGACGTCATTTTAGAACAATTGGCATCAAGCTACGCAGTGCTGACCGAAGACGAAAAACATCTCGGTGTGGCGCTGGTAGATATTGGCGGTGGCACATCCGACATTGCAGTATTTACCGAGGGTGCGATTCGCCATACCGGCGTCATTCCAATTGCCGGCGACCAGGTAACCAATGATATTGCTATGGCGTTGCGCACACCGACCGCGCATGCCGAGGAATTAAAAGTTAAATATGCCTGTGCTCTGGCGAAATTGGCGAGGCCGGAAGAAACCGTCAAGGTGCCCAGCGTTGGCGATCGGCAGCCCCGTGATATGTCGCGTCAATTGCTGGCTGAGGTTGTCGAACCGCGCTACGAGGAATTGTTTACGCTGGTTCAGGAGGATTTACGGCGCAGCGGTTTTGAAGAGCTCTTAGCCGCCGGCATTGTCTTGACCGGGGGGACTTCGAAGATGGAGGGTGTTATCGAATTAGCCGAAGAAATTTTCCATGTGCCAGTTCGTGTGGGTTCTCCGGTCAATGTTAAGGGGTTGTCAGATATCGTCAACAACCCAATTTATTCAACGGGCGTCGGGTTGCTACATTTTGGTCGGCTCGAGCTCATCAAATTGCAGGAGGCCCAAGCTGGCGAAGTCGTTAGCAAGGGGTTGATCGACAATATCAAGGGATGGTTTCAGGGTGGTCTGTAGTGATTCAGATCACAACAAAGTATTTTAATTTAGCGGCGTGAAAAGGGGATAGTTATGTTTGAATTGGTTGATAGTATTCCGAAAAATGCGGAAATCAAGGTGGTCGGCGTGGGCGGCGGTGGCGGTAATGCGGTGCGACATATGATGCAGAGCAATATCGATGGCGTCGATTTTATCTGCGCCAATACTGACGCCCAATCACTGAGTGGGTTGGAGGATGCAACAATTCTGCAGCTCGGCCAGACCTTAACTAAAGGGTTGGGTGCAGGTGCCAACCCGGAAGTGGGTCGACAGGCTGCATTGGAGGACAAGGATCGGATCGCTCACGCTCTCGAAGGTGCCGACATGGTGTTTATTACTGCAGGAATGGGTGGTGGCACCGGTACTGGCGGCGCACCAGTGATTGCCGAAGTTGCCAAACAGATGGGGATTTTGACGGTAGGTGTGGTGACTCGACCCTTTTCGTTTGAGGGTAAAAAACGGATGGCAATTGCCGATGAGGGAATTGCGCAGTTAAAGGATCGTGTGGATTCGTTAATTATCGTGCCCAACGAAAAACTATTGCAGGTGCTGGGTAAAGATATGACCGTGATCAATGCCTTTAAACAGGCGAATGACGTCTTATTTGGCGCGGTGCAGGGGATTACCGATTTGATTTTGTTGGACGGTCTGATCAATGTCGATTTTGCCGATGTTCGAACCATTATGGCGGAAATGGGTATGGCGATGATGGGCACTGGTGAAGGCACGGGCGAAGGTCGCGCCTTGATTGCTGCTGAGGGGGCGATTCGCTGCCCGCTGCTAGAGGATATTAATCTGCAGGGCGCCAAAGGCATACTGGTCAATATCACCAGTGGTTATGACTTGACCCTCGGCGAATTTGCGGAGGTGGGTGACACCATTCGAGAGTTTTCCGATGAAAATGCGACGATTATCGTCGGCAGTGTGTTTGACGCTGAAATGGCCGATCAACTGCGGGTGACTGTAGTGGCGACTGGTTTGCAAAATCAATCGGTAAAAACTGGGCCACGTAGTGTGATTGATAACACGGCGCGTAAAAATAATGGCGCCATTGATTACAAAAGCCTCGACAATCAACCGGCAATAACGCGCCGTAAAACCTCGGTCAAAAATGGTTCCGCAGCGCAAAAATTGGACGTCCAAGTTGATCCTGAAATGGATTTTTTGGATGTTCCGGCGTTCCTTAGAAAGCAGGCCGATTAACCCCGTAGACGAAAACGCCTAGTGCCCTCGGCCGCCGCCGCCCCTTATTTAAACACCTTGGCGGCCGAGTGCAGGTCTGATAAACTTCTAAAAAGGTACTTACGGTTTTCACAGCATGATCAGGCAGCGAACGCTCAATAATACCATACACGCCTCTGGCGTTGGCATGCACACCGGAGACAAGGTCTATTTGACTTTGCATCCTGCACAGCCAGATACAGGCATCGTATTTGTGCGAACCGACCTCGATCCCTGTGTGGAAGTGCGTGCGCAGGCTGAAAATGTTGGTGATACCATGCTCTCAACAACGCTCCTTAACGGCAACGTTCGGGTGTCGACGGTCGAACATTTGTTGTCGGCGTTGGCGGGCCTTGGAATTGATAACGCTCGCGTCGATGTGTCCGCAGCGGAGATCCCGATTATGGATGGCAGTGCCGCGCCCTTTGTTTTTCTAATGCAGTCCGCCGGTATCCGAGAGCAGGACGCTGCGAAGAAGTTTGTCCGTGTGAAAAAAACGGTGACCGTCGAGCAAGAGGGTAAGCGGGCGTGCTTCAAACCCTTCGATGGTTTTAAGGTCAATTTTTCGATCGACTTTGATCACCCTGTGTTTGCGCAGCAAACTATGAATGCCACGGTCAATTTTTCAAGCGCTTCCTTTGTTAAAGAGGTTAGTCGTGCTCGAACCTTCGGGTTTATGCATGAATACGAACAAATGAAGTCTATGGGCTTGGCGCGCGGCGGTAGCTTAGAGAATGCCATCGTGGTCGATGAACATGCAATCCTCAATAAGGGTGGTTTGCGTTACCATGATGAATTCGTAAAGCATAAGATTCTCGACGCGATTGGCGACCTGTATTTGCTGGGCAACAGTTTGATCTGTGAATTCGACGCACACAAATCAGGGCATGGTCTCAATAACGCGTCGATACGCGCGTTGATGGCTCAGGAGGATGCTTGGGAGTACGTCACCTTTGTAGACAACCCAGAGGATGTTCCCATTGCCTATAGCGCGGCTAATTAAAATACCAAGGGTCTGATTTTTTTGTGAAAATTATCATCATTAATAACCGCGCAGAAAAAACGCGCTCGATCACTTTGAACAGTTGGGCAAAGGGGTTGTTGTCGGTGTTATTGTTGGGGATTCCAGTGGCGGCGGGAACCTTGTTAGGGGTTAAAATCGCCGATGGTCGCTGGGAATTGTTGTTTGAAAATACCGTTGGTGAAATGCGCGAGCAAATCGTTGTTCAGCGCTCTGAGGTCGATGCCGGCCGCGACCAAGTTGAGGCGACGCTGTCGGCGATGACGGTCAAGCTGGCGCAGATGCGCTCGCGGCTAGTCAGACTCGATGCGTTGGGCGAACAGTTGACTCAGATCGCCAGTTTGCAAGAGGGCGAGTTTGACTTTTCTCGGTCTGCTGGGCTTGGGGGTCCCGATGAACGACTGGATGCTGAAGTGACTCGCTCGATGTCGTCCCAGGACGAGTTAAAAATGCTCTTTGCGTCGATGGACAACAGCCTGAGCGACCGCGAGGCGCAACTCAATGTGTTGCAGTCAATGATGGCGGATAACCGACTCAAAACTGAGAGTACGGTTGCTGGACGGCCGATATTGAAGGGCTGGCTGTCGTCTGAATACGGTATGCGAACCGATCCGTTTCACGGTAAGCAACGCTGGCACAACGGGGTCGATTTCGCTGGACGGGAGGGCTCTTCTGTAATTGCCGTTGCCTCTGGAGTGGTAACTTGGTCGGGCACCCGCAGTGGTTATGGGCAGATGGTCGAAGTTAACCACAGTGACGGTTATGTGACCCGTTATGCCCACAACAAAGAAAATATGGCCAAGCTCGGCGCCATCGTCAAAAAAGGCGAAGTGATTGCAAAAATGGGCAGTACGGGACGCTCTACAGGCCCCCATGTGCATTTTGAAGTGTATAAAAATGGCCGCACGGTCGACCCCTCCACGTATATCCATCGCACTATCCGCTAGGTCTCAGTCCCACCTCCAAAGCGTTCATAGAATCGCGCATGTAGCGCGTAGATTTTTTTAATCACAGTCTTGGGAAAGGTTCTGATGTTAGCCAATATGCTGAAAAAAGTGATGGGCAGTAAAAATGCTCGGGATCTTCGTCGAATAAATACAATTGTTAAAAAGGTAAATGACTTAGAAGAATCGCTAAACGCGTTAGATGATGCACAATTAGCCGCCAAGACAGTCGATTTGAGACATCGCCTGGCGACCGGTGAAAGCGTTGAAATGTTGCTCCCCGAGGCCTTCGCGACGGTTCGAGAGACTGCTAACAGAACGCTCGGGATGCGTCATTTTGACGTTCAGATCATCGGTGGAGTGACTCTGCATGAGGGACGGATCGCCGAGATGCGCACTGGTGAGGGTAAAACTCTGGTGGCGACACTGGCCGCATATTTGAATGCTCTTCCGGCCGAGGGTGTGCACGTTATCACCGTCAATGATTACCTCGCGAAACGTGATGCGCAATGGATGGCGCCTCTATATACCGCACTGGGGCTGTCTGTCGGGGTGGTGCAGTCGTTTCGTGGGGCGGAGATTGCCAATTCATTTTACGTGGCCGCTGGCGACGGCAACAATCTGCAACCTTGCAGTCGACAACAAGCATACGCAGCCGATATCACCTACGGCACAAACAACGAATTTGGTTTTGATTACCTGCGCGACAACATGGCGCTTCGACTCGAGGAAAAATCTCAGCGCGGCCTGCACTACGCGATCATCGATGAGGTTGATTCAATCCTCATCGATGAGGCGCGCACGCCACTGATTATTTCGGGGGCGGCTCAGGACAGCTCTGAATTATACCGGAGCATCAACGCATTGACCGTTAGCCTGACGCAGGAAACGGATGACCAATCAGGCGACTTTAGCGTCGACGAAAAGACTCGGCAAGTTGAATTGACGGAAGACGGCCATCAACGGGTTGAGCAGGCTCTGATCGCTGCCGAATTACTGGATCCGCAGGAGAGTCTTTATCAGGCGTCGAATCTAGGTCTGTTACACCATATATCCTCGGCGTTGCGTGCACAGTATTTGTTCCACAACGATGTTGAATATATCGTTCAGGATGGCCAGGTGGTGCTAATTGACGAACACACCGGCCGCACCATGCCGGGGCGCAGGTTGTCCGAAGGTTTACATCAGGCCATTGAGGCCAAAGAGAAACTCAATATTCAACAAGAAAGTCAGACTCTGGCATCGACGACCTTTCAGAATTATTTTCGACTGTATAGCAAACTGGCGGGCATGACCGGTACTGCGGATACCGAGGCGTTTGAATTTCAGCAGATCTATGGTCTCGATGTAATGGTGATTCCTACCAATGTCGACGTCAATCGCGACGATCTTAACGATTTGATCTATTTGACCCAGGACGAAAAATTTGACGCGGTGATCGAAGACATTCGCGATACCGTGGCTAATGGCGCGCCGGTACTTGTCGGTACGGCATCGGTCGAAACCTCGGAGCTGCTCTCCGGCATCCTGACCAAAAATAAGATTGAGCACAATGTTTTAAACGCCAAACAACACGAGCGTGAGGCGAGCATCATTGTTAATGCCGGTCGTCCAGGGGCTATCACGATTGCTACCAATATGGCCGGACGGGGAACCGATATCGTTCTCGGTGGTAATTTGGATGCCGAGTTAAACGCGCTCGCCGATGCGACTAGCGCCGAACTAGAGGCCCGGCGGGAGGCTTGGAAAGTTCGACAGCAGACCGTTATAGCTGCCGGTGGTCTGCACATTATCGGTACTGAACGCCACGAATCTCGGCGAATTGACAATCAATTGCGCGGCCGTTCTGGTCGTCAGGGTGATCCAGGCGTATCGCGTTTCTACCTGTCGCTGGAGGATCCATTGATGCGCCTTTTTGCCTCTGACCGAGTCAAAAATATGATGCGCAGTCTGGGTATGGAGCAGGGCGAAGCGATCGAGCATCGCATGGTCACCAACGCCATTATCAAGGCGCAGCGCAAGGTCGAGGGGCGTAATTTTGATATGCGCAAGCACTTACTGGAATATGATGATGTTGCCAATGACCAGCGCCAAGTCATCTACCAACAGCGCAATGATCTTCTCGAAGATGAGGATATTTCGGATATCATTAGTGCGATTCGCGTCGACGTAGTGACAGAATGTGTCGATGGCCATATAACCCCGGACAGTCTCGATGAACAGTGGGATATAGCCGGCTTGGAACGTTCTTTAGAGACCGATTTTGCGGTCAAAGTACCCTTGCAAGCATGGCTAGAAAACGATAACCGACTGGATGAGAGCGCTCTTAGAACGCGTATTTTGGATGAGGTTCAACTCGGCTATGAGCAGCGACATGGTCACGTGGGTGATTATTTGCGCGAAGTCGAGCGGCAAATAATGCTGCAGGTATTGGATAATTTATGGAAAGAACACCTCGCGACTATGGATCAGTTACGTCAGAGTATTGGTCTTCGTGCGTACGCCCAAAAAAATCCTAAACAGGAATATAAGCGCGAGTCTTTTGGTCTATTTGAAGAGCTGTTGGGGAAAATCAAGTACGACACGATTCGCTTCCTCAGCCACGTAGAAATCGCCTCTGAACAAGATATGGCGCGTCTCGAAAAACAGCGTAGAAATGAACAGTCCAATCTAGAATATCAACACAAACAGAGCCCAGACGCTGGGCCGGCGGATGACAAGCCGTCTGACTCTCGAGCCCAAACCCGTCAGCCAATTCAACGTTTGGAGGCAAAAGTTGGCCGCAATGACCCCTGTCCTTGTCAGTCTGGTAAGAAATACAAACAGTGTTGCGGTAAGATATAAGCCCTGGCGGCTGGCTGTGCTCGCGTCCAGTGATGAGCATATCGCACGCTAACAATCATGAGAGAGGTGGCGACTATGGCGACGGGTGATGTGACCCTTCCGACCATGCATCCGGTGATGGGATTTGAACTCGGTACGGCGCGAGCTGGTATCAAGGTGGCTGGGCGCATAGATCTGGTGGTAATGGCGCTGCGTGAGGGAGCGACATTTGCAGCTTTGTACACCCAAAATACCTTCTGCGCGGCCCCAGTGGTGATTGCCAAGGCGGCGCAAGAACATTGTGCGCCACGTTATTTGGTGGTCAATACGGGCAATGCAAATGCAGGTACTGGGTCCCGCGGGCTTGAGGATGCTACCCAAACCTGTTCTACATTGGCTGCTCTGACGGGTGTTGAGGTCAACGCTGTACTGCCATTTTCAACTGGCGTGATCGGCGAATACCTGCCGATGGATCGCTTGCTCGGGGGACTTCCCGCCGCCGTCGAAGCGCTTGATGTATCCGGTTGGAACGATGCAGCCTTGGGTATTATGACCACAGACACTCGCCCAAAAGGCGCGAGTGTAAAGGTGCCGATGCCGTTTTCCAAAGATTCTAGCGGTGCATCCGAAGCGACTATTTCGACCGCCGACCTGACCCTTACAGGGATCGCCAAGGGCTCTGGGATGATTAAACCCAATATGGCGACCATGCTGAGTTTTATCGCTACCGACGCCAAAATAGACGACGAACTGTTGCATCGGGCACTGCGTCTTGCCGTTGATAAGAGCTTTAATCGAATTACCGTCGATGGTGATACATCGACCAACGACTCGCTGGTGTTGGTGGCCACCGGGCGTGGTGAAGTGGTCATCGACGAGGGCAATTTTGATCAGTTTTTAGCTCACCTGACCGCGATTTGTGGCGATCTAGCGCGAGCCTGCATTCGCGATGGAGAGGGTGCCGAAAAGTTTGTCAGTATTGTTGTAGAGAGCGCGGCTAGTGACGAAGAAGCTTTGGCGACTGCTTACACGGTGGCCGAATCACCGCTAGTCAAGACCGCGGTCGGCGCATCTGATCCAAACTGGGGGCGGATACTCGCGGCGGTGGGTCGTGCGCCAATCGCCAACTTAGACATAAGCCGCGTCGAGATATCGCTTAACAGTGTCGACATCGTTCGCGCCGGCCAGCGATCAGCCGACTACACTGAGCAGGCGGGCGTCGATGCGATGCAGGCTGAAGATATAGAAATTCGTATCGGACTGGGTCGCGGTGGCCACAGCGAGACGGTCTGGACCACCGACCTTGGTTACGGTTATGTGCGCATCAATGCCGAATATCGAACCTGATTGCCGGCTCATTAGGTTGATGACATGCCTGTCATAGCTGTTGCTGCCGGAGTGCTGATGGATGCCAGAGGTCGAGTATATATAACCCGTCGTGGAGTTCACCAGCATCAGGGAGGTCTATGGGAATTCCCTGGAGGTAAGTTGGAGGTCGGTGAGACCGCTCGTCTAGCGCTCGACCGAGAACTGTTCGAAGAGCTTGCCATTCGCGTGATCGACGCGCAACCCTACATACAAATTGACCATGATTATGGTGATGTACAGATTGTATTGCACGTTTATACCGTCTCTGATTATTCTGGAACCCCATGCGGAGCGGAGGGTCAGGAGGGTCGATGGGTGCCGCTACAAAGTCTCACAGCGATAGGTTCGAATTACGCATTCCCGGTGGCCAATCAACCCATATTGGACAAATTAACGGTCATGGATTGATCCGTCAAGCTAGCATGATTTTAAGGCCGCCTGAGCCGATTTTTACCTGTCGCTGGGCGCGCTAGCAGTCCGACCCTGAGCGGCAATGCCTGCGATCAGTAGCGCAAAGCGTCGGGGATATTGTCTACTCCAGTTGATCAGCAATGTTTCCGTCTCGCCAGTTACATCTGCCAGTTGCGTAAAACTGTCAAATCCGGCGCGCTGTAATCCTTCGAGTGTTGCGGGTTCGACCTCGTCGCTGTTATGCATAAGCGCGCGCTGCAGAGAAATACTGTTGCGATGATAACCTTTGTTGGTGTAGTTGCAATCACTGCATTCATCGCAGTAATTACAATGGCTGCAGTTAGTGCAATTATCGCAGCCTAGGCAAGTGACGCAGTCGATCGAATGGTTGCAGTTATTGCAGTCGTAGCAGTTAACCGAGGAGCTGCAGTCAATACAGTTATTGCAATTGTTACTACTGTTGCAGTTTATACAGTTATAACAGTGCTCACAGTGTCGGCAATCGCGACAATTTTTGCTGTCGTTGCAGGCAATACAGAGCTTGCAACCATGGCAGTTGACGCAGTTGCGGCACTCTATGCAATTACTGCAATCGCGACAATTCCAACAGCCACGGTTATTGAGGTTTTGTTCGCTATAATTAGGGTTGATGGCGGCAAAGGCCGCACTGACGCCATTTTCACTGGGGTCAGTGCGCTTTAAAAAATCGTCTTCTGAGTGGTAAACCCGGGTGCCCATCGAGGTTCTCCTAACGAGTGTGGGGGGTAAAAATTGACGGGTTGCTTAAAAATCTGCTTCCGCATCGATGTCCAGCATATCCGGACCGGCACTGGTGGGAATGCTGTAGCTCTCGCGAGCCCATTCGCCAAAATCTAATTGTTGACACCGCGCGGAGCAAAATGGCCGGAATGCTGAGGCACTCTCCCAGCGCACATTGGCTGCACAGTTGGGGCAGTTGACCGTGGTTGTCTGCTCGGTGGACGGGTCAGTCGTCATGCGGAGATTCCAGTGCAAGGTGTGAAAATGTCTCATGTAACATCGTAATACGCGGCGTTACGGTGTCTAGCGCGAGGCTGTTATCGAAGACATAATCGGCGCGTCGCAATTTGTCTTCGCGTGCCATCTGGCTGTCGATTATGGATTGAATCTGCGGCTGCGGATCGCCGTCTCGCTCAGCGGTACGCGACAACTGTAGGGACTGTGGCAGATCGATCAGTAGCAAGGTATTGACCAATTGATGCTGTTCGGTTTCCAGCAACAGTGGCGATTCTAACATTACATATGCACTCTCGGCGCGTTGCAGCTGGTCGACAATCCATTCGGCAATCAAGGGATGAAGCAGATTTTCTAGCCACGTCTTTTCTAGTGGTTGCGAGAAAATGAGTTGGCGCATTGCTGCTCGGTTCAGCGTACCGTCGTTTTTAATCATTTTTGCGCCAAAGCGGTCGGCGATGATATTTAGCGCTGGCATTCCGGGTTCTACTACTTTTCTGGATGCTTGGTCGGCATCGACCACCTCAATACCCAACTCTCGGAATCCCTGTGCAATGGTACTTTTACCGCTGCCGATCCCTCCGGTTAAACCGACGATGTAGGGGTCATAAGACAACGTATCGAGACTCTATTGTGGGCACATGTGTTCGCATAGACATCATTATAACCGCGATATTGTCAAATGCTAAATAATCGCACATAACCGCCCTGTATTTGCTCGCCAAAATAAAATGCCGCGAAGCCGGCAGCCGCCAGAAAGGGACCGAAGGGGATCGGTTGGTCTCTGCTGCTGCGCTTGAGTAATATTGCCGTCACACCGATAACCGCTGCTGTGAGCGACGCTAAAAGCACCAACATGGGGAGTAACTGCCAGCCCAACCAGGCGCCCATGGCAGCGAGTAATTTAAAGTCGCCGTAGCCCATACCCTCTTTGCCAGTCGCCAGTTTGAATATCCAAAAGATGCCCCAAAGCGATAAGTATCCAGCGATACTACCCAACACTGCCGCGTCGAGGGGCGTAAAGTGGCCATCTAGGTTGACCCAAAGCCCCATCCACATTAGCGGCAAGGTTATCTGATCGGGTAACAATTGTTGCCGCAGGTCGATAACGGCGAGCACGATCAAAGCGTAGCTAAAAATTAATGCGTAGACGGCCGTTAGGTTGGCACCGAAGTGCCAGACGGTGGCTGCAGTAACTATTGCGGTGGTTATTTCCACAAGGGGATACTGGATCGAAATGGCGCTGGAGCAATAACCGCAGCGTCCCCTGAGGAATAGGTAGCTAAAAACCGGAATGTTGTGCCATGCAGTCAGTGTTTGTTTGCACTGCATACAACGCGATCGAGGCCAGGCTATGGTACTAGTCGAGAGTTCTTCGCTCGCCGGTAATCCCAAAAATTCACGGGAATCTCGTTGCCACTGCGCATCTAACTGTAGCGGTAATCGAAGAATGACCACGTTTAAAAAACTTCCGAATAGCAGTCCATACAGAGCAGCCATAACTATCCATTGTACGTTTGATAAATCCATTATTGCTCCGGTTTAAATAAATTTTAGGCCGTTTTCGACTAGATCACCGCTCCGATTTCAAAGATCGGCATATATAGCGCCAGTATTATAGCCCCAATCAATAGCGCCAAAACTACCATAATTGTTGGCTCCAATAAATCGATAAATCGTTGAATGGTGCTGTCTAGATCCTCTTCAAATTGTGTTGCTGCCGCGCTGAGCATTTCCTCTAGTGCGCCAGATTGCTCTCCAATTGCGACATATTGTTGTAATACGTCTGGGAATAGTGGCTCATCCGCAAACGCGCGACTCAGAGAATCGCCGGCAATCAAACGTTTTTCTGCAACTTTAACCGCTGCGTCGTAGGCTTGATTCCCGGAGCATTGGGCCGCACCCTGCAGCGCGTCGATGATCGGCAAGTGAGACGCAATAGTGGTTGCGAGAGTGCGGCTCAAGCGCGCCGTAGCAGTTTTTGTTGCCACAGGCCCGATCAGTGGCATTCGCAGCAGTTGTCGATCTTTAAAGTGGCGCAGTGTTTGGCTATGTTTTAGCGCATGGCGCGCCATAATAATGATCAGGGTGAGCGCGACGACCAGCGTTGCTGCATAATCTATGACAAAATCAGATGCCGCGATTAGAGCTACTGTGGCGGGCGGCAGTTGCGCGTCAAAATCAGCGAAGTTGGCGGCGAATTTCGGCACCACCGTGATCAGTAATAAGAGGGTCACGGCGAAAGATAAAAACATCACTGTGATCGGGTAGGTCAGCGCTTTTTTTAGTTTGAGGCGCAGTTTTTCGCGCTTGGCGCTGTCGCCTGCTAAGCGTTGTAACACGCTTCCGAGAGTACCAGATATTTCGCCATTGTGGACAAGTTGACAAAATAGTGGATCAAACTGCTCGGGGTATTTTGCCATAGCGCGGGACAATGCCTCACCGCCGGCAAGGTCGCTGCGGATATTTTTCAGCATTTGTCGCATGTTGGATTGACGGTTGGCAGTGCAGGCGATATCGAAACAGCTCAATAGCGGAATTCCAGCGCGGATCATGGTCGCCAATTGGCGTATGAAGTGGTGCATCTGTCGATGTGTTATCGCACTCTGCCAGGTGAATTTGGGATGTAATCTGCGCGTCAGCGAGAGCGTTATAATTGACTGTTCGCGCAGCGCGACGCGCGCTGCGCGCTGGTCAATGGCCTCGATAGCGCCCTCGACGTTGACACCTTGAAGCGTTTTCCCAGCGTAGTGAAAGTGTCTCATGATAGCAAATCCCGCAATCGTGGGCGGGGCTTTTGGGCGATTGAACCCGTCCAATCATTGCCATTGATAAAGCCACACTCTAGCACAGTTAGATTTGGCTTTATCGGCATGGCTTCACAGTTAACAAGTGCGTTTGCGGTTTTCTTTTGTCGCTCGATGCTGTCAGGTGGGATCAATAATTCGCATGGACAGATCGATTGCGGCAATATGTTTGGTGAGGCTGCCCGAGGACACAAAGTCGATGCCCGTATTTTTATATTTTACTAGATCAGTATCGGTGAGATTGCCGGACACTTCGATTTCTGTTCCTGCCACGTCGATCTCGCTGAGGGCGCTGATATCTGCGGTAGAAAAGTTATCCAGCATAATCGCATCGGCGCCAGCGCTCAGGGCAAGTCGCAGTTCGGCGATATTTTCCACTTCGATTTCAATGCGCTTGTCCGCGCTTATGGCGCGCGCTGTGCGAATGGCCGATTGAATGCCGCCACAGGCGGCGATGTGGTTTTCTTTGATTAAAAAGGCGTCGAACAGCCCGATGCGGTGATTTTCGCAGCCACCGACTGCGACCGCATATTTTTGCGCCAGCCTCAAGCCGGGTATGGTTTTGCGGGTATCTAAAACCCTCAACCCAGAACCGCTGGCGCTCTGCGCATAGCGGCGAGCGCAAGTAGCGGTGGCAGACAGCGTCTGCAAAAAATTAAGCGCAGTGCGTTCACCACTGAGCAATCCCCGCGCATCTCCTGTGAGGGTTGCCAGAATTTGTCCAGTCATCACCTGTGATCCCTCGTCAGTATTCCACTGCAGGCAGATGCTGTGATCCAACTGTTTGAAGACCTCATCGGCCCATGCCTGCCCGCACAACACGGCTGGTTCGCGCGCGATGATCTGGGCCCTAGCCATTGCGCCTTTGGGAATGAGCATCGCGGTGATATCGCCGCTGCCGATATCCTCGTTCAGCGCGCGCGCAACACAGATTGGGATGTCGCGCTGGGTGGCGGGGGATAATTTGGAGATTTGCATAGCGTGAAGGCCCTGCTAAAAGTCACTAAATGAAGCGCCGAATTACCAACGCGGCGCGATCGCGATTGTATCAGTAATGCGCTTGCCGGTGGTTTGTTGGGGGTGGATGAGAGCGATAACATTCAACTCATTTACTTTCCATGCTCGGTCAATGGCCGATATACTCATGCTTGTTTTTCGGAGAATTGAACTGTGACCAGACCCTCAATACCGTCGCACGTTGCGCAGCACCAATTGCGGATGCCGTTATTGTCTTGTTGGCCGGCGTTACCATCGCTCGGCATGCGACGTTATCGTGCCCGATAAGGTGCCGCAATGGTTGGCGGTCGATCGGTCGGTGGAATCGCCGAATGCTGATGAGCGCCCGTCCGGTGCCAAGATCAACTTGCTAGTTATCCACAATATAAGCTTGCCGCCCAACGAATTTGAAGACGACTTTGTCGAGCAGTTGTTTACCAATCGACTGGATGCCAACCAACACCCGTATTTTTTGTCGATTGCTGACCTTCGTGTATCGGCGCATTTGTACGTTAAACGTTGCGGGCGGGTGACTCAATTCGTCGCACTCCACCGGCGTGCTTGGCACGCTGGGGTGTCTAGTTTTTGCGGTGTTGAGGCCTGCAACGACTACTCCATCGGCATCGAGTTGCAGGGGGCTGACCATATCCCCTACACCGAGCATCAATATCGAGCACTCGAGCGTCTGACGCGAGCTATTCAGCAGAGCTACCCAGCGATCACCGCCGACCGGATTGTCGGCCACAGCGAAATTTCACCGGGCCGCAAAACCGATCCTGGCGACGCCTTTGATTGGCAGCATTATTTGGCGCGTCTGTAAAACAGTGTGGCGGTGCGATGCGGCTTCAAGAGACTTTTTGGGTCACTATCCTATATTTGATCAAAAATAAGATCAAAAATACAGCCGGAAGCCCGGTCGCCGCCGCGTACACGAAAAACCAAGAATAGCCGACAGCATCGACCAATACACCTGAAAACCCTCCAAAAAATTTACCCGGTAGGGTCATTAATGAGCTGAACAATGCATATTGGGTCGCGGTGTATTGTCGATTCACCAAACTCGATAAAAAGGCGATGAATACCACATTAGACATCCCCCCAGCAAGGTTATCGGCGCTGATAACCCAGGCTAGCCAGGTTAAGTCAGGGCCCTTTTGGGCCATCAAGGCAAACAGTAGGTTGGTCATTACCACCAATACAGCGGTTAACAATAGCGGCCGCATGATGCCCATTTTTATAACCAACACGCCGCCAATCGCCGAGCCGAAAATGGTCATGCCAAAGCCAAATGCCTTGGCGACGCCGGCGATCTCAGATTTGCTAAAGCCCAATTCGAGGTAAAAGGGGTTGGCCATCACGCCCATAGTGATGTCACTGATGCGGAACATGCCAATAAACACCAGTAGTACGAGGGCGTGTCGTCCATATTCGGCAAAAAAAGCATAAAAGGGCGCATACACCATAATCAGTGCGCGCTGCAGTTTGTTCGCCGCTGACCCCTGAGGCATGCTGCTGAGGTTTTCTAACAGCGATTGTTCCAGAGCGCCCCAGCGCGTTTGCGATGCATGGGGTGGCTCTTTGATTAGCAGGGTGGTACCAAGGCCGATCAACATCGCCAGTGCCATGATGTTATAGGCTGACTCCCAGTCCGCGCTGTCGGCTATGAAAAGCGCGCCGGCTCCGGCGACCAGCAGCGCGAATCGGTAACCAAAGATATAGGTAGCAGCCATTGCTGCCTGCAAGTCGTCTTCTGCAGACTCGATGCGGTAGGCGTCGATACAAATATCTTGGGTGGCAGAGCAGAACGCTACCCAGATGGCCCAAGCAACCATTGTCCAAAGCGATTCTGCTGGATCGGTAGCCGCCATACCCAATAATCCGATGAGCAGTCCTAATTGGGCCAATAACATCCACGATCGGCGAGCACCCAGGTGCCGGGTCAGGCCGGGAAGCGCGAGATTATCGACCACCGGTGCCCAGAGTACTTTGATCGAAAAGGTGATGCCGACCCAACTAAAAAAGCCAATTGCCGAACGTTCCACGCCGGCCTCACTGAGCCATGCGGATAGCGTTGAAAATACCAATAGAAATGGCAGTCCCGCGGAAAAGCCTAAAAATACCATTGTCACCACGCGCCGATGCGCGTAAACGGACAGCGCCGTTAGCCAACTGTTCGACGACCGATCTTTCGGTTTGGGCATGGGAGAACTGTGTTTTTCCAATCTAGGGGTCTCTGTTAATATGCTGCAGGAATTAGTCACTTAGACGTTTGGCGATCATATCAGTTTTTATCGCTGTCGGTTTTGGCCGCTCAAAATACCCGCGCCTTGCAGGTATCAGCATTCCTTGCTGCGGACGTTACTGGGGGTCACCGGCGAATCGCTACGTCGAAATAGACGAGACTGCCTTCTTCGGCTAAGCTATGGTTAAAAAGGATGCGCCTATGCGGTTGTTACTGCTGTTGTTTATTGCTATGCCAATCATTGAAATGTGGGTGTTGATCAGTGTCGGTTCTGAGATCGGCGCATTGGCAACCATAGGTTTAGTGTTGACGACGGCGCTTATCGGCGCTGGGTTGTTGCGCCACCAGGGATTGCAGACGCTGTGGTCAGTGCAGCGAAAATTGGCCGAGGGCCGAATGCCTGCGCGGGAAATTTTTTCGGGAATCATTTTGGCGGTCTCTGGTGCCCTCCTCTTGACTCCCGGGTTCGTTACCGATGCGCTCGGTTTTGCTGCGCTAGTCCCAGGTTTACGTGATCAATTCGCGGCTTTCATAATGCGTAAAATGATTGTCCGTGGGGTATCTATGTCGAGAGTTAATCCAACCTTTGAGGCGCATAACAGCGGAGCCGATGAGCGCGATCGAGTTATCGATGGCGAGTACACAGAGCGCGATGATCGGGGCTGAGCGCACGAGGGTTGCGAGTAATCCATTATTTATAAAATTATGTGCAATAAATCGTAAAAATATCTGCTCAAACCTTGAAAAATTCCGCAACTGCCTCCACATATGTATCGATTGCAAAATGTCTATTATTTGCAAGTAACTATCGAGCGCAAGCAACCATCTACTTATTGCAGATAGATTAACCGGAGAAGAAGAGTATGAAAATTCGCCCATTACACGATCGAGTCATCGTTCGTCGGCAAGAAGAGGAACAAACAACCGCTGGCGGCATATTGTTGCCAGGTTCAGCACAGGAAAAACCCAACCAGGGCGAGGTAGTTGCCGTTGGATCTGGCCGCGTGCTAGACAGCGGTGAGACGCGAGCAGTCGACGTCGCTGTTGGCGACACCGTGGTATTTGGCAAGTACGCCGGTAGTGATACCATTGAGATTGACGGTGAAGAACTGGTCATCCTCAGTGAACCCGACATCAAGGCTGTGTTACAGGCCTAACGAAACAAAGAATTTGTGTCATAACCCTATTTGGAAAGGAAAAAATCATGGCAGCTAAACAAGTAAAATTTGGTGACAGTGCCCGTAAAGATATGCTCGAGGGCGTAAATATACTGGCGAATGCGGTCAAGGTCACGCTCGGCCCCAAGGGTCGAAACGTCATTTTGGACAAGGCGTTCGGTGCACCTACCGTGACGAAAGACGGCGTTTCTGTGGCTAAAGAGATCGAATTGAGCGACAAATTGCAAAATATGGGCGCTCAAATGGTCAAAGAGGTGGCTTCTAAGGCATCTGATGACGCCGGCGACGGAACCACGACGGCGACTGTCTTGGCGCAGACGATTGTTAACGAAGGTCTGAAATCAGTCGCCGCAGGCATGAATCCGATGGATCTAAAGCGCGGTATAGACCGAGCGGTAGTGGCAGCGGTTGCTGAGATTGCGGCGATAGCTAAACCCTGCTCTGAGTCGAAGGAAATCGCTCAGGTAGCCACTATCTCGGCAAATAGTGACACCCAAGTGGGTGATATTATTGCTGAGGCGATGGGCAAGGTAGGTAAAGAGGGCGTGATTACCGTTGAAGAGGGATCGGGTTTGGAAAACGAACTCGACATCGTCGAGGGCATGCAGTTTGATCGTGGTTACCTCTCGCCGTACTTTGTTAATAACCAGGAAAATATGAGTACCGAACAGGACGCGCCGCTGATTCTTTTGGTCGACAAGAAAATTTCCAACATCCGTGAATTGTTGCCATTGCTTGAAGCTGTAGCGAAAGCAGGTAAGCCGTTGATGATTATTGCCGAAGATGTCGAGGGCGAAGCTCTGGCGACCTTGGTGGTGAATAATTTGCGCGGTATTGTCAAGGTTGCCGCTTGTAAAGCGCCAGGCTTTGGCGATCGTCGCAAGGCGATGCTCGAAGATATCGCTATTTTAACTGGCGGCACTGTAATCTCAGAGGAAGTCGGTCTGGACCTCGAGTCGGCGACCTTAGAGCACTTAGGTACTGCCAAGCGCGTGGCTATGACCAAAGAAAATACTACCTTGGTAGACGGGGCGGGTGATCATTCTGCGATCGAAGCACGAGTCAAACAGATTCGCGCGCAGATCGAGGACACTAGCTCTGATTATGATCGTGAAAAACTGCAGGAGCGCGTAGCTAAATTGGCCGGCGGTGTTGCTGTGATCAAGGTAGGTGCTACCACCGAAATCGAGATGAAAGAGAAAAAAGCACGCGTTGAAGACGCACTGCACGCGACCCGTGCGGCGGTTGAAGAGGGTGTTGTTGCTGGTGGTGGCGTTGCGCTAATTCGGGTCCTGCAAAAGATCGAAGGACTGACCGGTGAGAACGATGATCAAACTGTAGGCGTCGGTATTGCCCGACGTGCCATGGAGGCCCCTCTGCGCCAGATCGTCGAAAATGCCGGCGATGAAGGGTCAGTAGTGGTTGATAAAGTCAAGCAGGGTACTGGCAACCATGGCTACAACGCGGCATCCGGTGAATATGGCGATATGATCGATATGGGTATCCTCGACCCGGCGAAAGTAACGCGGACCGCACTACAAGCGGCGGCCTCGATAGCTGGCTTGATGCTAACGACCGAAGCGATGGTCGCCGAAGTTCAAGAAGACAAAGGTGCACCAGCAATGCCGGATATGGGTGGCATGGGCGGTATGGGTGGCATGGGCGGTATGGGCGGTATGATGTAACTCTGCCAAGCCAATAAAAAACCCCGCCAGAGATAGGCGGGGTTTTTTTATGTCTGTTATACTCGAGACAGAAATCGAACCCATGACGGGTAGCCGGTAAACACACATGTTGGGCCTGTGTGGCAGTGACTCAATGATGCTGACCTCGCCGCATACACTATGACTCGGAGTTTGTAATGACGATTGAAACGATTAACTTTATCGCGCGTTGGGGGCATGTACTGTTCGGAATTACCTGGATAGGGATGCTGTATTATTTTAATTTTGTGCAGGGCGGTTATTTTAAGCAAGCGACGCCTGAAGGGCTTGCCGATGCCAAGCAAAAATTAGCGCCCAGTGCGCTCTGGTGGTTCCGTTGGGGCGCCATGTTTACGTTTCTTACCGGAATAGTATTGCTCGGTGGCGTACAACATTATGGCCAAATGAATAACTACATTATCATTGGCTCGACCATGGGTATTATTATGGCCGCCAATGTATGGATGGTTATTTGGCCAGCGCAGAAAATTGCCTTGGGCATGATCGAGGGCGATGCGCCAGCCGCTGGCGCTAAAGCACTGCTGGCATCGCGAACCAATACCTTACTGTCGGCGCCCATGCTGTTTGCCATGTTGGCAGGCCCACACTATGCGGGCCATGGCTACGGCACTGCCGTAGGCGGCGCTGGGCTTATCGCCGCGTTGGTGGTGATTGGCGTGCTCGAGGCGAATGCGATCAAAGGCCGATTAGGACCTATCGCTTCTGTGCGCGGGGTCATCGTCAGCAGTCTCGTATTGACGGCGGTATTTGCGCTGATGATCAATATGTTGTAGCCGCGGCGGCAGAGCGCCGCTGCGATTTATGGTTACCACGGCTGGCTTTTGGCCGGCCTTGGGGGGACATTTATAACAACACTGAATGACCAATAAACGAGCGTCAGCCCGCGCAGTTTTAGAACTGGCGGTTATCGATAACGCGCGACTCGGATAAATTTACACACCGGCCTAATTAATTAAAATTTTTCACCCAGTTCCCGCCGTTTTGTTGGGTAGAAGTTGG
>DDJS01000102.1:9453-18748 GCA_002339165.1 Cellvibrionales bacterium UBA2618 | reverse complement strand
ATATCCAAGCGTATTCCATGCGTCGACAGTCTACGTTCAAAGCATCGTTCAGGTTATTCACGCGCTTTCCGCCAAGGATTTCTCACCAGGGGAGAGGCTTAGATCGCAGTGACTATATGGGTACTTTAAAATCCAGTTTTCTAGTTGCCGCTAAAATGCGATGAAATAAAGACTACCAACGCAATGGCCGTCATTATTGAGCATCTGTCGCTGATTACACCCGGCATCCTAGGTCTGAGATGGTGCGTCGGCGCGCCCCGTTGCAACTAGCGCCAGTTAACCCTAACCCGAGGTGCCGTTTGCGTTTTCTTATGAAATTGTCAATCGCATGGTGTGGCCCACCAATGAAATCGCTATAATCACGGTTGTGTATAACAGTACGGTATCGAGGTGATCGACAATATGTCGGAATCGGACAACAGGCGAATTAACCCCATCGTTCCAGAGCGTGATGGCATGATCGGCGGCGCAACTGGCACTAGGTCGTCCAATAAAACGTCTAGTGCAACCTCCCGTTCGGCAGCTGGCGTGGCTTTGGGCGGCGGTTGGAAATTCTTGATACTCGCGGTAATGATCATGTCGGCCGCGGCCGCAGTGATTGGCTGGATGGAGTTTTCAGCGCTTCAATCGAACCATCAGGCTTTGCAGCAGCGATTTGATAATCTTGAGTCACGGCTCAGCAGTACCGACCAATCGGTGACCCAGTCCGGCGCCGCGATGCAGGTTAAATTAAGCCGCCACCAGGATGAATTGCAAAAGCATTGGTCAGAAATCAGAAAACTCTGGGGGGTATCGAATGACACCAACCGAGGCAAGATCGCTAAAAATCAAACCGATATTGTATTCCTAGCGCAAAAACGTGTGGCACTGGAAGCGTCAATGACTGGTGTCTCTGCTCGGCTGGAGGCGGACAACAAGCGGGCGGCTACCCTGAGTGGTAATTATTTGGAGATGAGTGGTGATGTTACTGAGATCCATAGCAAATTACGCCGATTACAAGACGCCCAGAGCCAAATATCTGCGGTCAACAAGCGCGCCGAGCGGCAACTAAAGAGCCATTCAGAGGCGATTGAGTCGATGGATGGTTTCCGTCGCCAGACCAACCAGAAGCTTTACAAGCTCGAGCAATCGTCCAAACCGGCAGTCACTGGTCCCGGTTAAACTAACGAGTGAAAGGCTCTGGTCTTATTAAGGGTGCACGGCGCGGAGTATTTTCGGTTATACTAATCAACCAACGTGTAATAGAAGAAAGGATTCTATGGCGCGGCGTTAGCTTCCCGCTGGCGTTGAATATCAATTAAAATTCAAGGATGAATACCATGAACGCAACCCGTGCGCTGTGCGCAGCTACATCACTTTTGCTCACTTCTTTTACCGGTCTAGTCAATGCCAGTGATGAGTGGTATCTGGGAACGTCAGCCAGTCACTACAATCTCGATAGCACTCGTGCTCTGCAGGATCATCATGAAAGCAACTTGCTCGGGCTTCAGGCGGGACGTTATCTGACCGATCATTTGGCGGTTGAACTTGGTTATGCGCAGCAGGCGGGTCACGACGATCTCGATGCATTGTCTTTGAACGGCGTACTTTGGCTCGGTGACAAGACCGCTGGATGGGCTCCGTTTGCGCTTCTTGGCGTCAACCAATATGACTTTAATGACCGCTATAATTTGGCCTCGGGGCACGACGATAGTCCAACCCAGCTCATGTTTGGGCTCGGCATCGCCAAGCGGTTAAGCGATAAACTTGACCTGCGCGCAGATGTCCGCCTGTTATCGGGGCACGATGAGGACGCTGAAGATGTTGGATTTCATATTTCTTTAAATCGAATTTTTGGTACCCCTACGCCGGCGGTGGTGATGCAACCCGCGGCCATGCCGGAGCCTGAAGTCCAACCCGAACCCAAACCAGAACCCAAAATGCGCACTGTGGTGATTCGTTTGAACGTCAAATTCGCTTTTGACCAAGCGGTCGTTCTGTCGATAGAGTCTGAGGATCTCAACACGGTAGCGGCGGCTATGCGAGCGCATAGCGATATACTTTTGGTGCTCGAGGGCCATACTGATAGTACCGGCAGCGAAGCCTACAACCTCGACCTATCGGCGCGTCGAGCTGCCGCAGTCAAAGACGTTTTGATCGCAGATTATGGGATTGATGCAGGACGCATGAGCGCCCGAGGGTTTGGCGAATCGCACCCGACAGATAGCAACCAGACGAGAGCGGGGCGCATCAATAATCGCCGTGTTGTTGGTGAAATGACTTATACCGAAGTCGTGGTTGATTGAGACGAGGAGATTGATCGGCGCTGGACTATGGACTACCGCGATGGCACTCTAGGCATTTTGGGCATGCTTGGCATATAGGCGCTAAGCGGCAGTGCTAATACGCCAGATACAGCAGTGGGGTAGGCCATGGCAAGCAGTTTCTACTGGCACGATTATGAGACCACGGGCGTCGATCCGGCGGTGGACAGGCCGGCACAATTTGCCGGCTTGCGTACCGACGAGAAATTACGCCCGATCGGTGAACCACTCGTCATTTATTGCCGTCCAGAAGAGGATATTCTCCCTCGGCCAGCGGCCTGTTTAGTGACGGGAATAACGCCCCAAAAGGCGCTTGAAAGCGGCTTCGCCGAGCCCCAATTTATAGCTAAAATTCACGCTGAGCTCGCCACTCCAGAAACCTGTTCGGTGGGTTATAACAGCGTTCGTTTCGACGATGAAATGACGCGCTATGCGCTCTACCGCAATTTTTATGATCCTTATCAGCGCGAGTGGAAGCATGGTAATTCGCGCTGGGATATTATCGATATGATGCGCTTGGCGCGCGCTTTGCGACCGGATGGCATCGAGTGGCCCAACCATCCATCGGGTCTACCGAGCTTTAGACTCGAGGACATCACTCAAGCTAATAACATCGAACACGGTCAGGCACACGATGCCCTCGCCGACGTGGTAGCCACCATCGAAGTGGCCAAATTGGTTAAACAGCGACAGCCGCAACTATATGACTATGCATACGCCCACCGCGGCAAGCGCGCGGTAGGTAAATTTCTTGACGTGCGACAGGGCGCGCCCTTTTTGCACGTATCCGGCATGCTCTCGAGCGATCATCAATACGCAGCACTGATGGTGCCGCTGGCGGCACATCCCTCGAACAACAATGCAGTGATTTGCGTGGATCTATCGTCTGACCCACAGTTGCTCTCACTCCCTGCAGAGGAGATACAGCAGCGACTGTTTACTGCCGCAAGTGCATCACCAGAGGAGCAGCGGCGCCCCGGTTTGAAACTGATCCACATGAACAAATGCCCGGTGGTGGCAACGCCCAAGCTGGTTGATAGAGCGACTGCCAAACGGTTGGCTATCGATCTCGATGAATGCTACAAAAATTGGCAACAGTTGGGTCAGATGGAATTAACCGCCAAGTTACAACGGGTTTATTCGGAACGCCAATATGCGCCTAAAGTAGAGGCTGAACAACGTCTTTATGACGGTTTTTTAGCCGACCGCGACCGCGGACTGTTAGCTCAGGTGCGCTCGGCTGATAGCGATCAACTGTCTGCCGGAGCGCTAGTTTTTAACGATCCACGTTACAATGAGTTATTACTGAGTTATCGCGCGCGGTACTACCCGCTTACGCTAACGGCCGACGAGAGTCAGCAGTGGCGGGAAAGTTGTCTGTGGCGATTGACTGACGATAACTCGGGCTATTGCACGCTGCAAAAATACAATGCCGAGATCGACAGATTATTGAATGATATGTCAAACGACTCACCGCAACGCTCTGTGTTAGTAAAGTTGCGGGAGTGGGGCGAGCGCATTTCCGAGCG
The DNA here is from genome assembly GCA_002339165.1 of Cellvibrionales bacterium UBA2618. GTDB lineage: Bacteria > Pseudomonadota > Gammaproteobacteria > Pseudomonadales > Porticoccaceae > TMED48. The sequence goes on along the minus strand of DDJS01000102.1, from coordinate 14,916 downwards.
TTTTTTACAAGACCAATAGCGCGTCTAACAACGTGGCTAGAGTGGCGGCTATAAACAGGCTAAACTGACGGCTAAACAGCACAGCATTGAGGATAGTCCGTGGATTTTACTGGCGCCCATATCGTCTCTATTGATCAGTTTGAACGGCCCGACGTCGAGGCGGTGTTTGCCGTTGCCGATCGTATGCAACCTTATGCGTTGCGCCAACGGGTAACCCGCGTTCTCGAGGGGGCAATACTTGGCAACATGTTTTTTGAACCGAGTACGCGTACCCGAGTGAGCTTTGGGTCAGCGTTTAATTTACTTGGTGGCGAGGTGCGTGAGACCGCCGGTTTTGAGAGTTCTGCGCTGGTTAAGGGGGAGTCGTTGCAAGACACCGCGCGGGTGCTTTCCGGGTTCAGCGATGTGATTTGTATGCGCCATCCAGTCGAGGGTTCGGTGGCCGACTTTGCGTCGGTCAGTCGAGTGCCGGTGTTGAGTGGCGGCGATGGTGCCAATGAACATCCAACGCAGGCGCTGCTCGATTTGTATACCATTCGCAAGGAGTTGGCGGATCATGGGCGATCGATTGATGGCCTTAAAATTGCGATGATCGGCGATCTCCGGTTTGGCCGCACGGTCCATTCGCTGGGTAAATTACTCAGGTTGTACCGCGATATTCAGGTGGTGTTAATCTCCCCAGAGGAGCTGTCTCTGCCTGAAGATATCGTCGAGGCGATGCGCCTATCCGGTATCGACGTAAGTATCTCGGATCACTTGACAGAGAATATCGCCGACGTTGATATTGTCTATTCTACCCGGATTCAGGAAGAGCGTTTTCCGAGCAAGCAGCAAGCAGATCTTTACCGTGGCAAGTTCCGCCTCAACCAGGCCATCTATACTGAGTACTGTCAGCCCAACACGGTGATTATGCACCCCTTGCCCCGTGACTCGCGCAGCGATGCCAACGAACTCGACAGTGATCTTGATAATAATCCCAATTTAGCCATCTTCCGGCAGACCGACAACGGCGTGTTGGTGCGTATGGCGCTGTTTGCCATGGTCCTCGACGTTGTCGATCGGGTCGATGCACACGCGTACGATGTTCGCTGGTACAATGCGCGTCAAACCTAGTGCCTGTTGCGATTGCACAAATGACTGAATTTGACGAAATACGCCCCTTCCGTGATGCAGAGGTGCCGACGGTGGTGAGACGTATGATTGCCGACCCGGAGTTTGTCGATCTTTTGTTGGAACGCCAATTTCCGGTTTTAGTGCGGTACTGTTCGGCCCTGATGCGTCCTTTACTGCGGTGGCGGTTGCGTTATCTAAGCCGCAATATCCGTACCGTGCGCGATCTTCAGATGATTATTTCCGAGCGTTTGGTGGCGCTGCTCGATAGGACTACCGACGGTTATAGTTTCAGTGGTATCGATACTCTTGATCCGAGCAAGGCCTACGTGTTTATGAGTAATCACCGCGATATCGCGTTGGATCCGGCGATGGTGATCCTTGGCTTGGTTAAGGCCGGCAGGGAGTCACTGCGGATTGCGATTGGCGACAATCTATTGAGTAAGCCATTTGCCTCGGATTTAATTCGCATAAATCGCAGCTTTATCGTTAAACGATCGGTCACTGGCCGACGCGAGAAGTTGGGCGCGCTAAAGCTACTGTCTCGTTATATTCGCCAATCTATCGGCACAGAGAGAGTTTCCGTTTGGATTGCCCAAGCCGAGGGCCGTGCCAAGGATGGTCGAGATCGCACTGAAACAGCGTTGCTAAAAATGCTCGCTTTGAGTCGCGATAGCGATCAGAGTTTTGGCGCAGCCATGGCCGAGCTAAATATTGTTCCAGTGTCGATTGCTTACGAATTTGACCCATGCGACGGTGACAAAGCGCGCGAGTTGCACGCCGCGCAGCAAGGCGAAACCTATGTGAAGGGCGCCTATGAAGACTTGGACACCATCAAGAAAGGCTTTGTCGGCTACAAGGGTCGAGTGCACATAACCTTTGGCGCGCTACTAACTGGTAAACACGGACTTCCGGATGAGCTCGCGGGTGAAATTGACCGGCAGATTTTTTCCGGTTATCGCCTATTCCCCAGTAATATTTGTGCCTGGCGATTGATCAATGCCGACGCCGATACAGCCGGGTTAACCCAGTTATGGCCAAATGAAGATTGGGCTGCAGCGGGTGAAAAATTTAATCAACGGATCGCGCAGCTGCCAGCAGAACACCGTGATATTGTCATCCAAAGTTATGCTGCACCTGTGGTTGATCAGCTGTCCGATGCGCGCTGTCGAGGACAGTTTAATTGTTAGCCGATGACACTCGAGACATTATTCAGAGGGGCTATCGGCGGTTTTTAAAGGCTCGCGAACTGAATCCCAGAATGGGCCAGAAGCAAATGATCGCCGCGGTCGCCAACGCGTTGAGCCATGCCGATCAAGGTCGTCGCATTAGCGCGGTAGAGGCAGCTACCGGCACCGGCAAGACAGTCGCCTATTTGATCGCGGCACTTCCGGTTGCGCGAGCGGCAAAAAAAACCGTGGTGGTCGCCACCGGCACCGTTGCCTTACAAGAGCAATTGATCAACAAAGACCTGCCGGAACTTATCGCTGCCTGTGATTGGGACTATAGCTGCGCGCTGGTCAAGGGCCGCGGCCGCTACGCCTGTAATCTACGCGTGCAACAGCACATTGACGCGCTGACCTCGAGTGACGCAGGTATTGCATTATTCGAAGACGAGCAGCCGTTGACCACCAACAAGTACACTCAAAAGCTCTATCGGGAGTTGTCCGCCGGACTCGATGATGGTAGTTGGGATGGTGACCGCGATACCTGGACAACGCGAATTGACGACGACGAATGGCGACCGCTGACAGTTGATCGGCGACAATGCTCTGGTGGGCGATGCCGCTATATCAATCAATGCGCGTTTTTTAAGGCGCGCAGCGATCTCGAAGACAGCGATTGCATCGTCGCTAATCACGATATCGTGATGGCCGATCTCGCGCTGGGGGGCGGGGTGATTTTACCGCCGCTGGAGGACAGTATCTATATCTTCGACGAAGCTCATCGCCTCGCGGATACTGCGGTACGACATTTTGGCGCAGAGTGTCGGATCAACGCGAGTCTTAATTGGTTGGAGAAATTGCCGCGACAGTGTAAGGGACAGGCGCCGATCTTTGCCGATGATAGTTCCTTGGTAGAGCAGTTGCCGCGCATTCAGGCCGGTGCTGAGGCGCTGACCGAATTGTTCACCACGCTTTACCCGCTGTGTAAGACCTATTTGGATGGTAGTGAATCGGGCGAGGACGGCTATCGATTTGCCCACGGCGACGTCGGCGATGCCATACGCGCTATAGCCGTTCAAATCGCCGACCAATTGTCTACTTGGCTCGGACGATTGGAGATCTTGGGGGATTCTCTCAACGAGGCGCTGAGTAATCGACAATACCCAGTGGCCACGACCGACTTAGAACTATTTTACCAGCAGGTCGGCAGTTGGCAGGCGCGGGCGGAAAAGCTCTTGTCACTCTGGCAGCGCTTGCGGTCAGAATTTGTACCCGAAAAAATGCCGCTTGCCTGTTGGTTGCGACTCGATGAACTATCCGCCGGAGGCTCTGACCTGTCTATTAATGCCAGCCCGATCAAGGCCGCCGAGCTGCTCGCGGAGCGCCTTTGGGGGCAGACCTATGGGCTGATATTGACTTCGGCTACGTTGCGGTCGTTGGGTAATTTTGACAGTTTACGACGCGATACCGGGATGCCGGATGAGGCCAGTTGCATCGCAGTGGACGGCGCCTTCGATTATGCCAGAGCGGCACTGCTCAAGGTTCCTAGCGATGCCGTGGAGGGTAATCAAGTGGTGGCCCATAGTCGTTATTTGATCGATAACCTCCCCGCTATGTTCGCCAATCACGAGGGCACGCTGGTGCTCTTTTCATCGCGACGTCAAATGCAGGAAGTGCAGGGCGAGTTGCCGGTGAAACTTCGCGGTGAGATCTTGATGCAGGGCCAATTTTCTAACCGAGAGATGCTCCGCCTGCACCGCGAACGGATAGATAGCGGCGATCGCAGCGTATTGTTTGGCTTGGCAAGCTTCGCTGAAGGAGTGGATCTACCGGGTAATTATTGTCGGCATGTGGTCATTGTCAAACTGCCATTTGCAGTGCCGAACGATCCGCTGCAAGAGGCGCTCAGCGAGTGGGTTGAAAACCGCGGCGGCAATGCTTTTTTTGACATTGCACTGCCGACTGCGTCGCTGCGCCTTACGCAGGCCTGTGGCCGGTTATTGCGCACTGAGACCGACACTGGCAGTGTGACTATTCTCGATCGTCGCATCGTAAGTAAACGTTATGGTATGCAGCTATTGAATGCGCTACCGCCTTTTGCTCGTGATCTCAATGCGAGCTGAGCTGAACCTCGCAGGTCTAGGTGCGTGCTTTAGTGCGACGCCAGCACCTCTCCCGAGGACCGACTAGATGGCGAACGTATGCTGTAGATTTCGATTGACGGAATTATTATTGGATATTGAGCAACATCTGCGAGATGCGGGTCTGTGGCAGTCGCAGCCGCCCGCGGAGGCTTATTTGGCTAGCGAGCAACCATTTGCGCTCGACCATCTGTCGCTGGTGCAATGGTTACAATTTGTCTTTATACCCCGTCTACAGGGACTGCTTGCCAGCGGTGAGAGCCTACCAGACAATTGCGCCATCGCGCCGATGGCGGAGGAATACTGCCGCCAGATGGGTATTCAAGCGGCGCCCCTGATAGCATCGCTCAGATTAATTGACGGGGCTATAAGTCATACATAAGGGGCTTTAGAGCGGCGCGGTGCCATCGAGGTTTTATTGCGGTCGCTTGCGCGGAGGCGCTTCACCGCGGTATTTTTTGTCCGCTGCCGGACTTTTGGCGCGCTTGGTCTTGTCTGAGTTGCGCGGCGAAGTTGGCGGACTCTTATCGCTGCTGACGTGGGGCTTTTTTGACGTTGGTGCCCCGTCTTCGAGATCTTTAGCAGAACGTTTTTTGCCCGCCGAATCCCGGCTTAAAGTGCCCTTTATCGGCTTTTTTTCAGGACGCTTGCCGCTGTTCCCCGAGCTTTTCTTGCGGCTCGATGGGGCCGGTTTAAACGTCGTGTTGTCGCCGTCTAGTATACTTATTTTCAGTGGTTTTTGGCAAATGCGGACCTTGCGGAGGTGGGCGAATAGCTCCTTCGGCATGCCGTCGGGAAGATCCACCGTGCTATGGTCATCGTGGAGTACGATCTGGCCGATGTAGCGACTTTCAATGTCGGCTTCGTTGGCAATCGCCCCGACAATATTCGATGGAGTAATGCCGTCATCGTTGCCCACTTCAATGCGGTAGGTGACCATGGGGATCTCGCCTCGCTGGTGCGCACCAACGCCCTCTTCAGGCTCCACGCCGACTTTCGATTCGAACTTCGCTTCGGCTTTGCCTTCGAACTTCGTTGCGACTTTG
>DDJS01000102.1:5658-9090 GCA_002339165.1 Cellvibrionales bacterium UBA2618 | reverse complement strand
CTTCGAACTTCGCTGCGGCTTTGGGTTTGGCTTCGACCCTCGGGTGAGTTGTAGGGCTTTTTTCGGCACGCGTTTCGGTACGCGGCGTCTTGCGGTGTTCGGCACGCGGCGTTTTACGTTCTGTGTCGCGGTCGCGGGGTCGATCGCGACGCTTGTCTGCGCTTACTGGGCTCGGTGTTTGTAACGCCTCGAGACGCGGGAAAAGTGGTCTGTCCTTTTGATTTTCATGCAGCAGTGCGGCGGCGATATCTGTAATATCCATGGCGTGTTGAACGCTCATGGTCTCTATCAGTTGACGAAACTTGCCGAGTTGCGGCGCCTCGACCGATTTAACTAACTGCTCGGTAAATTGCTGGATGCGTAAACCACTGACTTCAGCGTTGCTTGGCAGTACCAGTGGACTGATGGTCTGGCGGGTCGACTTTTCGATCGAGCGCAGTAGGCGGTTTTCTTTTTGCGTGACGAACAGGATAGCGATACCGTCGCGTCCAGCACGCCCGGTGCGCCCGATGCGATGGACGTAGGACTCGTTATCATAGGGCACATCATAGTTGATTACATGACTGATGCGTTCGACATCCAAGCCGCGGGCGGCGACATCGGTGGCGACAACAATATCGACCTGACCCTTCTTTAAACGACTAATGGTGCGTTCGCGCAGCGTTTGGCTGAGATCGCCGTTCAGCGCCGCAGACGAAAAGCCGCGTGCCTCGAGTTTTTCGGCGATGTCGACAGTTGACGATTTAGTGCGCACAAATACCAGCATGCCATCGAAATTTTCGACTTCGAGGATCCTCGTCAGGGCATCCATTTTTTGGTGGCCCTTAACCATCAGATACTTTTGGTCAATGCGCTCAACGGTCTTAGTTTTCCCCTCGATACTGACCCGTTGCGCATCTCCTAGATAGGTCTGTGCAACACGCCTGATCGCCGACGGCATGGTTGCAGAAAACAGTGCACGCTGACAATTTTCTGGGGTCTTCGAGAGAATTGTTTCGACATCGTCGATAAAACCCATTCGCAGCATTTCGTCGGCTTCGTCGAGGACCAAACCGGTGACTCGACTGAGATCCAAACTGCGTCGACGCAGGTGATCGAGGACGCGTCCGGGGGTGCCTACAACGACGTGGGTGACGCGTTTTAGACCCCTCAGTTGGCCTTTTATATCGGCACCACCATATATTGGCAGGACGTGAAAGCCCTTGATATGTCGCGCATAACTTTGAAACGCTTCGGCTACCTGTATCGCCAACTCTCGGGTCGGCGTTAACACTAAGATCTGCGGGCTGTGCTGTTTGTCGTCGAGGCGACTCAGTAACGGCAGCGCAAAAGCGGCAGTTTTTCCAGTTCCGGTTTGCGCAGTGCCAAGCAGATTTTCACCGTTTAAAAGAATCGGTATACTCTGTGCCTGAATGGGCGAAGGCACTTCGTACCCCAATTGTTGAACAGCTTTTAGAACGGGTGCTGAAACACCCAGTGAAGCAAAGTCGACGGTTGACATAGGATCCTGTGGCAGGGCGCGAGCCCATAGTGGGGAGGTCGCGATTATACGGCTATCACGGCTGCTATTAAAGCTTCTATTGAGCTGATTGCGATTACGCGGTGTATTATGCAGAGACATTGTTTGAAACGGCGCGCAAACCGCCACATCATGGGCTTACATGGAACGCGAGAGTACTTATTGTGAGAGTGCCGTTGATGGTCTGGACACAGAATGGAGCGATAAATTGAGCGAACTATTTTTGGTGCGTCATGCTCAGGCGTCTTTTGGTGCCGATAACTACGATCAATTGTCCGACTTGGGCGCGCGTCAATCGCGTTGGTTGGGTGAGCATTTCTTGCATAGAGGTGTGCAATTCGACCGTGCAATCGTCGGTGATATGCAGCGTCATCGCCAGACCTTGGATGGTATTTGCGAGGGGATGGGTTGGCAAGATAGCCGATGCATGGTGCTACCAGGATTGAACGAATACAGTTTTGTCGACTTAATGCAGTCGTTTGTTGCGCAGAATCCGCTCCATCCGTTAATCGGCGATTTGTCGGCCGATCCAACCAACAAGCAAAAACACTTTCGTCTATTACGCGTGGTGTTGAGTGCTTGGGGGCGTGACAAGTTGACTGATGTGGCGGAAACTTGGCCGGTGTTTAGTCATCGCGTTCGCGATGCTCGCGAACAGATACAAGCCTTGGCTCGCCGCGGCGAAGTGGTGCTGGCGATTGGTTCGGGGGGCTCTAACAGCACGTTTATGGGACAGGTTTTAAATGCTCCGGTTGAGACTATCTTCGATTTAAATTTACAGTCAAAGAATACCGGTATCAGTCGGTATTTTTACAATAATCGCAAGATCAGTCTGACTCAATTTAATGCTGTGCCCCACCTCGAAGTGCCAGAACTGGCGCAGTACGTGACGTTTGGGTGACATGGGTACGGTAGATGCTGAGGAGTTGAAGTATGCAAACGGAATTTGATATGCGCGGCAAAGTGGCGATGGTCACTGGCGCTTCTAGTGGCTTTGGGATGTACTTTGCGCAATTGATGGCGGCGCGTGGCGCCCAAGTGGTGGTTGCGGCGCGGCGCGTAGAGCGGCTCGAGCAACTGGTCGAGGAGATAACCGCAGCCGGCGGTGAGGCCTTTGCCGTGGCTTTAGACGTCACCGACAGCGGCGCAGTTACGCGTGCATTCGATGTTGCCGAAAAGCAGTTTGGTACCGTCACGGTGGTCTCGAATAACGCCGGCGTGGCCGATCCAAAACTCGCTCACAAGGTCGATGAAGCGAGTTGGGATCGGGTGATGAATACCAACCTCAAGGGTGCTTGGCGGGTTGCGATGGAAGGGGGGCGACGGATGATGGCGGTAGGTGTGCCCGGTAGCATCGTCAATACGGCATCGATTCTCGGGCAGCGAGCGTCGATTTCACAGTCTAGTTATGGAGCTTCCAAAGCCGCGGTAATCCATCTGACGCGCTCGTTGGCGCTCGAGTGGGCGCGTAAAAATATTCGCGTCAACGCCCTGTGTCCAGGGTACTTCCCGACTGAGATGAACGAAGGTTATTTTGCTACTCCCGCAGGAAGTGCCTACATCGAAGCGATGCCGGCGCAGCGTATGGGGTGTCTGGAGGAACTGGCGGCGCCATTTCTGTTGCTGGCGAGCGATGCCGGCAGCTATGTGAATGGCATCGCGCTGACGGTGGATGGCGCGCACAGCCTCGGTCATATGTGATTGTTGGAACGGACGGGGATAGGTGCGAGATTGCTTTGATCGACTACGCGCTGGGCCTTATTTCGCGCCCAAGCTGGTAATAAAATGCTAGCCGAGGTGGCTATAGCGAGGCGCTGCGGTAATGTCAGGCAGTGAGAGCGTCATCCGTAAAGTTGGCTGGTAACTAGCTTGCCCATGAAACGGTTAGTCGACAATATATCTAGCCGACAATA
>DDJS01000102.1:1371-5345 GCA_002339165.1 Cellvibrionales bacterium UBA2618 | reverse complement strand
ACAATATATCTAGCCGACAATATAGCTTGGCCCCACTTCAATAACAGGGAGCACCTAACAGCATGAGTCTAGAGGAAAATCGACGCGAATATCGCTATGGGAAACTGACGCGAGCATCGCTGCTGGCCGACCCTGTGGCGCAGTTTAATCTCTGGTTAAGGGAAGCCATCGCTGCAGATTTGTCAGATCCAACCGCCATGTCGCTGGCTACAGCGACCCCTGAGGGGTGGCCTTCCCAGCGCATGGTATTGCTCAAGGGTTGCGATACCGAGGGTTTTGTTTTTTATACCAATTTAGGCAGTCGAAAGGCGACAGAGTTAGCGGTCAATGCGCAGGTGAGTTTGCACTTTCCTTGGTTGACGCTCGAGCGTCAGGTAATCGTTGAGGGGCGGGCGTTCCCCCTGCCGCGGGATGTGGTAGCCGATTACTTTCAGCAGCGTCCGCGCGCCAGTCAGATAGCCGCTTGGACGTCGCAGCAGAGCGCGCCGATCGCCTCGCGTCAGGCGCTGGAGCAACAGTATCGAGACGTAATGCAACGTTTCGGCGAGGGCGAAATTCCGCTGCCAGACTTTTGGGGCGGTTACCGAGTGGTCCCGCAAAGCATTGAATTCTGGCAGGGGGGTGAGCATCGACTACACGATCGCTTGCGCTACCGACGCCGTCAAAATACCGAAAATACCGGCGCAGTGAATGTCAGCGGTGACGGCTGGCAAATGACTCGCCTATCGCCTTGAGGGCGGCGGTGAGCGAGGGTTAATTGCGCGCCCATGGCTAGGTCAATACGGTTGGTAGCGGATGTCAATAATGGTCAGTTCACGCGTGCCCGAGGGGGTATTCACGTCGACGCTATCATCAATGCTTTTGCCCAGTAAGGCCTTGGCGATGGGTGAGTCTATGCTGATAAAATTTTGCTTATCGCCGATCTCATCCGCGCCGACCAGACGGTATTCGTGGGCGTCGCCGGCGGCGTCCTCCACCTGCACCCAGGCGGCGAAAAAAACCTTGTTCGGATCGCGCGGTGGATCGTCGATGATCACGGCGTTATCGATTCGTTGGGTCAAGTAGCGCACTCGGCTGTCGATTTCGCGCAGGCGGCGCTTGCCGTAAATATAGTCACCATTTTCAGAGCGGTCGCCGTTTTTTGCCGCCTCATGCACCACCTGCGTGACCTGAGGGCGTTCGATCTTCCACAGTTGCTGTAACTCGGCGCGCAGGGCGCGGGCGCCCTCGCCGGTGATATAGGGTGAACTCTTGGCGCGCGGTGGCCGGTAGCGCGACACCTTAGGTTGCACTCGCAAGGTCGAAGACCTCGGTGTAAAAAGCTAATTCGGCCTCGAGCGCGGCGATGATATTGGCCGCTTGGCGAAAGCCATGCCCTTCTTCGGCAAAGGTGATATGTTGCACGTGAATGCCTTTTTGGCGCAGCGCATCGGCCATTAACTGCGCCTGATTGGGTGGTACCACGCGATCTTTTAAGCCTTGAAAAAAGATCACTGGGCAATCGAGTTGATCGGCATGATGGATTGGCGACCGCGCACGGTAGCGCTCGCGTGCCTCTGGATAGGGACCGACCAGGTTGTCGAGGTAGCGCGATTCGAATTTGTGGGTATCGGTGGCGAGTATTTCCAGATCGCCAATGCCATACAAACTGGCACCGGCTTTAAACGTGTCGCTGAAGGTGAGAGCCGCGAGCACGGTGTAGCCTCCAGCGCTGCTGCCGCGGATGACGCAGCGTTGCGGATCGATCAACCCCTCGGCTGCAAGGTGGCGCACTGCATAGCCGGTGTCCTCGACATCTGCTACCCCCCAACGCTGATGTAAAGCCTGTCGGAATTTGCGGCCAAAGCCACTACTGCCTCTATAGTTGAGGTCAAAAACCGCAAAGCCGCGACTACTCCAATATTGGATTTTAAGGTTGAGGGCGCTGCTACTGACCCCAGTGGGCCCGCCGTGGCAGATGACGATCAGCGGCGGCCGCTCGCCCTTGGGGACGGTGTAATCGGCATGGGTCGGTGGGTAGAAAAATCCCTGTACACGACTGCCATCACCGCTGGTAAACAGGAGCGATTGTGGCGACGACAGATCGGCGGCTGTTAGCGACGTTTGTTTGAGGCTGGTATGGTTTTGGAAAGACAGGGCGTCGGGCGCGCCCGGCGGGCAGTAAATGCACTGCTCGATGCTCGGCGGCTTGTATTTTGGGTCGGCAGTAGCCGATAAGCTAATAACGCGGTCGCCAAGCAGAGCGTTGGCCGCGACACAAACCAGTTGGCCATGATGGCAACAGGCACCGTGAAACCGCGTGTAGGGCGTGTCAAAACTATCCAATTGCGCTGTGGGTATATGGATTTTCGCGGCTTGCCAGACGCCAGAGGCGGTCCACAGGCAGCCGATGGTGTCGCCGTCGATAAAGTCAAAGTAGCGGGCGCCAAATTGCCATAGGGGTGCGGCGAATTCTGCCGGCATGGCGACCAACGGTGCTGCATTCGCGCTATTTTGCTGATTTTTGTCGGTGTCTAGACGGTAAATGTTCCACCAGTCAGAGCGATCGGACAGGTAAAAGAGCTCGCCATTCGGCGACCACTCGGGTTGCACGATGGCCTCGTCGGTACCGCCAGCAACGCGCCTTCGATCGACGGGCAGGCCCTCGCTATCCAGCGTCGCCAACCATAGTTCGGTGCCATCCCAGGGCATTTGAGGATGATGCCACTCGAGCCAACACAGGGTTTTACCGTCCGGGCTCAGGCGCGGGTAGGCATAGAAGTCGGCGCCACCCACCAGCGGTGTTATCGCATGGGCGTGCTCGATGGCGCCGTTCAGATCGTCGCCAAGAGCAATCGCCAGTAGAGTATTTTCGGCTTCATCGTCCTCGCGAGCGCACTCGCCGACGGCGATTAAACGGCGATGGAGCGGATCGACCATCAGGTCGGCGAAGCGCCAAGGCCCCTCGGGAGTGATCGGGTACGGAGTCTGATCGCTACCATCGGGTGGTTGGGTGGCCAGTTTCAGGGCGTAAATACGCTGATCGCGAGCGTTGACAAAGTATAGGTGGTCGCCGTGCACGGTGTATGCACAACCGCCGTATTCGTGCACTCGACTTTGATGGCTGTAGGGTGGCGCGAGTAAATCCTGAGGATTGCCGTCGCCCGTCTGGCACATAATGACGTTGCGTCCAGCATCCCACGGCCGACTCTCGACCCAAAATAGGCTATCGCCATGGGCGCTGACAAAGTGGATGGCCGGCGCGGCCCGAGTGACGAGTTCGGCGCTGATGGGCGATGGCCAAGTGCCGCAGGGCCGTGGCGTCTTGTTTAGTTGCCTAGGCATGGTCATCCGCCGCTGCGCTTGGTGGTGAAGCCCAGTCGTTTAAGCATCGATGCCAATTCCTCGCGGTGATCGCCCTGAATTTCGATGCACGAATCCTTGACCGTGCCACCGGTACTGCAGCGTTGCTTTAGGGTTTTCGCGAGTTTTTTCAGCTCTGCTGGCGGCAATTGAAAACCATCGATCAGGGTGACTCCCTTGCCCTTGCGGCCCTTGGTCTGGCGGCTGATAATCAGGGTGCCATCGCCGCCTTTTTCGTGCGTTTCAGGAGTTTCACGCGCCGCAGTAACGCGACCGCTGTCGGTGGAATAGACAAGTCTAGAGTTGCTCATGTCGGTGGCCTGTGGGGCATTTAGAATGCATCGATACCAAGCACTATAAAGGCGATTTATTTCTTTGCCAACCCCAACCAATACCCGTCGGTGTGCAACCTATTAATGCGCCGAGGGTTGTCACTGAGACTGCGGCTAACCCGACTGTATCGGTACATTAATGAGATGGGTGTTAGTCAAAGGTAATACGCGCTCCCTCGGTATCGGTTTCGCGATAGGCGGTTCTCACGGGTTCTGTTTTCTGTGCCGACTGATATGCTCTTGAATTCGGTCACTCAGTCTTGGACTCTTGATTTCGAACTCTCAGTTGGCGACGCTCAG
>DDJS01000102.1:0-984 GCA_002339165.1 Cellvibrionales bacterium UBA2618 | reverse complement strand
GGGAAAGGGTGCGCGGTGAATGACGGTAGCCGGTTTGTCGGGTCCGGCAAGGGTTTGTCGCTACGGCAGCAGCGAAGTGACGACTTGAGCTTGGGTGTTTGCCTGAGCGAGCATCGCAGTACCCGCCTGTTGCAAAATTTGCGTGCGAGCGAGTTCGGTGCTTTCGCTGGCGTAGTCTGTGTCCACAATACGGCTGCGAGCGGCTTGGGTATTTTGCGCTATATTGGTCAGATTGTCGGCTGCGTATTCCAAGCGATTCTGGCTGGCACCGAGGGTGGAGCGATAGGTGTTGAGATTAGCAATCGCCTGATCAAGACGATGTAAGACAGGATTTGGCGTTATATCAAAGGCATCTAGAGTTAAGTAACCACCGTTTAATTTTACGCCCTTTATGGTGTGTTTGCCCGCGGTCAGTCCGCTGATTTCAAAAATTAGTTGCTCCGGATCGTAGCTAGTAGCTGCGGGTTTGGAAGCAATAAAGATTCCCTGTGATACGTCGTCAATAAAGATTTCCGCGTCGCCAAGGAGATGAGCTTTGGGCCCCACATATTTGATGGCAGTACCCTCAAACGTGTGCGAGAAAAAATCATCATTTGTCTAGGAGTAGTGTAGGTTCAAGTCATGATCGCCATACTGTTCACGGTTCTGTCGATTTAACCAACTGCCGGTATAGATGATGGATGAATCTTGGTCGGTAACCCTAAAGGTAGGTAACTCCTTCAGTCCCACGTGAGCCGTAATAGCGGAGATATCGACGCCAAAAATACTCGAGGCCGAGGTGTGGGAAAGATCAGCCAAGTCGACGCTAATAGTTTGCTTGGCATTAGCACCAATTTAAAAATGTGCCGCAGTATTGTAGGTACTGCCATCCAGCAACTGGGTGCCATTCCACTGGGTATTGTCTGAGATGCGACCAATTTCAGAGACTAACTGGGAAAATTCTGCACGCAGTGCTGTTCTGTCTTTGTCGGTATTAGAATCACT
>DDJS01000125.1:29246-29763 GCA_002339165.1 Cellvibrionales bacterium UBA2618 | reverse complement strand
AATCAGGAAGATGCCAAAGTCGACGGTGTAGAAATCAACCTGCAGCATAATTTTGGCGAGTCTGGATTCGGCTTCATCGCCAATGCCACTTTTGTAAATGCCGATGTGGCGTTTGACAACAGTAACCTCGAGGGCCAATTCGTCCTCAACGGCCTGAGCGATTCGGCCAATCTAGTGATGTTTTATGACAAAAATGGCTTTCAAGCGCGGATTGCGTACAACTGGCGGGATGACTATTTGTCTGGCGTGGGCCAAGATCAGGGACGGTTTACCAACCCGCAAAACGTTAAGGCCTTCGACCAAATCGACATTAGCGCAAGCTATGAGTACTCCGACAATTTGACCTTTTTCTTTTCCGGTATCAACGTATCCGAGTCGACCTACCGAGTCTACAGTCGAGAGTATCATCAGGTGCTGCAGATGGGCCAAACCGGCGCGCGATACGATGTCGGCATGACGTATAAGTTCTAAGCCAGAGTGCTGTCGTATCCACGGTACCCTAAACAGAAAATCCGCT
>DDJS01000125.1:10000-28909 GCA_002339165.1 Cellvibrionales bacterium UBA2618 | reverse complement strand
AGCGGATTTTCTGTTTAGGGTACCTGACCAACTTGAACCCGCCGCCATGGGCCGATATATTGGTTGACTTAGCCAAGCGCCTGCAGTGCGCGTCCAACGCGGTCGCTGCGTCGTATGTATAGAGAGTGTTCGATTGAGTCAAAGTCAATGAAAAGTCCCCTAGAGCATATTGTAATTGTCGGTGGTGGCACGGCGGGGTGGCTCACCGCTGCCATATTGGCCGCCGAACACAGTATCGACCCTAAAACTGGTGCCTTCCGCATCACTTTGATCGAATCACCCGACATAAGCACCATTGGCGTTGGTGAAGGTACCTGGCCGTCGATGCGTACCAGCTTAAAAAAAATTGGTATTTCCGAAACGGATTTTTTTCGTCAGTGCAACGCAAGTTTCAAACAGGGTACGCAGTTCCACAACTGGATCCAACAACTGGACGCAGGCTACGCTCACCCCTTTACACTGCCGCAATCATTTGCCGATGCCAACCTCGCGCGACCGTGGCAGCAAGCTCAGCGGCCAGTGCCCTTTGCAGAGGCCGTCTGTCCCCAGCTTCCGCTGTTTGAACGGCATCTGGCGCCGAAGCAAATATCCACGCCAGAATACGCCTGCCATCTCAATTATGGCTATCATTTGGACGCCGCTAAATTCGCTGACATGTTGCGCGTTCACGCGGTGGAAAAGCTCGGAATCACGCACCTGAGCGCTCGCGTAAAATACATTAATAACCACCAGAATGGCGACATAGCCTCGCTCGCGACCACCGAGGGCGAGATCGCTGGAGACCTTTTTATCGATTGTAGCGGCGCGCGATCGCTACTGCTAGGCGAGCATTTCGGCATCCCAATAAATCACAAGCAACACATACTATTTAACGACTCAGCCATCGCGGCTCAGGTCCCCTACGCGTCTGCGGATGCCGACATTGCCTCTTGCACGCTGTCCACGGCAAAGGATGCCGGATGGATTTGGGACATAGGACTGCCGACCCGGCGCGGCACAGGCTACGTTTACTCGAGCGCTCACACCAGCGAGGAGCGTGCCCAAGAAAACCTGCGTCACTATGTAGCTGCGAGCGCCGGCGAAGCAGTTGCCGAGCGCCTGGAAACCAAAAAAATACGCTACACCCCAGGGCATCGAGAAAAATTCTGGCATAAAAACTGCGTCGCCATCGGTATGTCAGCTGGATTTATAGAACCGCTCGAGGCATCGGCCTTGGTGCTGGTCGAGGTTGCGGCGACCGCGATTGCCGATCACTTACCAGCCAATCGAGCGCATATGGAGCACGTGGCCAAGCGCTTTAACGATAACTTTATCTATCGCTGGGAATCGATCATCGATTTTTTAAAATTGCACTATGTGCTGTCGCAGCGCCGCGATAGCGACTACTGGCAAGATCATGCCAATGCCGCGAGCATTCCGCAGAGCCTCGGCGCACGCCTTGAGCATTGGCGCCACCAGACCCCATGGCACGACGATGACCAGCACGCCAACGAAATGTTCCCATCGGCGAGTTATCAGTATGTGCTCTATGGCATGGGTTTTGAAACCCAACCGAGCCATACTCAGCGCCGCTCCGACGCCAATACGCAGCGCATGGCCGGGAAGTGCTTTGCCCAAAACCAACAGCGCAGTCGTCAGTTGCTGGCCATGCTGCCCAGCAACCGTGAACTCATCGATAAAATCCATCAACATGGGATGCAGCCCATCTAATCGGCCCACTGATCCGATCCCACTGGAGACCCTATGACCAACCACCAATTACTCAACCACCAAACCCATAGCGACTGCCGAATAATCGCCGACAGAAGCACGCAACTGGGCGATGGCATTATGCACGCGATGGTTTTTAGCCGCGAACTGAGGTCTCTTCAAGCGCACTATCCAATTTTTTTCTGTAAGGATACCGATACCGGTAACTTTTACCCGGCGGCGCTGTTCGGATTAGAGCAAGGAGAAAATCTATTTTTAGAGGACGGCGGATGGTCGGTCGGTTATGTTCCAATGATGGTCGAGCGCCAGCCTTTCTTAATCGGCTTTCAAAGCGAAGACGGTGCCGTTGTCGGAACTCGCGCACCGGTCGTTTCCATCGATATGGACAGTCCCCGAGTGAGCAACGAAGCTGGGCATCGGCTGTTTGACGACGACGATCAACCCAGCGAATTTCTTAGGCAAACGGTCGAGCTTCTGGACGCCATTCACGTTGGACACAAAGACAACGAGAACCTGATCGCGGCGTTGATGCAACACCAACTACTTGAATCCTGCAGCATGGAAGTCGGTCTCGCCGACGGCTCGAAGCGTAAATTGCTCGGCTACTACACCATCAATGAAAATAAGTTGCGCGAACTTAGCTCAGATGCCCTGAGCACCCTGCACGGTAGTGGGCATCTTGAGGCCATCTATATGATGATTGCAGCACTCTCAAACATGGCCTCGCTGATCGAAAGAAAGAATGCCCTGCTCGACCCACCCACCACACCAATGTGAACTTTATGGCCGCGCACACTGAAAAGTTAAACCATGCTCAAGATTGACGCCTGCGCGAGCGAAATTCTGCGCCCGGCGTGCGGCCAATTGTCGGACGAATTGTTGGCCAGTGAGGAACCGGTGATTATCCGCTCGCTGGTTGCCGACTGGCCCGCGACTAGCGCCTGCAAACAGTCGCCAAAGCAGGCGGTAGACTACCTGCAACGCTTTGATGCTGGGCATCCATTGACCGCCTGTCTCGGCGACACAGAGTGCGACGGACGAGTGTTTTACAACAGTGATATGAGTGGCTTTAACTTTCGCTCTGAGCGCATGCCACTGGCGCATGCGTTGCGACAACTTGCCGTCAATGCTGCGCTGGAAAAACCGCCATTGATGTATATAGCATCGACCAATATCGACCGCTGGCTACCGGGTTTTCGCGACCACAACGAGATCGCTGGGCTGGCTGTAAAGCAACCCCTGGCGAGTATCTGGCTGGGTAACCGCAGCCGCATTGCCGCGCACTACGACTTCCCAAGCAACATCGCCTGCTGCGTCGCTGGCCGCCGTCGATTTGTTTTATTTCCGCCCGAACAATTGCCCAACCTCTACGTCGGACCGCTTGACTTCACACCTGCCGGACAGCCGATCAGCTTGGTAGACTTCAAAAATCCAGACTACCAGCGCTTCCCCAAGTTTCGCACCGCGCTAAAATCGGCACAACTGGCAGAACTAGAGCCCGGTGACGCGCTGTTGATTCCCAGCATGTGGTGGCATCACGTAGAGGCCCTCGATAGTTTTAACGTTCTGGTCAATTACTGGTGGCGCAACTCACCGCCGTTTATGGGCGCGCCATTCGGCGCACTGCAACACGCGATGCTGGCGCTGCGCGAACTTCCGCCGGAACAGCGGAAAGTATGGCGCGGAATATTTGATCACTATATCTTTGATCCGCCGGCGGCACAGTTAGACCACATCCCCGAATCGGCGCGCGGCGTACTCAACCCTTTAGATCGCGATGCAGCGGCAAAAATTCGTGCCTCACTGCTGCGTTCACTGCAATAAACTCTCACCAACGGAGCCTTATGAGCATCAATTCGCAAAAGGTCAAAAAAGTCGTCGTCGTGGGCGGTGGTACCGCCGGTTGGCTAGCGGCCGCTTCCATGTCCAAGCTGTTGGGACAGGATATCGAGGTGACGCTGATCGAGTCAGATGAAATTGGCACCGTGGGCGTTGGTGAGGCAACCATACCCACCATGCTGGTGCTGCATCATTTGCTTAAAATCGACGAACGCGAATTTATGGCCGCGGTACAGGGCTCATTCAAACTGGGTATTTCATTTGAAAACTGGAAACGACCTGGTCACGACTATATTCACTCCTTCGGAGATACAGGAAAGGGTTGTTGGGCGGCTGGATTTCAGCATTTTTGGCTAAAGGGCAAAGCCCGAGGGCTGAGTCGCGACTACGGTGACTACTGCGCCGAGCTGTTGGCGGCAAAAGCCGGCAAGTTTGCCGTCAGTAGCGACAACAAACTGAATTATGCCTACCATTTTGACGCCAGCCTGTACGCCACATTTATGCGTAAGATCGCCGAAGCTGCTGGCGCAGTGCGTATCGAGGGGAAAATTGTCAACGTTGCGACCGACCCCGACAGCGGCTATATCAGCTCGGTACTTTTGCAGTCGGGTAAATCTATAGATGGGGATCTATTCATCGATTGTAGTGGTTTTAGCGGCTTGCTGATTGACAAGACGCTGAACACCACATACGACGATTGGTCGGAATGGCTGCCATGCAACAGGGCGGTTGCGGTGCAGACGTCGTCGGTGGCCGAACCGATCCCCTACACCCGCTCTATCGCTCGAAAGGCGGGTTGGCAGTGGCGCATTCCACTGCAATCTCGAGTCGGTAATGGATTGGTTTTTTGCGACCGTTACCTGTCCGACGATGAGGCCATTGGCTCACTGCTAGACAACATCGAGGGGCCGCGTCTCACCGAGCCCCGTGTGATTGAATTCCGCACCGGTCAGCGCCAGCAACACTGGAACAAAAACTGTGTTGCGCTGGGCCTCGCTAGCGGATTTGTAGAGCCCCTCGAATCAACCAGCATCCACATGGTGCAACGAGGCATCATTCGCTTGCTGCAAATGTTTCCGTTCGGCGGCATGCAGCCTGCCGACACGCGCGAATTCAACCAACAAATGCGCGAGGAGTTCCACTTTATCCGCGACTTTATTGTCCTTCACTACCATCTTACCGAACGCGAAGACAGTCCGTTTTGGCGTCACTGCAAGTTCATGAAAATCCCACAATCACTGCAGCACCGACTCGAGCTATTTAAGCAATCGGGGCGCGTTTTCCAAAAGGAACGGGATCTATTTACAGAAAATTCATGGACCCAAGTCATGCTTGGCCAGGGTCTGATACCCGCGCAATATCACCCCATCGTCAATATGATGAGCGACAGTGCACTGTCAGGCTTTTTGGCCGACATTGAGGGGCGTGCCCGGGACCGCGTGGCGCAACTTCCGAGCCATCAACAGTTTATCGACCACTACTGTAAATCCGTGGCGATGTAACCGCCACCGCGAAACTATTTTTTAGTTGGCCCTGAGTGTAAGCGGCGGGCTAGTGACTGTCTCAGCATGGTAATCTGCTGGTTATTCATACCGGTGACCAGATCGTCGAGGTCAGTGGGTAAATGCTCGCTGGGTTGGGCATCGGTCTTGAATACAAAATAATCAAAAAAATGCTCCCAGGCACAACGCTTTCTCTCGCTGAGGTCGGCGATGCTCATCATGCTATGCAACAAGCTATCGTAAGGTGAAACCCCAGCGTCGGGCACGCCCCCCCACCAGTAGTTGACCAACATATTGACCCTATCCGTAGACTCGACCCCGTGCCACCAAAGAGCTGGCATATAGATCGCGTCGCCGGGTTGCAACAGCGACTGCTGCGCCACTGCGAGCGCATGAGTAAACTTTGGAT
Organism: Cellvibrionales bacterium UBA2618; assembly: GCA_002339165.1. Taxonomy (GTDB): domain Bacteria; phylum Pseudomonadota; class Gammaproteobacteria; order Pseudomonadales; family Porticoccaceae; genus TMED48. The sequence goes on along the minus strand of DDJS01000125.1, from coordinate 23,449 downwards.
AAAGCGCCAGATCGGGTCGACTGAGATCGACCATGCTCACCGGCACCCCCGCCGGTGTATGTAGCACCGGACCCGGGTACAGGTTTGCCGTCTGCTCCGGCGGAAACAGCGTAAAGCGTCGCGCCCCAGCCACAACGCAGGCGAGGTTATCATGCACGTCAAAATGCGGTGCCACCGTACCTCTATTACCCATCCATAGCGTCGGCGCAATGTCCGCTGGGAGCAATGATTGCGGGTTGTGATCCTCAAAGCTGGGTAACCTTTCCCTGATCGGCACCGCTTGAATAGCGATCGCCTGCGGTCGATCTACAGAGGCTGTTTCCAGTAATCGATCCATGGCGTTGGCAAGTTCTGTCTGCCCACGCTGAAAATTCACACCGCGCAGATCGTTTCGATAGAAAAAACGCCCCTCGACTGATGGATCGGCGACCAATGCCGTCACGGGTCCGGGTTTACACAGTGGTTTTAAGTAATCGACCAACGCCGAAAATGACTCGCCACTAGCTGCCACAACAGGCCAATGGGCAACCGCATCGCGTAGTATAGCCGGTTGATCACCGCCGACAATTTCACGCTGAAAGCGTCGATAATCGATGCCTTGCCACTCGGCTATAGCGTCCAATACATACCCTCCCCAATCAGCGCTTGAACAGCGTCAAGTATGCCAGAAAGCTTGCTGCGCAACCCTGAGCAGTGTCAGAAAAATCCTCTAGGGTAAGAATAGCTTTATCCCACGCAAAAAAAAGTCGGGCAATTACCCGACTTTTTTGGATGTTTCTGTTTTTTTTGATCACAGATGCCTATCGGCAGCGCTCGTCAACTTAATTCGCCGTAACCAATACCTGCTTTATGACAACATCGACATCGTTTTCAGCGATGTACATCAGCAATGAACTAAAGGTATTGGCGGCATCCTGCGCCGCAATAGTGAGCGTGTAGGTCGCCTCGGCGGCGCCGCTAACGGTCACTGCATCGGTGCTAAACGCCGGGTCGACGTCCGGGTGAGGCAGGCGCTCGAACCTAAAGCTGATATTCGCCTCACCGCCACTCGGTACAGCCGCGGTAAACGTGATACTGCCGCCATTGGCAAAGCTAAATGGGTATAGCGACGCGTTGTTGTTGGCAAAACCGGCCCAGCTTTCAGCACCTGTCGGGAAGGCATACGTATTAGTATCCGCATCCGCCGTTGAGTTGCCAAAGGGGCCCCAAGATTGCGCGTAAAGAGAATTTTCATTGGCCTTGACCATCACGTTCTTAATCACCACATCGACGTCATTTTCGGCGATATACATCAGCAACGAACTAAAGGTATTGGCGGCATCCTGTGACGCTATGGTAATGCTATAGGTTGCCTCGGTCGCACCGCTGACAGTCGCAGCATCGGTATTGAATGCTGGATCTACATCCGGGTGCGCCAGACGCTCGAACCTAAAGCTGACGTTGACATCGCCACCGCTCGGCACCGCGCCGGTAAAAGTGATAGTACCTCCATGGGGGAAGCTAAACGGATACAGCGCGCTGTTGTCGTTGGCGAAACCAGCCCAACTTTCAGCACCGTTAGGGAAGCTGTATGTATCGGTGTCGGCGTCAGCTGTGGCATTGCCAAAGGATCCCCATGGACCGGCGTAGAGCGAAGCAGCCACACCGCCACCGGCATCGCTACTGGCATCAGCCGTCGCCATGACCTTGACGTTTTTCACCACCACCGGCAGATCGCGCTCAGTTACATACATCAGCAACGAACTGTACGTATTGGCGGCGTCCTGTGCTGCAAAAGTGACCGTATAAGTGGCTTCGGTCGCGCCGTTAACCACCACAGTTTCGGTGTCAAAGGCGGGATCCACATCCGGGTGGGCAGCCTTCTCAAACCTAAATCGTAGATTGGCGTCACCACCGCTCGGAACCGCTGCACTAAAGGTAATGGTGCCTCCAGCCGGAAAGCTAAACGGATAGAGCGCAGTGTTATCATTGGCGAAACCCGCCCAACTCTCAGCGCCCGCTGGATAAGTGTAAATATAGCTGTCGGCGTCGGCTTCGGCGCCGCCAAACGCACCCCATGGGCCGGCAATGTCCGATACCACTGCGTCACTGCCGGCGGGCGAATCACCGCCAATGGCGTCCCCTGTAGCAGTTACTTTTACTAAATTAAATTGCCAAACACCGGGGCCGAAATTCACCTGCACGGTCATACTCGAGCCATCGGCGGCAAGCTGAGCAACGTCGTAGGTCACCGATGACGGTGCATCCCCCGGACTAGCTAGTTCGGCGCCATTGACGACTTTCGCCAGCCCCAGATGGGCGCCAAGACCGTCAATGGTGATGGTGGCGTTGGCGTCATCCGACGCTTCGGTCATGCTATAAGTGGCGCTAGCGGTACCGTCATGGGGCGCCACCGGCGCAGCGCAACCCTCTGCAGTCGCGCCCTGCCAAACTTCTACCCAGGTTTCGTCACCCAGGGTTTGCTTAAATGAGCCGTCCGCACCAAAGGTGTAGATATCATCAAAATGACAGGCCCGAGCGCCAGCAACATCCGCCTCGCCAGAGGCAAACCAACTGGTATCCCCGGCGCCGGGGCCAACGCCCAACGCACCCGCTTGCGGAGCAAGTTTCCAACTGCCGTGGAGGGGCGATGGCTTTTCAGGAATCACTTTAGCGAGTTTAAACTCCCATACACCGGGACCAAAATTAACCCGCACGGTCATACTCGAACCATCGGCCGCGAGCGTAGCAACATCGTAAATCACCGACGAAGGAGCATCTCCAGGGCTGACCAGTTCCGCACCATTGACGACTTTTGCCAATCCTAAATGCGCGCCGAGGCCATAGATAGAGAGTTTGGCATCGCTGTCTGCAGTCGCTTCAGTCATCGAATAGGTCGCCTTCGTCGTACCGTCATGAGGCGCCACCGGCGCAGCGCAACCCTCGGCAGCCGCTCCCTGCCAGACTTCGACCCAGGTCTCTGTACCCAACGTCTGTTTGAATGAACCATCGGCACCAAAGGTGTAGACGTCGTCAAAATGACAGGCTCTAGCGCCGTTCACGTCCGCCTCACCAGTTGCAAACCAGCTGGTGTCGCCTGCGCTTGGACCGACGCCCAAAGCACCGGCGATGGGTGCCAACGTCCAATCACCAATCAGCGGCGATGGCGGCACCTTGACCAATTTAAATTGCCAGACACCGGGTCCGAAATTCACCTGCACCGTCATACTTGAGCCGTCGGCCGCGAGCTGCGCCACGTCGTAAGTGATCGATGCCGGAGCATCCCCCGAACTGGCTAATTCAGCTCCGTTGACCACTTTGGCAAGACCGAGATGAGCGCCTAAACCCTTAATCGTAAGTTGTCCTGGAGTATCACCCACCGCTTCGGTAATCGAATAGGTTGCATTGGCAGAGCCATCGTGGGGTGCTACTGGCGTTGCACAACCCTCAGCCGCTGCGCCCTGCCAGGGTTCAACCCAAGTCTGCGCGCCGAGCGTTTGTGTAAAGCTACCGTCTGGCGAGAAATAATAGATATCGTCAAAGTGACAGGCTCTTGCGCCGGCCACATCGGCCTGCCCAGTGGCGAACCAACTGGTGTCTCCAGCCGCTGGGCCGACGCCCAATGCGCCAGCAATCGGCGCTAATTTCCATGCACCAATTACCGGGGAAGGCGGTATCTTAACCAGCTTGAACTCCCAGTATCCCGGTCCGAAATTAACCCGCACGGTCATGCTCGAGCCATCCGCGGCCAGTAATGCAACGTCATAGGTAACCGATGCAGGGGCATCACCGGGGCTCGCGAGCTCCGCGCCATTGACTACTTTGGCAAGACCCAAATGTGCACCAAAGCCGTTAATCGTCAGTTTGCTCGGAACGTCACCAGAACCTTCAACCATAGTATAGGTAGCAGCACCAGTTCCGTCATGCGGCGCGACCGGCGATGCACAGCCCTCGGCGGCTGCGCCCTGCCAGACCTCGACCCAGGTTTCAGCGCCGAGCGTCTGCTTAAAGGTTCCGTCTTCGCCAAAGTAGTATTCGTCATCAAAATGACAAGCCCTGGCGCCGGCGACATCCGCTTCGCCAGTGGCAAACCAACTAGTATCCCCAGCGGCCGGCCCGACACCCAGCGCTCCAGCGATAGGCGCCAACTTCCAACGGCCGACAATCGGGGCTTTGGCCTCTTCAACGACGCAACCCTCAGCACAGTATTCAAGCATGCTGTCGTCGGTTGTGGCGGAGACATCGACACCCACTTCGCCACTAGGATCGGAGAACGAAATAGCAAATGTCACCATGCCATCGACATCATCTGCGTTCATATTGCGGCTCGCTTCCCAGTTCCTTGTCGAACCGGTAACGTCAACCGAAACACCACCAATTGTGACTGACGGCGTCATCAAGGGCTCATCAGACTTAAACTCTATGGTGACACGCTGGCCTAACTCTGCGGTCGTACCCAGATTTTGACCATTGTAGATTTTTACTTCAGTCAGAGTTGGGGCAACACCATCGGAACCCGGATCGGGAGCGACATTTTGGGTAATGCTGTTGCCACCCCCACCGCCGCAGGCCGCCAATAACAGCGCAAGTAAACAACCCACAGCTAGGCGCTGCAAGCGGTAAAATTTGCTAACCCAATCTCGACCGGTTGTTATTGCATGATGACGCATAGCTCCCCCTCTAATTACTTTTTTATGACCCCAAACATACCGCAGACAACAGTTGGCAGGATAGTTAACATTTGTGACCTATGGATTCTCGGCAACCAGACTGTAAAGCACCAGCGCAAAGCGTTGAAATGCGGCATTCTTGCGACAAAGAGGGCCGCCGCTCTCAAAAGCCTCGACCGGGGCGGGCCAGATATGCCCCGAGGCGAATTAACAGTGGGATAACCAGAGATCCCAACCCGCCTTTCGGCAAGTGTGAAAGAGCCAAAAGTGCTGACTTAGCTCTGTTTACCGCCACCCAAACAATCTGGCGAGTCGGGTGACAAGCCATTTTTCTTTTGCCATTCCGCCACTGTGTAGGTGTGCAGAGCGAGCGCGTGAACCGGCCCCGCCAGTTGCTCTGCGAGCAGTGCATAGACCATCTGATGGCGCTTGACTGGGCGCTGCTTGACGAATGCCTCACTCACCAAAACCAGCTTAAAGTGGGTCTCAGAGTTTTTTGGCACGGCGTGCATGTGGCTCTCATTTGACACCTCGAGGTGCTCCACCGACAACTCCTTTAGGCCGGCGACAATGCTCGCTTCTACCGGGCCCACGGCTTAAAGACCTGCCACTAGGTTGATCATCACACCCGCGGCGACAGCCGAGCCAATCACCCCGGCCACGTTTGGCCCCATGGCGTGCATCAACAAAAAGTTTTGCGGGTCGCTCTCGAGACCAACGCGGTTGGCTACCCGCGCCGCCATCGGCACCGCAGATACTCCGGCAGCACCGATCAACGGGTTGATCTTATGGGTCGAAAATTTGTTCATCAACTTGGCCATCAGAATACCAGCGGCAGTGCCTATGCAGAAGGCCACCGCGCCGAGACCAAGAATACCCAGCGTCTCTGCATTGAGGAACTGATCGGCGCTCATTTTAGAACCTACCCCGAGCCCCAAAAATATGGTCACTGAATTAATCAATGCGTTCTGGGTGGTATCGCTCAAGCGGTTGACCACACCGCACTCGCGCATCAAGTTACCAAAACAGAACATACCCAGCAGCGGAGCGGCGTCCGGCAGCAGCATCGCCACCAGCATCAATAGCAACAGCGGAAAAATAATCCGCTCGGCGGCGGAAACCGGTCGTAACTGCTGCATCTTTATGCCCCGCTCGGCCTCACTCGTCAGCGCGCGCATGATCGGCGGTTGAATAATCGGCACCAATGCCATGTACGAATAAGCTGCAACCGCCACCGCACCGAGTAATTCAGGGGCTAACTTGCTAGTCACAAAAATCGCCGTGGGTCCATCGGCACCGCCAATGATGCCGATCGATGCTGCGTCGCGAATACTAAAGTCGAGAATCCCAAAATGACCCAATGCCACCGCTCCGAGCACCGTGCTAAAGATACCCACCTGCGCCGCGGCGCCGAGCAACAGCGTTTTTGGGTTGGCCAACAGCGACGAAAAGTCGGTCATCGCGCCGACACCCATAAAAATTATCAGCGGAAACAAACCGGTTTCTATACCCGCATGGTAGATGTAATAGAGCAATCCCCCAGGCGTTTCCAATTGCCCCATGGCATCGTAAAGCGGTGCCGCATCGAAGCCCGCACCCGGAATATTTACCAGCACTGTACCAAACCCGATCGGCACCAATAGCAAGGGCTCAAACCCGCGGCGAATCGCCAAATACAGCAATACCATACCGACGCTCATCATTACTAGTTGCCCGGCCTCGAGTTGCGCAACACCAGAACTTGCCCAGAGACTGACTAATTTGTCCATTCGCGCGTCCTAATTTAAGCTGATGAGAACGTCGCCAACGGCGACCGAATCGCCTGCGGTGACGGCAATACTATCGATCGTCCCCGCACGCGGCGCGCTCACCGAGGTTTCCATCTTCATGGCCTCGAGAATCAGTACCGCCTGTCCCTCGACAACCACCTGTCCCGGCGCTACCACCACCCGCACCACGGTTCCCGCCAGCGGCGCGCAGATGGGATCAGCGGCAGCGGCCACCGAACAGCTCGGTGAGGTAGCCACCGGCGCGCCTGTTTTGGTCTGGATAGCGCTAATTTCGCCACCCTCAGTAACTTTAACGACGTAGGCCGTACCCTCGACTTCAACGCTGTAGACTTGCTCGCCGAGTGGTTCTCTGGGCACTCCAGAATCGATCCGCGGCGGTGGCTCGAACGCGTCGGGATCGCCACTGTTGCGGAAGAATTTGAGCGCCACCTGAGGAAACAGCGCATAGGTCAAAACGTCATCGATCTCGCGATCGCCGGACTGGATCTTAAACTGATGTTGCACTGAGAGCTCGCGTAGTTCGTCGCACAGAGCATCCACCTCCGGCTCGAGACGATCCGCTGGCCGACAGGTGATGGGCTGTTCGCCGGGCTCGAGCACTCGCGCCCGCAATGCACCGTTGACGTCCGCTGGTGTCGCGCCGTACTCACCGCGCAAGACACCGGCAGTCTCTTTACTGATCGATTTGTAGCGCTCGCCGGTCAGTACGTTGAGAACCGCCTGGGTCCCGACAATCTGTGAAGTTGGAGTCACCAGCGGAATAAAGCCTAGGTCCTCTCTCACCCGGGGAATTTCTTCCAGCACTTCGTCCAGTCGATCACCTGCACCCTGCTCCTTTAACTGCCCCTCCATGTTGGTCAACATACCGCCCGGGACCTGGGACACGAGAATGCGCGAATCAACGCCTCGCAGCGAGCCCTCAAACTGGTGATATTTTTTCCGTACCTCGCGAAAGTATCCGGCGATGTTCTCGAGCTTACCTATATCTAGGCCGGTATCGCGCTCTCTGCCGTGAAAAATTGACACCACCGACTCGGTCGCAGAATGGCCATAGGTCATCGCCATCGACGAGATCGCGGTATCCACGTTGTCGATCCCCGCCTCGACGCACTTGATGATGGTCGCCGTCGACAAGCCAGTGGTCGCGTGGGCGTGTAACTGAATCGGAATGGCTACGGTGCTTTTCAACCGTGTTACCAACTCAAACCCCACGTAGGGCGTCAACAGCCCTGCCATGTCTTTGATACAGATAGAATCGGCGCCCGCATCTTCAATTTGGCGCGCTTGATCGACCCAAAGGTCCAACGTATGCACAGGACTAACGGTGTAGGAGATTGTTCCCTGGGCGTGCTTGCCGACCTGCTTGACTGCGCGTAGAGCAGTCTGCAGATTACGCATGTCGTTCATCGCATCAAATACGCGAAATACGTCAATGCCGTTGATGGCTGCCCGTTCGACAAACTTGCTCACGACGTCGTCGGCATAGTGGCGATAACCGAGAATGTTCTGCCCGCGAAAAAGCATTTGTTGTGGCGTCTTGGGCATCACTTTTTTAATTTCGCGGATGCGATCCCAAGGGTCCTCACCAAGGAAGCGGATACACGCATCAAAGGTTGCGCCCCCCCAAGACTCCATTGACCAATATCCGATTTCATCCAGCTCCGCCGCAATCGGCAACATATCATCGATGCGCATACGCGTGGCAAACAGCGATTGATGAGCATCCCGTAACACCACCTCAGTAATTCCCAGCGGGCGTTGTGCAAGTAAATTATCGGACATAGAGCCTTCCTACAAGCAGTGACAGATGGTTAAGTAAGCGCAACAAAAGGCGATTTAATCGCGTTTGCCACCACCGCGATGACGGTCGATGGCAGTTTGAATGGCTTTGACTGTCTTCGGATCGATCGTCATCGACGGCGCTCCAGCGCTTGCCTGTGCGACATTACCGGAGACCAGTTCCTCGGGCAACCAGCGATTGACCAACAGCGACATGACCTGAGTCGCCAACACCAACAGGAGTAAAAAACTAAACACGCTTCCCATACCAAACAGCATGAGGTTGAGCCCCTGATCGATCAGTGTGGTCTGCATGCAAATCCTCGAACGACATTGCCAAATTCACGAGCCAAACGCCAGACGGATGGGCTTGGGGCTTTTAGCATATCAAAACCACCAGTTACTTGCCAAGCGGCCAGGCGCACAAAACGCTATAGTACACCGCAGGTAAAAGTTTTATCTTTGCTTTCGCGATAGGTAAAACTACAATCCGCACATCCGCGACCAACCGAGCCTCACATGTCCATCAAGAACCATTTAAATCAACGCCTATCGGCGGCCATGATAGCCGCCGGCATACCCAAAGATTGTCAACCTATACTCGCCCTCAGTGCGCGTCCAAAATTTGGAGATTATCAGGCGAACGGAGCAATGGCGGCGGCCAAGCGACTGGGGGTTAACCCGCGAGCACTGGCGCAGCAGATTGTCGACCAGGTGGATCTCGATGGTATTGCCGAACGCATCGAAATTGCTGGCCCGGGCTTTATTAACCTCCACCTGAGCCGCACGTTTATCGGCGAGCAACTCGGCCGTAGCTTAGACCCAGAGACCTGTGAACGAACCGCTAGCAATGTCGTTATCGATTACTCGAGCCCCAACCTCGCCAAGGAAATGCACGTCGGGCACATTCGCTCAACCATTATTGGCGACTGTTTAGCACGAGTTTTAGAGTATCGTGGGGACCACGTTATCCGGCAAAATCACATGGGAGACTGGGGTACGCAGTTTGGTATGTTGATCGCCGAGTTAGAGCTGCACCTGGGCGCTGGTGAACGCGGTGATCTAGCGCTCAACGACCTCGAGAAATTCTACCAACAAGCCAAGCGACACTTTGACGAAGACCCCGATTTTGCAGACCGCGCCCGCGCCTATGTGGTCAGACTGCAATCTGGCGACGAGCATTGTCTAGCGCTTTGGCAACAGTTTATCGCCACTTCGGTAGCCCACAATTTAGAGATTTACCGCCGCCTCAATGTCGGCTTAAGCGCCGAGCATGTACAACCGGAAAGCACCTATAACAACCAGTTAGAAGCGATAGTCAGTAAACTAACAGAGTGCGGATTGGCAGTTGATGATCAGGGTGCCAAGGTGATTTTTCTGGATGATTTGGCGGATAAAAAGGGCCAGCCATCAGCGATGATCATCCGCAAGTCCGATGGCGGTTTCCTCTACGCCACTACTGATTTAGCGGCTCTCGAATACCGCGCCCAAACCCTCGCAGCCGATCGTATTCTGTATTTTATCGATGCCCGACAAGCGCTACATATGAAGCAGGTCTTTAGCGCCGGTCGCAAGGCGGGATTGGTAGCCGCAGATGTCGACCTAGAGCACCACGCCTTTGGTACTATGATGGGTCGCGATGGCAAACCGTTTAAAACCCGTGACGGCGGCACCGTTAAACTGGCTGGCCTAATCGACGAGGCAGAGGAGCGCGCTGCCCGGCTAATCCGCGAAAAAAACCCTAATTTAGACGATCGACAGATAGCAGATATCGCACGAAAGCTAGGCATTGGCGCGGTCAAATATGCCGATCTCAGTAAGACTCGTACCACCGACTATATTTTTGACTGGGAGGCGATGCTGTCGTTCGAGGGCAATACCGCACCGTATCTGCAATATGCCTACACACGCATTTGCAGCATTTTCCGTCGCGCCGACGTCGATCGCACCGCACACTCTGCCCCGGTGATAATCGGAACAGACGCGGAAAAAAGCTTGGCGCTGCAACTCTTGCAGTTTGACGAAATCATTGAACAAGTCGCCACCGAGTGCTACCCCCATGTGCTCTGCACCTACCTTTACGACTTGGCCAGCGCCTACATGTCATTCTACGAGTGCTGCCCGATTTTAAAATCCAACGTCAGTCCCGAAGACCGCGCTAGCCGCTTGCAACTCAGCGCACTGAGCGCCACAACACTGGCCCGCGGCCTCGACCTACTGGGCATCGAAGTGATGCAACAGATGTAGGGGATCGCGCGGGACGGCGCAACTTTGAGCTAGGCCGCTAGCGCTGCGCGAGCATCCTGTCGAACTGCTCTGCAACCCGCGAATCAAGGCGTTCGCGACTGATTAAACTAACCACCACAATCGCTATTAGCGCAAGCACGAAGCCCGGTAACAACGCGTACAAATCAAACACACCACCCTCGAGGCGCGACCAGACAATTACACTCAACCCACCCGTTAGTACCCCCGCCAAGGCACCCTGCGCAGTCATGCGCCGCCAATACAAACTGAGCAGTATCGCCGGGCCGAGAGAGGCGCCCAAACCTGCCCAGGCGTAAGACACTACGTCCAGCACTTTACTTTCCGGGTTCATCGCCAACCCAGTGGCCAGTAACGCCAGCGCCACAACGGCAAAGCGAGCGACTCGCATACGCTGTTCAGCACCGAGTGTCTTGCGAGTAATTAAGGGGTAGAGATCCTCCGCCAGAGAGGCCGAGCACACCAACAACTGAGAGTCTACGGTACTCATGATTGCCGCCAATATCGCCGCCAGTAATACTCCGGCAATCAGCGGGTGAAAAATGAGACTCGTCAGGGCAATAAATACTTTTTCTGGATCCTCCAACGGCGCACCGAGCATAGCGATACCGCAAAGACCTACCAAAATCGCCAAGGCATAACAGAGTAGCGCCCAACTGATGCCGATCGATGCCGCCAGAGAGGTGTCGTCGGGCGAGCGAATAGCCTTAAAGCGGGCCAGAATATGCGGCTGCCCAAAATAGCCCAAACCCCACGCCATGGTGCTGACGATCGTCATCAACGTCAAAGCCTCACCCTCCGCCGAAGTGAACATATTTAGCAGATGCGGGTTGAGGCTGTCGATATTAGCGGCGAACTGGCCGGCGCCTCCCGACTGATCAATCACTAGCAGCGGCACCGCTACCAGCGCTAGCAACATCAAAATACCCTGAAAGACATCGGTCCACGAGACCGCCAAAAACCCACCAAACAAGGTGTACAATAAGATCAGAGCGACGCTTACCAACACCGCAATCCGATAATCAAAGCCAAATACCTCGTTAAACAGCTTGCCGCCGGCGATCAACCCAGAGCCAACATAAAACAAAAAGAACAGTAAGATACTCACCGAAGCAATCGACTTTAACCACGGCGATGGATCGGCAAAGCGGCGCTGAAAATAGGCCGGCAAGGTCACGGCATCGTCTAGCTGAGCGCTGTATATACGTAGCCGTTTCGCTATCAACAACCAGTTTGCGGCAACCCCAATCACCAATCCAATAGAAATCCACGCCGCCTCTAGACCGGCCAAATAAGCGTACCCGGGCAGGCCGAGTAATACCCAACCGCTCATATCCGAGGCTCCAGCGCTGATCGCCGAAACCGTTGGCGACAATTGTCGACCACCGAGAAAGTAATCACCCGAATTACGGGTTCGCGCATAGGCATAAAAGCCAATGCCGAGGACGATGCCAACGTAGATCAGGAAGGCGATAAGGGTGGGCAGGGAGAGCTGCGACATGGGGCTGTTCCTCTTCTTATTGGACTCGGCTTATGCGACTCGGCAAGTCTATTGTAGCGCAGCGTCGCGCGATGGCGCGCGCGGCTTATAAATTGATCGCGCGTATACTCGAAGCGACCCCGTCAAACGGCGCCAAGGCATCTCGATCGAGTTGCAAGGCGGCAAAATCGAACAGCGCTGTATCGGCCAATTGCGATGGTGCAACGTGTTTAATGGCGCTAAAAATTGTCTCCACACGACCGGGATGCTCGCGCTCCCAATCGCGCAACATGGCCTTGACGACACGCCGCTGCAAACCGTCTTGGGAACCGCAGAGATTGCATGGAATGATCGGGTACTGGCGCAATTCCGCCAGCGCCTGAAGGTCCACCTCACGACAGTATGCGAGCGGCCTGATGACCATATTAGCACCATCATCCGACAGCAGCTTGGGCGGCATAGCCTTGAGCTTGCCCTGATAAAACATATTTAAAAATAGCGTTTCAACGATGTCGTCGCGGTGGTGACCGAGAGCAATTTTACTGGCGCCGATCTTCTCGGCAAAGCCGTACAGCGTGCCGCGGCGCAGTCGCGAGCAGAGGCTGCAATAGGTGCGATTTTCGGCAATTTTTTCGGTCACAATGCTGTAGGTGTCTTTCTCAATAATGTGGTATTCAATACCCACTCCATCGAGGTATTGAGGCAGTACCTCGGTCGGGAAGCCCGGTTGTTTTTGATCCAAATTAACCGCCACCAATTCGAACTCTATCGGCGCGTTGTCTCGCAAATTCATGAGAATATCCAGCATCCCATAAGAATCCTTGCCCCCCGACAGGCACACCATGATGCGGTCGCCGGACTCAATCATGCGATAATCAGCCACCGCCTTGCCGACGTTGCGGCGAAGTCGCTTGTGCAGTTTGTTGGCTTCTAATTTTTCCTTACGCAAGGTCATCGCGCCTCACCCATCGCCGAAGTGCGCGCATTGTAGTGCGATCCCGAGGTAAACGCCAAATCTAGCCGAACACCCACCATCTCGGTACCGCGCGGACGCTCAAAACTTTCGCTATCGGCGGCGGACCTACCGGCCCTAGTCAACCATCGAAAGTCGCCAGTCGATGCGATTGTCGGGCTTTATAAAGACCACCTGAGCGTTGCCCAGCACCCGCTCGATAAAACCGCCCTCGCTGTAACACAGGTAGAATTCCCACATCCTAATAAAATCCTCCGAGTACCCCTGCGCACGGATAGCCTCGAGGTTGGCGTTGAATTTATCGCGCCAGTCACGCAGCGTGGTCGCGTAATGCGGGCCGATATCCTCGAGATGAAAAAGGCGCATATCGGTGGCCTGCTTAACGCCCTCGGCGATCGCCGACACGCAGGGGATAAAGCCCCCTGGGAAAATATACCGCTGAATAAAATCTACCGAACGCACCGCGCGGTCATAGCGCTGATCGCACATAGTGATCGCCTGAATCAGCATTAC
>DDJS01000125.1:0-9619 GCA_002339165.1 Cellvibrionales bacterium UBA2618 | reverse complement strand
GGCCCGACCGCTTCGATCATTTCAATCGAGACAAGCTTATCGTAGTGGCCGTTGAGATCCCGATAGTCCTGTTTTAGCAGCGTAATTGAATCGGTTAATCCAGCGGCTGCGATACGCTCGGCCGCCAATTCATGCTGCTCGTCAGAAATCGTCGTGGTGGTCACATGACAGCCGTAATTGCGCGCCGCATAAATCGCAAAACCGCCCCAGCCAGTGCCAATTTCAACCACTCGATCGGCTTTAGAGAGCTGCAATTTGTCGCAAATACGTTTTAATTTAGCCTCGGCAGCCGCCTCTAAATCGCTGTTTTCACGGGGGTAATAGGCACAGGAATACATCATCGACGAATCCAAGAACAGCTTGAACATGTCGTTACCCAAATCGTAATGGGCCTGGATATTACGTCGACTGCCGACTTGGGTGTTGCGATTGAACCAGTGTGCAACGCGAAAAAGTGGTGCCTTGACCCGCAGCCAGCTATTGTCCAGTGCATCCAGTACATCGGCATTTTTAATCATTATGCGCACCAGCGTGGTTAGGTCGCTGCAGCGCCAAGATCCACGCATATAGGCCTCACCCGCCGCGGTCGTGCCGCCAAAGGCAAAGTCCGCATAAAAACTCTGATCGAACACCTCCAGAGTCACTTCCAGCGAGTCGTCGTCGACTGAACGAGCACCAAACACTTGGCTAAAGTCGCCGTCGAGCAGGTTGAGCTGGCCTAATTTGAGCGCTCCCAAACGAGTCAATACTGCGCGCTTGGCGAACCGATCTAATAGACGTCCGCTATCTTGGGTAATTTCTCCACTGTATTCATTGGTCATAATTACTGCTCTCTCCGCGCGTTTTAGTCTTTGGGTGGCCATAAAATGGGACACCCTTTAACCATATTTTTATTGCTTGCCAGTAGATCGCCAGCGATACTTTGAGGGTCATCAATGGGTATCGGCAGAGACACTGGGCCAGATTGGCCGAAGTCATTGGTTGCGACTGAAGATCCAGCGTCACATCCAGCACCTTTTGATCTCGGCGATAATTTTGAATGTGCACCGTCAACGCGTCATCGGGGACTGTCAATCGCCAGCGGTACTGCATATCCATCGGCATAAACGGCGATACGTGAAAGTTTTTATCGATTTGGTAGTCTCTAAAGCGCGTGCTCGACGATCCGTCGACCTCATTCAACACGTAACAGTGGCGCTCGCCCCAGGGCGTGTTGGTTACCTCGGCGACCACTGTTTCTAGGCGGCTGCCATCGAGGCTATAGACATAATAAAAACTTACTGGGTTGGATCGATAAAAGAAATAACGCATATTGGTCAGCAGAAAGATCGCCCCATCGGGTCGATTGCCAGTCTGTCGGTAGATTAGATCACGGATACTAGCGCTCAGCGGAACATCTGCATCGCCACTGTGATCAGCCCGTCGAAACCATGCCAAGTTGGGTGCCTTGGCCGACCAAAACCAAAAACGCTGGAACAGCGAATCGATTTCATCGAGATCCAAATAAAGCATGAACACCCGGTATAAAAAGGTATTTTCAGCGGGAACGTGGCGACTGTGCCGCACGGTTCCGGTGTATAGGCAGCTATTAGGCACTGTCGGAACTCGCCGTTTGAGTGTTCGTCAAATTCACTGCTCTGGATCACCCAGCGAATGCTCGAAGTGCTCCAGTGCATCGAGGGCACTCACCACACCGTCTTCGTGAAAACCATAGCGCCAGTAGGCACCGCAGTAATAGGTGCGCATAGGGCCATTGATCTCGGCTTGACGCCCCTGAGCCGCTACCGACTCGGGCGTGTAAACCGGATGCTGATAGTGCATCCTGGCAATCACTTGGTTCGGATCGATAGCTGCGCTGTTGTTGAGAGTCACGCAGTATTGTTGATCGCAATCAAAGCCCTGCAATATATTCATGTTATAAGTTACCGCCACCGGCCGCGCGCCGGCACCAGTGTCTTGCAGGTGGTAATTCCATGCAGCCCAAGCGCGCCTCCGACGGGGCATCAGGCTGCTGTCGGTATGCAATAGGACCTCGTTATCCTGATAGCTAATCGCTCCAAGCACTGCCCGCTCAGTCTCGCTAGGATCCTCCAATAACGCCAGGGCTTGGTCGCTGTGACAGGCCACAAAGAGGGCATCGAAAGTCTCCTCGCCGGCGTCGCTGGTGACTATCACTCGCGACGCTTCACGGCGCACTGCGAGCACCGGTGTGGACAGACGAATATGCTCGCGATGAGCGCGCGTCAGTGCCTCGGCGTAGACCTTAGAACCGCCTTTAATAACGTACCAATCTGGACGGTCTGCGACCTTTAAAAGGCCATGATTGTGAAAAAAATGGAGTAAGTAACGCGCCGGGAACTGCTCCATTAACTGGTGGTCAGCTGACCAAACGGCGGCGGCCATCGGTATTAGATAGTGGTGGATAAAAGCCTCGCCATAACCCTGCTCGGCGAGGTAATCACCCAAGGTGATGTCATTACCATCGTCGGCTAAAAGCTCTCCAGCGTTACGATTAAAGCGTAAAATGTCGCCAATCATCCCCCAAAATGAGGGTCGCAATAGATTACGACGCTGAGCAAACAAGGTATTTAGGCTCGAACCCATGTACTCAAGACCAGTGGTGTCGCACCTAACCCCAAAGCTCATCTCCGACAGCTGGGCCTCGACATCGAGTTCAGCCAACAGTCGGGTAAACTGCGGATAGGTGGCGTAGTTAAAGACGATAAACCCCGAATCCACAGAGTGAGGGCCACCGGCACCCTCGACGTTGTGGGTGTGGGTATGCCCGCCAATGTAATCATTGGTTTCAAAAACCGCAATGTCATGGTGTTTATTTAGATGGTAGGCGGCTACGTTACCGGCGACACCGGTACCGATAATAGCAATTTTCATAGCGCCTCCGACGACGTTTTAGGGGACGCGGGCATCACAGCTTATCCTTTTGATCAAATTTATGCGACGCGCGCACGACGTGGTCCAGTGCGTATCCAAAGCTCTCAACCCGACCAATTAAGTCCGCATAAATAAGCTCATCGACGACCGGATGCCGAGCCATGATCCAAACATAATCGCGTTGATTGCGGCCAATAATGGTGTACTCGTACTGGTCATCGAGATAGACAATCCGGTAGTCGGCCTTGATCGGCCAAATAAACTGCATGCCCCACACCGCATTGCTCTGGCGATCGCGCACATAGCCACGGGGATGGTAGGTTTTTTTCTCGCCATCCAACCCACCGGCATTAAAAGTAAACGTGGTGGCGATACTGCCGTCCGCATCGAGCCGATAGGACTCAACGGGATTGTAGGCATCGACCTCGAGAAACGTCGGTATGCTAGCGACCACATACCAATCGCCCATAAAGCGCGGAAGATCGACCGCCGCAACGGCCTTCAGCGGTGGCGGCGAACTGCAACCTGAGCCGATCGTGACAATCAGCATTATCGTACTCAGCATAGCTCGACTCACGGCGACACTTCGCTGACCTGACGCCGATAACTGAGCATGCCGACGGCGGTAATCTTGGATTCGAGGTATTGCCAGTCGCCCCGCTGGTCGTAGCGTAATCGAATATCCCCGGCTGGTGTCGTCAACGTCAACTCCTCCCCACTCGGGGTCTTTTTGCGATCGATGGCTACCGACCAGTATTCGCCGTTCTCGCCATTCAACAGCGCGTCGCCGTCGAGCCAATCAGGATTCCAATAAGTAAAACTGCGCAGACAACTGGGCAGTAATTTGCGCTCACCACCGACGCTCACGCTAAACCCCTCCGCCGTCTGCTGACCGACAAAGGCTATCGTCTTGCCGCGTTTCTCGGTGTGGCTTTCGATGGCAATTAGGCAATCGCCGCGCCACTGCTCAACCGCGCGGTGGCGGTATTTGACCGGATAAAAGAGAAAGACTTTAAAATCAAACGACGCAGTTGAAGTTAATTGCATCTCGCCGTCGCCCACTACTAATACGAAGTGGTGCCAACCCACTTTTTTGTCGTTTAAAAAGACCTCGAAGTTCCAGCTGCGCGACGTTTGGGCGCTGGCGTTCAATGCAACAAATAACCATAGACACAACGCCACTGGCAACCTTACAGAGGTCACGGCGAGCACCTTTTAACGTCGATTAGCAGAACAACCGCCAACTCATTGGTGACTGAAAAACGGCCGCCCAAGTAATCATCTAAGGGCATAGCGTCGAATAGGCTACGCATCATCAACTGGTTTCGCCCTGGGTAAATAGGTAGTGTCCAACCCACCATTCCTGCCCTTGTCGGTAACCAAATAGTTCCGCGCAAGCCATAAAAAATAGGCGCCATCGCAGCCACCAAATACCCGCCTGATCGGCACCGTATACCTCCATCATCAGAGGCATTAAACGGTCTTTTTGGGTATCCATTTGAATTAACCAGGCGTTGCTGGTTTTTTGGTAGTGTCGTCCATCCCAAATCTGCCGATCGATCAGTTTGAGATGCTGCTGAAAATGCGCGGGTAGGTCGTCACTCGGCATCATGCCGCCGGTGAAAAAATATTCGCTCAGCCAATCGCTGGCATCTTCAACCACGAATTCGTAGGGCGTGTTGCGATGCGCAAAGATATGTTTAAAAAACAGACCGCCGGGTGCCAGCCAGCGATTAATCTTGCCATACAGATGTCCATAGTTGCGCATGTGCTCGAACATCTCTACCGATACGATACGATCAAACTGACCTAAAGCAGTATCAAAATCGTTCATATCGCAGGTGATAACTTCAACGTTGCCAAGACCGAGTGACTCCGCTTTGGCACGAATGTGCTGTGCCTGCGAGCGCGAATTGGACACCGCAGTAATCGTGCTGTGCGGGTACTGCTGTGCCATCCAAAGCGTCAGAGAACCCCACCCGCAACCTAATTCAAGAATTTTTTGACTATCTGCCAATTGGGCAAACCGGCAGGTATCCTCGAGGCCATGGCGCTCCGATTGCTCGAGCGTAGCATCAGTATCTCGCCAGAAGCCGCAGCTATACTTGAGGTGAGGGCCCAGAACCGCACTAAAGAATTTTGCGGGCAATTCGTAGTGCTGCTGGTTGGCTGCCTCGGTCTGAAGCGCGATCGGCGCCTCATTTTGGCGAGTGATAAAGGCTTGCTTGGCGTCACAAAAGGCCTCTGCGTTGTCACTGCCAATCGCCCGAAGTCGACGTTTAAGTAACGCACGGATGCCCAACCTAATCAGCCAGTCCGGCAACCAACCTCGTTCCGCCCATTGAATGGCCAAATGACCCACAGTAAAACCCCTTTTTATTAGCAGTAAATTACGCCGGCCGGCGCACTCCAGATCAATTCCTTTGGGTTGTTCAGGATTTCAAACGCTTGGCCTGATCAAGTTTATCACCGGTATTTCGCCGCGCCTCGAGGCCTTTTTTTACCAGCACATAAGTCGCACCGGAACCACCATGATGTTTTTGTGCACTGTAAAAAGCCAAGATTTGATCAAACTGACGCAACCAATGATTGACGCAACTCTTGAGTATCGCCGGTTGCTCGCGCCCCTCTCCCTTGCCATGGGTGACCAGCGCACAGCGCACACCGCGCTGCTGACAATCGCTGATAAAACGCCATAGCGCTCGACGCGCCTGTTCGACGCTGTGCCGGTGTAAATCCAAGCGCGACTGAATGTTATATTTACCCAGCCGCAGATTTTTGTAAACGCCGTGCTGTACTCCAGGGCGTTGAAAATTCAGTATTTCGAGTGGCTCGACCGACTCGACATAGCTGCCAGGATCGAGGAAATTGGGCTCCTCGCGCAACTGGCGAGCGGCCGCTTCACGCCGCGCCAACATCCCGGGCGTCTTTTCGATAGGCACACGGACGCGGCTTGCCCCCTTGGCGCCCAACGGCTCAACCGCTTCGCCAAAAAGGTCACCAAACTGATCATCTGACGCACCATCCGGTGGCCCGTTGGGGGGCTCTTGCCCATCGCTCGCTCGACCATTCATAACCCATCCTCCATATAGCACTTGCGGGTAATAGATCGCTATTGTAGAGCTAAACCCAGTTCAAAAAAAGCCGTTCACGGACTCGTTGCCAATTACCCAGTGAGGTATCATAGTGCTGGCACAGGGGAATCAGATGCAAATTAACCACAACCATTTTATCAGTCTTCACTACCGCTTAACTGACGATGCGGGCGACCTGATTGAGTCCACTTTCGACGCGGCCAAACCGATGCAGTACCTCCATGGTAGACAGCAGATGCCCCGTGGTTTCGAAGCTGCCGTAGAGCATTTAAAAACCGGTGAGAAACTGACATTTTCGCTTCGACCGACCGAGGCTTACGGTTTGCGCTCGGTAAATAAAAAACAACGCGTACCGGTCAAGTATCTAGGCCACGAGGGCAAATTAGCGGCCGGTAAGCAGGTGCACATCAACACCGAGAACGGCGTGGTACCCGGCACCGTCATCAAAGTCGGTAAATTCAGCGTAGATGTCGATATGAACCACCCCTTAGCCGGTAAAAATTTGCACTTCGACGTCGAGGTGCTAGCCGTGCGCAAAGCCAGCGATGAAGAAATAGCCCATGGCCATTCCCATGCCGAGGGTCACTGCGGCAATTGATGCCCGAGTTGTTGGTATACCAATATGTGTGGATTGCACTGATCTTTGGCTGGAGCGGTTTTGTTCGCTCTGGCATTGGCTTTGGCGGCACGCTGTTTGCCCTGCCATTTCTGCTGCTAATTCACGACCAACCATTGTTTTTTATGCCGATCATCGGCCTCCATGTGCTATTTTTCGCTGCTATCACGGTATTTCAGGCAGAACGTCTTACGTGGAGTGAAACACCCTGCGGAGCGATCGCACAGAGCACGATCAACTGGCGGTTTGTCGGATTTTCGCTGGCGATTATGGCGCTACCAAAGTTGGCCGGCGTGGTTGGTTTGCTTTTACTACCCAGCCATCAAACAGCTCTATTGATCTATCTGCTGGTGGCTCTGTATGCCATTAGTTATATCATCGACCGGCCACTGAAGAGCACCAGTAAGATCGCCGATGTGGTATTTCTAATGCTGGGCGCCTACGTCAGCGGCATCTCACTGATCGGCGCGCCACTAATTATTCCGGTAGCATTGCGACATGTCGCGATCAGTGAATTTCGCAACACGCTGTTTGTTGTCTGGTGGGTACTGGTAAGTATTAAGCTCGTTGCACTGGCGAGCGCAGGCATCGACTTGCAGATAACAGCCGCTCTTATGCTGCTGCCATTTGCAGGCGTCGGTCATGCCCTCGGCATACGCTTTCATCAACGGATGATGCAGCGCGACAGCGCACATTTTTTCCGCTTGATCGGCTGGGTACTTCTGGCGGCGAGTGCCGCCGGCCTGACGCAACTGCTATTCGAGCCATTACAGCGCTAAAAAATCGCGCTGCAATACACCCGCACATCGACGGTTAGTGCGTTGCGCGATGGCCGTTGGCGAGAACCACTGGTGCGCTGTTAAAACGACGACTCCGGCATCGCCATCAACGACGTCACCGGCGCTAACAGCATATCGGCGTGGGCATCGGCCGCCGGTAGCATGCGAGTGAAAAAGAATTCGGCGGTGTGTAACTTTGCCTGCAAAAATTCTTTGTCACCTTCACCATCGAGCAGTTGCCGATGGGCAACCAAACTCATTTTGGCCCACATAAAAGCCATGTAGGCATAGCCCGAAAACATTAAAAAATCCACCGACGAGGCGCCAGCATTGTCTGGATTGCGCTTTGCCCGAAAACCGACACGCAGTCCCAAGTAGCGCCATTTAACCGCCAGTTTCGCGACCTGCCATGCCTGCCGCCACATTTTACGGGTCAACGGATGGCGTTTCCAAGGCAAAAATTGCGCACTAAAATTGAGCATTTCTCCGGCGAACAGTTTGAGTTGAAAAAACCGATCCATAAGAACTTTTCGGCCGATCAAATCCAACGCTTGAATACCCGTAGTCCCCTCGTAGAGGGTCGCTATGCGGCTATCGCGCAAAATTTGCTCCATGCCCCATTCTTTGATGTAACCATGCCCGCCAAGGACCTGCATGCCAAGACTCGCGCAGTCGCTGCCCAACTCGGTCAGAAAACCCTTGAGTATCGGCGTGCAAAACCCCAACCGTGCTTCTGCTTCGGCCCGCGCGCTGTCGGTCTTACCCGAGCGATATAGATCCGCAAAGCGACTGGCGTAGACAATCATTGCCCGACCACCCTCAGCGACCGCACGTTGAGTGAGTAGCATACGCCGTACATCGGGGTGAACAATGATTGGATCGGCGGGCCCTTGAGGATTTTTAATCCCCGATAATGAACGCATAGCAAGTCGATCTTTGGCGTAGGCAACCGCGCCTTGATAAGACAACTCTGCTGCGGCAACACCCTGAGCCGCGGTGCCGATGCGCGCCACGTTCATGTAAGTGAACATGGCGTTCATGCCATCGTGAGGCTTACCAATCAGATAACCGTGGGCGTCGTCAAAATTGAGTACGCAAGTGCCATTGCCATGAATGCCCATCTTGTCCTCGATCGAGCCACACCGAACACCGTTGCGCTCCCCCGCCGAGCCATCCTCTGCGGGTAGATACTTGGGGATGATAAACAGCGATATCCCCTTTGTTCCAGACGGCGCATCGGGTAATTTGGCCAGCACAATATGCACAATATTACTAGTCAAGTCGTGCTCGCCTGCAGAGATAAAAATCTTGGTGCCATTGATACGATAACTGCCATCATCGCTGGGTTCAGCGCGGGTTCGCATCTGGCCCAAATCGGTGCCGCAGTGAGATTCGGTCAAACACATGGTGCCACTCCACTCACCGCTTATGAGTTGACTTAAATATTGTTTTTTCTGCTGCTCGGTGCCATGCGCCTCAAGCGTCGCTATAGCGCCCTCGCTGAGCCCCGGATACATCGCCCAAGCCCAGTTGGCAGTCGCCAACATTTCGTTAACTGAAATCATCACTGAAGATGGTAAACCTTGGCCGCCATTGGCGGGATCACCGCTTAAACTCGTCCATCCCGCGTCGATGAACGCGCGATAGGCCTCTTTAAATCCTTCGGGTGTAGTGACCACGCCGTCATCCCAAACGCACCCTTGATCACCCTTCTGATACAGCGGCGCCAATTCATTCTCACAGAATTTCCCGGCTTCAGAGAAAATTGCCGAAAGGATATCTGACGTCGCCGCATCAGCCAACGCCAAACGCTGAAAATTTTCCTGCATATCCATCACGTCATCGAACAAGAACATCAGATCCTTGACCGGCGCAGCGTAGTTAATCGCCATCACAATACCCTCTAATTTGGCCCCGCAAGTGGGCGTGACCGGTTTGTTGATTAAAAACTGAAAAATGTCGTAAATCACTTTCCATATGCTGAAAAAACATCACCCCCGACGGCAAAAACAGCGGCCGTTGAAACTCCACATCAATACAATAGGGCGCGCTCGGTAAATTTTCACGAAGCGCGGCTACGCAGCGCGCTTTGGTCCACATTCCATGCGCAATAGCATGTTTAAACCCGAACATTTTTGCGGTGATGTCAGATAGATGAATAGGGTTATAATCGCCCGAAACGCGCGAATAACGGCGTCCAATATCTGCATTAACAGGCCAGTATTCTGGGGTGCCAG
>DDJS01000113.1:50149-50943 GCA_002339165.1 Cellvibrionales bacterium UBA2618 | reverse complement strand
TCTTTCAGGCCATTGCCATTCTTAGCAAGACTGCTCGTGGCTTTTAGCTACCGCCATCGCATACCGAGTTTGATCTAGAGCCATCCGCGCACAGCCTGCGACACATGGCTGACATAAATCTTTAAAATGAGGACTTGTAATGGGCCGTTGAAGCGAGCGCTTACTCAACTTAAAACCCTTACTTTAAAAAATCAGCGCAACGCCCGTCAATACAATTGGTTGTCTGCAAGAGGCACTTCGAGGGTATTACTCGAGGTTTTTTCCGGGCCGCCAATCATTTCGTCGTAGGCGCTGGTGTGTCTAAGTACCCGTTCTTGCGCGTCGACGGCGCGCAACTGCTTTTGCAATTCCACCAGATTAAAAGACCGCAACAACTTTCCGTCGCTGTCGCTGACGTACTGCTCTTGGCCCTCGATAATCGCCGAGACCTGATAAAGGCTCAGATCAATCGAGTGAAAAATCAATTTTTCGACCACAAAATACTTTTCTAGCTTGGCCAGCGTTATCGCCATAATCCTCTACCCTCGTCCAACGTGGTACATCACGCTATTTTCAATTCTACGCACAAAAATCTTTACGCACCAATCGCCCGCGCGGAGCACAAAGCGCGGTATATTTCGCGCTAGATACCTCAACGCGGCGAAATGTTATCATCCGCGGCGCACGTCAGCACAGCGGATGACCCGCGCACATGACTCGGTCAATGAACCGCGCTGTTTAAACCCAGAGCAGTAAACTCAGAGCTGTAAAACCAGAGCTGTGAGACAAGAGACATAACACCAGAGCCATAAAAC
>DDJS01000113.1:27303-49834 GCA_002339165.1 Cellvibrionales bacterium UBA2618 | reverse complement strand
AGAGCCATAAAACCAGAGATACGCATTTATGTTGTTTAAAATTGCCCAAAAGCTGTTGCTGCAAATAGACCCCGAAAGAGCCCATGACCTGACCCTTGGCGCCCTCAGCCGCACCACCAACACCCCCCTAGAGCGCCTTTATCGGCAGCAACTTGACAGCGCGCCGGTATCGGTGATGGGCCTCGAGTTTGACAATCCGGTCGGGCTCGCCGCCGGTTTGGACAAAAATGGCGAGGCGATCGACGCCTTTTACGCCATGGGTTTTGGGCATGTGGAAGTCGGCACAGTGACACCCCGCGGGCAAGCCGGAAACCCCGCGCCGCGACTATTTCGGATCGTCGAAAAGCAAGCAATCATCAACCGCATGGGCTTTAACAATCAGGGTGTCGATCATCTGGTCGCCAACCTAAAGGCGAAAAAATCACCGGCATTGGTCGGCGTCAACATCGGCAAAAATCGCGACACGCCGGTCGAAGACGGTAAATTAGACTACTTGCACTGCATGCAAAAAGTCTACGCACACGCGGCCTATATCACGGTCAACATTTCGTCGCCCAACACCCCCGGGCTACGCAGTTTGCAATACGGCGAATTGCTCGACGAACTGCTCGCCACGCTCAAGCAGGAACAGGGCAAGCTGGCCGAACAGCACGGTCGCTATGTACCACTGGCGTTGAAAATCGCCCCCGATTTGGACGCCGATGAAATCGCCTCGATCGCCGACTCGCTGCTGCGGCATAATTTTGACGGCGTTATTGCCACCAACACCACGCTCGACCGAAAACCCGTAGCGGGCATGCTGCATGCCGATGAAGCGGGCGGGTTAAGCGGAGCGCCGCTGCTGCCCAGCGCCACCGCAGTGGTCGCGGCGCTACATAGCCACCTCGGTGATAAACTGCCGATTATTGGCGTTGGCGGTATTCTCAGTGGCGAAGACGCAGCACAGAAGTTCGCCGCGGGTGCATCGCTGGTGCAGGTCTACAGCGGGTTTATCTACCGCGGCCCAGCGCTGATCAAACAGATTATCGACCGCTACAATGCGCGCTGATGGCCATCGCCGGCGGGCGAGTGCCATAATCTAGCTGTCGACGTCGGTCTGGGCATAGCGCTCGCGCAATACCCGCTTGAGTATTTTGCCGCTCGGATTGCGCGGTATATGATCGATAAACGTCACCGCCACTGGCAGTTTGTAAGCGGCCAATCGCTGTCGGCAGCCATCGATCACCTGCTGTTCCGACAGCCCCGGCGCGACCACTATCGCCACTGGGCTTTCGCCCCATTGATCGCTCGGTTGCCCAATCACCGCGGCGTCGTCAATACCGGCCTGCGCGAGTAATACGGCCTCAATTTCGGCGGGATAAATATTCTCGCCGCCAGAGATAATCATATCTTTTTTACGATCGAGAATGGTCACGAAGCCCTCGTCGTCGAGGCTGCCAATATCGCCACTGAATAGCCAACCATCGCGCAATGCCTCGGCCGTCGCCTCAGGGCGGCGCCAATAGCCGACCATCAGATGGTCGCCGCGAATCAATACCTCACCGGCTTCATCGCGTTCGCAGTCGCGACCCTCAGCATCGACAATCCGCACGTCGGTGAGAAAAAAGCTCCGCCCAGCAGAGTGGGGCCGCAACAATCCATTGCTATCATCCATCACGCAGCCCGGGCCACAGGTTTCGGTAAGACCATAGACCTGACGAAGCTGAATACCCAGCTTGCTGTACTCGACAATTAACGATGGCGCCACCGGCGCCGCACCCACCGACAGCCACTGCAGCGAACTGTGATCGCCGCGATCGGCGACCGCCACCGTCGACATCGCCTGCAACATGGCCGGCACCACCAAACCGCTGTCTATGCGCTCACGATCGATCACTTGCCAGGCACGTTGCGGGTCAAAAACACGCATCATCACCGAGGTCACGCCGCTGTATACGTTCACCAGTAACGGCGTCAGGGCGCCGACATGAAACATCGGCAGCATGTTGATGCAGCGCTGACGAAGTTTTGGTTGCGAGGTCGCGACAATCGTTTGAATAGCCGCCATCACGGTGCGGTGACTGTGAATAATGCCCTTTGGTAACCCAGTGGTGCCCGACGAGTACATGATAAACAGGTAGTCGTCGCCGCCGCTGATCACCGCCGGTTGGTCGATCGCTCCGCCTTCGCAAAACCGCCCATAGTCGGCGGCAAAATCGGCCGGCGGCAGGCTGTTACCCACCTGCAACCACTGGTCTATTGCCGAGGTCTCGGGGCGTTGCTCGAGGGCCTTGACGGTGGTCAAAAACTCAACGTCGTAGATCAATCGACAGGCACCGCTGTCGTCGCACAAAAATGCCAATTCATGCACGGTCAGCCGCCAGTTCAACGGCACGATCACCGCGCCAATTTTAGCCAGCGCAAAAAACGCCTGAAAAAATGCGCTGCCGTTAAGCAGCAACAGCGCCACCCGCTGCCCCGGTTGGATGCCATCTGCCCGCAGCGCATTGGCGAGTTGATTAGCGCGCTGGTTCAACTGCGCAAAGCTCATCCGGTGCCCAGACTCAACACCTACGTAGGCCTCGCTGTCGCCATTCGCCCATGCCCGCCGTTGCAGCAGCGCCCCGATATTGGATTGATTATCTCTATGTGCCATTACAACCACCGCCCATCCTAGGTCGTGAATCTCAATAAAAACCATTTGAGGCTGGTCTGGCAAGTCTTTTTTTTGCTATATTAACGGCATAAAAAAACAATATATATTGATTTTTTATGGGATATTGCTGCACCGCACACTCACTTTATGCTGACAATGGAGGACGCTATGTCCAGACTCAAAGGGAAATCCGCACTGATACTCGGCGCCGCCAGCGTCGACAATATGGGGCAAATAATTGCCAGACGCTTCGCCGACGAAGGCGCTCAGGTCACCGTCGCCGGGCGCAACATGGCTAATTTACAGTCGCTTGCCGACGCCATCGGCGGATCGGCCGTGCACTGCGACATTACCTCGAAAGCCGACATCGACGCTGCGGTTGCGCATGCGGTCGACCGTTCGGGCCCTATCGACATTGCCCTCAACTGCACCGGTTGGGGCCTGTTGACGCCGTTTGAAGAAACCTCTGAAGAGGATTTGGTGGCGATGATGAACCTACAGTTCAAAGGGCCCTACCAATTTATGCAAGCGCTAGTCACCAACATGAGCAATAGCGCATCGATCATTCAAATTTCGTCGGCGACCGCGACCATTTTGGTCGGCAATCACCATGCCTACATCGGTACCAAAGCGGGTATTGACCACGTTGTTCGCGGCGTTGCCGACGAGTTCGGTGCGCGCGGTATTCGCGCCAACTCGATCTCTCCAGGGTTTACCCGATCACCCATGACCGAAGACTATTTCGCCGTGCCAGGACTCGCCGATGCCTTTATCAAGGAATATCCGATGGGTCGGCTGAACACCGCCGAAGACATCGCCGCCGCCGCAGTGTTTCTCGGTAGCGACGAGTGCTTTATGACCGGTCAAAACCTACAGGTAAACGGCGGGCTGACGCTGCGTCGTAATCCGATGCCCGGCGAGATCGAGGCGTCGACCATCGCCGCCGCCAACCCAGCGGAGTAATGCCATGAGCCAAGCAATGCAAGACGATCTCGACATTCGCCAGTTAAACGCGCTCTACACCGACGCCGTAACCCGCCGCGACGGCGCGCTCTGGGGCTCGCTGTGGCACGAAGACGCCATCTGGCATTTTCTTGGCGAGCCGATTCAAGGTCGCGAGGCGATCCTCGCCACTTGGGAGGGTGCCATGGCCGGCTTTCCGGTGGTCTTTCACAGCCACCACAGCGGTCTGATCGACGTCGCCGGCGATACCGCCACCTGCCGCTGGAGCATTGATGAGGACATTATCGATAGCGATGGCAAGGGCCTGCGCATTATCGGTGTCTACAACGATACCTGCGTGCGCACCGCAGGTGGCTGGCTTTACGCCATGCGCCGCTTCGACGCGCTCTATTACGGTCCCGGCACCCTGCAACCGGCGCACGTACTGCCTTACCCCGACGCTATGAACCATCCGCAGGGCGGTTGATTCACCAGCGCACGGCAGACTCTCAAGAAGTTACCGCGGGCGAGCTTGGCAGCCACCACAAAGCCGCTAGCCTCGCCATCGATAGGGCGTCGAACTGTAAGCTAGTAATGGCCATTGAGGGCTGCCCCGATTGTCGGCAATCAACAGCTCGGGCCTCGGGTGGTAATAAGCCAGTAACATCCACCGTGAGCCACGGCCGCCACGACGTCAAAAACATCGGCGTCGCAGCGTTGCAACGCACTTCGCTGTCTCTCTAGCAATGCACCCTGAGCGGTCGGATGACGCCGGCAGCATATGAAACCCGCAGCCATTCAATAAACAAAAACAATCATAGTTGACTTTTTTATGCCACGTCTGTACCTTCATGTGCGTCTCGACTGCCTTGCACTCTTTTTTTGAACTCGCTAAACAGCCGGTTCGAGAGATCCCTAGGCGGCCATAACGATTACTATAAAGTGGGGGTGGCAGTGTACAACGGAATAAAATCGCAGAGTCTGCGCAACGCCACAGTGTCTGATTTGGCGCTACAACGCGCTACCAGCGACCCAGACAGGGAGATCATCCTCCTCGAAGACGAACCGCCAATCACCAACGCAGCAATTGTTCTCGAGGCCCAGCAATTGGCCACCGGGTTGCAACAGCTTGGAATGACCGCTGGCGATGTCATCAGCTTTCAACTGCCGAGTTGGCGCGAGGCGGTGGCGATCGATCTAGCGGCCTCGATGCTCGGTCTGGTCGTCAATCCGATTATCCCGATCTACCGCGAGCGGGAACTGCGCTTTATTCTCGGTGATGCGCAAACTCGGCTGCTGTTCATCCCGCACACCTTTCGCTCGGTCGACTACCCTAAAATGATCGCTTCGCTGCGCCATGAACTACCCGATTTGGAACATGTCGTGGTGGTCAGGGGCGCGGCCAAAGGCGATCGCCTTACTCGGCAAACTAGCCCTCCTAATAGCTCTCAAATCGACTATCACAGACTGACCGACAGCGACAGCGCAAACCTGCAGACTGCCGCGGTCGACCCCGACAGCCTCAAGGTATTGATGTATACCTCGGGAACCACGGGCACCCCCAAGGCGGTCATGCACAGCCACAATAGTCTAGCGCGGGCGATCGACAATACCCTCGAAGCGTGGCACTTGGACGGCGGCGATTTGATGTTAATGCCCTCGCCGGTGACGCACATCACCGGCTACGTCAACGGGATCGAATTGCCTTTTTTCAGTGACGTTAAAACGCTGCTGATGAGCCAGTGGCAAGTGGCCCGAGCGGTCGAGTTAATTCAGCGCCACGCAGCCACGCTGTGCATTAGCGCAACGCCCTTTTTACAAGAACTGGTCGACCACGCCGAGCAACACAATGACGATCTATCGAGCTTGCGCCTGTTTGCCTGCGGTGGCGCTGCGGTGCCGCCGGAGCTAATCCGCAGGGTTCCTCAAAGCCTTGGCCAATGCCGGGCATTTCGGGTCTACGGCAGCACCGAAGTCCCGCTGGTGAGCACCGGCTTTACGCGACCCGAGCAACTCGAACTCGCCGCCACTACCGACGGCAAAATTGATAATTGGCAGGTTCGGGTAGTCGATGCCGAGGGCCGCGATATGGCGGCTGGAGAAGATGGCGAACTATGGATCCGCGGGCCGGCGATGATGCTCGGCTACAAGGATTCTGCGCAAACTGCAGCAGCCATGACCGACGGCTACTTTCACACCGGTGATATCGGCCACATCACCGCCGACAACGCGGTGGTCATTACCGACCGTAAAAAGGACCTGATCATCCGTGGCGGCGAGAATATCTCTGCCAAAGAGGTCGAAGACGTGCTGCACGACCACCCGCGCATTCGCGAGGTAGCCGTAGTGGCAATGCCCCACCAACGTCTCGGCGAGGGCGTCTGTGCCTTTCTTGTGGTTGACGGAAACGCACCAGACGACGCGCTAATCGACAGTAAAACCCTACAACCGCACCTTTCGGACGCCGGACTGGCGCGGCAGAAATGGCCAGAAAAGGTCATTTTAATCGACAATTTTGAACGCACTGCATCGGGCAAAATTCGCAAGGATGTACTGCGCGCCAAACTGGCAAACTGATAGCTATGCTGCCGTCACGAATGAGGAGTGCTCCGTGAACCAACAATTTTTACTCGCCGCCAGACCCGAGGGTATGGTTCGCGAGAGCGATTTCAGACAAGTGTCGACCCCACTACCTACTATAGGCGAGGACGAGTGCCTGATCGACGTGCACTATATGGGGCTTGAACCGGCGATGCGCGGCTGGATGGAAAACCGCGCCGACTATATTGCTCCACTGGCAATCGGCGATGTTATGCGTGGCTTTGGTGCCGGCAGCGTGAGCGTTTCAAACAACCCTTTGTACCCCGTAGGTACTCGGGTTACCGGCAGTTTTGGCTGGCAGCAATACTACCTTCACCGCGCCGATGCAGCACCACTCCAGCACATACCCGACGGCATCTCGCTGCGCGCCGCCATCGGCGTCTTTGGCGTCACCGGCATGACCGCATGGTTTGGCCTCGAGCGGATTGCTAAACCGCGCGAGGGCGACGTGTTTGTGGTCTCAAGCGCCGCCGGTGCGACCGGGTCTGTGGCCGGACAGCTAGCGAAAATTCAAGGTTGCCGCGTTGTCGGCATCACCAGCAGCACAGAAAAATGCCAGTGGCTCACAGCGACCCTGGGTTTTGATGCGGCGGTCAATTACCGCGAACCAAACTGGCAACAGCAACTTAGCGAGGCCTGTCCCGACGGCATCGACATTTACTTCGACAACGCCGGTGGCGAACTGTTGAATACCGCGTTGGGGTTGATTCGCGATGCCGCGCGGGTGGTACTCTGCGGCGGCATCTCACGCTACAACGCCACAGGCCCGCTCGATGGGCCGGCCAACTATTTCAATTTAATCTTTCGGCGTGCGCGCATGGAGGGCTTTATTGTGCTCGACCATGCCGACCAATTTGCTGCTGCGATCGACGCGATGCAGCCACTGGTCGCAGCCGGCCAACTGCGCCATGCAGACACCGTGAATCAGGGCTTTGACGCCCTTCCCGGCGCTCTGGTGGCGCTCTTTCAAGGCGCTAATCAGGGTAAGCAACTGGTCTGCATTAGCGCACCAGATGACTCTGACTAGTGGCGCGATATGGGCAGTGCCTGGCCACTCGCAGAGCGCATTTTAATCGCCCTGATCGACGATTAAATGATTGATTAAATTACCCAGATAGCTACAATTAATAAACAATCTATCCTGTTTTTTCTTACTTGCGGCGCGCATGCTATCTAGCCCTAAACTCGCCGCAAAACCCGATGGAAAAGTCGATGACCAAAGATGAATTAACCTTTCAAACCGAGGTGCGGCAATTTATAGCCGAGTACTTATCACCCGAATTGGTGCGCGCGGGCAAAAATATGACCAGCGTATTTGCCGACTACGACTGCGCACTGCAGTGGCACAAAATTCTTGACGCCAAGGGCTGGGCTGCGCCGGCATGGCCGGCTGAGTTCGGCGGTACCGACTGGACACAAAATCAACACCAAATTTTTCAACGTGAACTGAAACTCGGCAACGCCCCGGCGCTTATGGCGCTGGGCATTCAAATGCTTGGCCCGATCTTGATCAAGTACGGCACCGAGCAACAAAAGCAAGAGTACTTGCCGCGCATACGCTCCGGCGAAGACATCTGGTGCCAGGGGTATTCCGAACCCGGAGCCGGCTCCGATTTGGCGTCACTGGCAACCCGTGCCGAGCGCGATGGCGATCACTACGTGGTCAATGGCTCGAAGATATGGACCAGCTTTGCCCATCGCGCCAATAAGATATTTTGTCTGGTGCGTACCTCCACCGAGGGCAGGCCCCAAGCCGGCATCAGTTTTCTACTCGCCGACATGGACACCCCGGGAATCAGCTTGAGCGAAATTATCGGTCTCGATGGTACGGTCGAACAATGCCAGGTGTTTTTTAGCGATGCGCGCATTCCGGTAGCCAATCTACTCGGCGAAGAAAATCAGGGCTGGAGCGTGGCTAAGTACCTGCTCGAGTTCGAGCGCGGCGGGCACAATTATTCCATCGACCATCAAAAATTACTCGCCAAGGCCCGCGCCATTGCCGGTCGACAATACGCCCACAACGGCGTCTGCTATCTCGACGACGCCGCGTTTAGCGACCACTTGGCGGCGTTGGAGATTGATGCTATAGCGCTCGAATTTACCGAGCAACGCATCAAGGCGAGCGATGCACCAGGGTCGCTAACCAGCGTCGCCAAATTAGCCGGTACCGAACTTAGCCAAAAGATCAGCGCGCTGGCCAGCGATGCGCTCGGCGCCCACAATGCACCGCTGCAACGCGATGCGCTAGAAGTCAATTATACCGATGAGGTGATTGGCCCAGACAATGCCATCACCACCTTTGCTGAATATATCAATATGCGGGCCGCGACGATCTACGGCGGCAGCGCCGAGATCCAGCGCAACATTATTGCCCGCGCCGTGTTGGGGTTGAGATAATGGAATCCAGCAGTGCCGGCAACTTTAACGACGAACAGCAGATGCTGGCCGATAGTGTCGCTAAATATCTAACCGAAACCTACGACTTTGAAACTCGAAGGGCGGTCGCCAACGGCGATCTGCTAACACCCCAACCGCAGTGGCAGCAGTTTGCTGATATGGGCTGGCTAACGCTGCCGTTTGACGAGCGCGACGGCGGTTTTAACGGCGGCCCAAAAGAACTTGCGATAGTGTTTGAGGCCTTTGGCGAGCACCTCGTCTTAGAGCCCTATCTAGAGACCGTTGTGTTAGCCGGCACCACCATCGCCAACGGCGAAGAGGCCCTAAAAAAGCGCTATCTCGACGGCATTATGGCGGGTGATATTCACGCCGCCTTCGGCCACGGCGAAGCCGAGCACAGCGCCGAGCGCTACTATGTGGCGACCAGCGCGGTGCAGTCGGCGGATGGCTGGCGTCTAAATGGTGCCAAATCGGTGGTCGCCAACGGCCCCCTCGCCGATGTTGTGGTGGTCAGTGCTCGCATCTCCGGTGATGTTCGCTCGCCACAGGGGATTGGTCTATTTGCCGTCGAGCGGGGCGCTGCCGGATTCACCGCCCGCGACTATGTAACCGTCGATGGACGCCGCGCTAGCGAAATCATCCTCGACCAAGTCGATGTCGGCGCCGAGGCTCTCATTTCCAGTGCCCGCGAGACGCTCGATCAGACGCTCGATCTTGGCTGCTTCGCGGTCTGCGCAGAAGCCGTCGGCGCGATGCAGGCCTTACTCTCGGCGACCGTTGAATATTGTCAGCAACGCCGCCAGTTCGGCCAACCGATCGGTAGCTTTCAAGCGCTCCAGCACCGCATGGTCGACATGTACATTGCGCTCGAGCTTGCCCGCTCGCTACTTGGCGCAACCACCGATGCACTGGCCAACAACAGCAGGCATAGCGAGCGACTGATATCGGCGTTAAAATACCGGGTTGATCAATCGGCCCGCGCGATTAGCTATGGCGCGCTGCAACTGCACGGCGGTATTGCCATGACTGACGAGTTAAACGTCGGCCACTATTTCAAACGACTGGCGCTAATCGAGAAGCAGTTTGGCAGCGCCCAGTTCCACCTCCAGCGCTTCAAACAACAACCCATAATTTAAACCAATCATAAGGGGATCAAAATGGATCTACAAATCAACGGTAAAAACGCACTTGTCACCGGCTCTACCAAGGGCATAGGGCGCGCTATCGCAGAATTGTTAGCCGCCGAGGGATGCAATCTTGGCATCTGTTCACGAAACGCCGAGGACGTCGACAAGGCGATTACTGAACTCTCGGCTCACGGCGTTAAAGTCGTCGGCAGTGCTGTCGATATCAGCGATGCCCAAGCGCTTGGCGATTGGGTCGAGAGCTGCGCTGAGCAACTCGGTGGCGTCGATACGCTGGTCGCCAACGTCAGCGCTGGAGGTGGCGAAGTCAACGAAGAAACCTGGCGAAATACCTTTGAAGTCGACCTGATGGGCACCGTGCGCAGCGTCAATGCCGCCAGACCGCATCTGGAAAAATCTAGCTGCGGCTCTATCGTGATTATCTCATCGACCGCCGCCATCGAAGCGTTTATGGGTGCCGGCCCTTATGCCGCGCTCAAGGCTGCGCTGTTGAACTACTCTGGCAACTTATCGCAAGACCTCGCCGGCGTCGGCATTCGGGTCAATGCTGTCAGCCCGGGGCCAATCCTCGTCGAGGGCGGAGCCTGGGACAATATTCGCGATGCGATGCCGGAAATTTACACCAACACGGTCGCCGCGATCCCCATTGGGCGCATGGGCACCGCCGCCGAAGTCGCCTCTCAGGTGGTATTGCTCGCCAGTCCGCTGTCGGGCAACACCACCGGCACCAACATCGTTATCGATGGCGGTTTCACCAAGGGTCTGCAATTTTAGACCCGCTGGATAAGCCACTTATGGCGGCCTAACGGGCCGATTTAAACGCGCCCGCGGCCTATCGTTACCGCGCACCCGCGGCTCCTCGTTATGGAGCGCAGTGGGCGCGTTGGGTTATGTCCGATGGCGTTATGCCGCCATCATAGATGCTGTGGTTATACAGCCTGTCGCTCTAGTGTCGTGTATTTGAAGCTCGCGTGCGCCGACGGTCGGCAGCCAGAGTGGGGCTCAATCTAATTTACATGGCTTGTTGACTGCCGCTAAAGAATACGCCGCGCGATTGCGCGGCCCCGTCGACTCACCCGACTCACCCGACCATAAAGTGCCGCCAACCTATAAATGAAGCATTGCAGGTCATCGGGCATCGCTCTTAATCGATCGCTGGTAATAAAGTGTTGTTAGGCTGGTTAGTCAACGGTGACTAGCGTCTAGAATAAGTACCGCGATAACCGCCGAAAAAAGGATTCGCCTTTATCCCCAAACAGTCGTCGCGCGCACCCGCCGCGTTCCTACTCGGCACTGTTGCCGTGCTGCACGCAGATAAAAGGGCCTAATTAGCCGCGCCGCTGAGTGGAATCACCTGCCCGTTATTGGCGACCTCGAGCATGTAGCGGATTACCGGCTTGATCTCTTCCAGCCGAAATACGCGGCCGAGGGTGTCTTTTGGATTGATCATCTCCATGTAATCCGCTTCGGAATTAAACTGGTCGACGCTGCTCTGGATCATTTCCGTAGCAGTAGCTCCGAGCCGTAAAAAATTCACCCGGATATCAAGCTCAGTATTCACCGGACCCCCTGCCACGTGGGCACCATTGAAATCACTCAAATCGCGGGTTACCTCGTAGGCGGCGAGTTCGGTGATTTTTTGCAAAGCGATCTTAGAGCAGACATAGGGCGCCGCATTGGCTAAATTATACGACACCACATCGCTGCCGATATTGATAATGCGACCGAAGCCGTTGACACGAAAAACCCGCGATGCCGCCGCAATCAATTGCATTGGACTGATCAAATTGGTCGTCAAGGTGTCGTAGATTTGCTGATCGTCGAGTGTCTCCATCGCGCCAAAGGCACCGGTGCCTGCATTGTTTACCAGCACCGCGTACTGACCGAGTTGCTCGGCGGTGGCCAACGCAGACTGACGATCGGCTGCATCGTTGACATCGCCCGCAGCGAGGTGCGCGCGGGCATCAGATCCGGCGCTCACAGCGGTGGCATTTAACGCCTCGACCACCGGCAACGCCTGCTTGTCGTTGCGGCACATAATCACCACCTGCATGCCATAGTCCATCAGCGTTTTACTCACCTGCAAACCGATGCCGCGATAACCACCGGTAATAATGGCAGATTTACCGCGTAAGACTTCTGGGTCAAAAGGTTGATAGGTCATCGATGGATCTCCACTTATACTGCTGTTTGAATTAGGTTTTGTATTTATATTTGCATGGCTGTGTATCGGCTCTCAACGGATTCTCTGGCCCGCTTTGGCTAGCCAAAAAATGTAGCACGTAGGGCCTATTCCAGTGCCGATCAATCGGCTAGTTGGACCACAGTTTTACCAAAATTTTTGCCTTGAAACATTTCGCAGAACGCCGGTCCAACGCGCTCGATACCGCGCGACATATACTCGACATTGCGCACTTGCCCGCTCGCCAGCCAGGCCATCAATTGATTGCGCGCCTCATCGTAGCGATCGATCTGGTAGTGGCACATCAACCCGCTCATGGTCGCCTGGTTGGTGACCAACTGAAACAGATTGTTGGGTCCGGGCGCCGCTTGATTGGTGTGATAATCGCTGATTGCACCGCATAGAATCAACCGCGCCCGCTCGTTGATATTGTCGATCGCCGCCTGCAGTAGCGGGCCACCGATATTGTCAAAGTACACGTCTACGCCCTGTGGGCAAGCTGCGCTAATCGCCGCTCCCAACTCTGTCGTACCGCGGTAATTAACCGCGGCGTCGTAACCCAGCTCATCGATCAGGCGCTGGCATTTAGCATCGCTGCCGGCTATGCCGACCACTCGTGCGCCCTGCAGCTTGCCAATTTGGCCGGCTATCGAGCCCACCGCACCGCCCGCGCCGCTGACCAAAAGGGTTTCACCGGGCTTTAACTTGCCAATGTCGGTGAGGCCAAAATAGGCCGACATACCGGTATCGCCGAGAATTCCAAGATGATAGCTGGGCGGCGCATCGATTCCGGCCGGCAAGTTCACCAACCAGTGTTGGCTGCCATCGGTGATGCTGTACTCTTCCCAAGCAATCCGCGACATCAATAGGTCAGCCACCGCGAACGCAGGATTCTTGCTCTCTACCACCCGTCCGAGAGTCAAGCCCATCACCGGCGCGCCGAGTTCCATAGCCGGCAATATATGATCACCACTGCCCTCGTTCATCCAATTTCTAAAGCCAGCATCCAACGACACATAAAGGTTTTGAATCAACACCTCGCCATCTCCGATAGCTCTCAGGGGCTCGGGGTCGACGGCAAAATTTGCCTCTACTGGCGGCCCATCGGGGCGCGACGCAAGGATTACGCGGTGATTCATTGTCATCGAACACTCTCCACTCAACTGCTGCTATTTGGTCGCAACGGCATGGCTATATTTTACGCGGCCGACACGTCACGCTTCGGGGTGACAACGACGTTTGGCGGCGCATTGATGGCCGATAGGATCGAACACCGCAACCGCACCTTTATATATAAAACCGTCGTGACTGTTTTTATTGAAGAATACCCACGAACAGCTTAGAATGCAACGATAATTACAGGTTTACTAACGACACTACAGAGGGCTGCTCATGAGCACTTTTCCAACCCGACAGATTCTCCTTAACTCACGCCCCGATGGACTCCTAAAAGAGTCGGATTTGGTGCGTACCGACGCTGTTCTCGACGAGATCGACGACGGCCAAATCATCATCCGCAACCAGTATCTTTCGCTTGACCCAGCCATCCGCGACTGGATGAGCGAGAGCGACAGCTACCTGCCGCCGATCCCTCTGGGGCATCCCGTTTGGTGCACCGTGATCGGCGAGGTGGTGAAGAGCAAAAGTAGTATATACGCAGTCGGCGATACTGTCTGGGGCATGGGTGGCTGGGCCGAATACTCGGTGGCGCCGGAAGATTATGTGTTCCCTGCAGACATGAGCCTCGGTCTGCCCATCAACAATCATCTTAGCGTGGTCGGTGCGGTGGGTATGACCGCCTACTACGGTCTGCTCGACGTCGGCAAACCGGTTGCCGGCGAGACTGTGCTGGTAAGCACAGCGGCGGGCGCCGTCGGCTCGCTGGTCGGCCAGATCGCCAAGATCAAAGGCTGCCGCGTCGTCGGCATGGCTGGCACCCAGGAAAAATGCGATTGGTTGATCAATGATCTCGGCTTTGACGATGTGATTAATTACCGTGAAACCGACGACATGGCCGCAGCGATTGCCGGCACTTGCCCAAATGGCGTCGATATCTTTTTCGACAACGTCGGCGGCGACATTCTCGATGCAACCCTGCTCAATCTTGCACAAAAAGCGCGGATTATTTTTTGCGGACGCATTTCTGGTCTGAATTCTGACGAACCGATCCCCGGTCCATACAACATGTGGCAGATCCTCGCCAAGAGCGCGCGCATCGAGGGCTTCCTGATCAGCAACTACTTTGCCGACTTCGAAAACTCGGTTCCGGTGATGGCCAACTGGGTCAAGGAAGGTAAGATCAAGTTTAAAGAAGATATTATCGAGGGGCTGGAAAACACCCCCGAGGCGTTCCTCAAGCTGTTCAAGGGAACCAACAAGGGCAAGCTGATGGTGAAAATCTAACGCCCGCTCGACAGTTGATACAGCAATCGTGGCGCCGGATAGATTGCACTACGGCGCCACCATTGCTAGATCGTCATGCCACCATCCACCGGCATGGCAATGCCGGTGACAAACCGCGACCCATCAGCCGCCAGAAAAAGCGCCGCTTGAGCAACGTCATCGATACTACCAATAGAACCCATAGGATGCAGATCGCTGTAGCCCTTGAGCAGCGCATCGGGATCCTCGGCGACCGCCAGAGCGTTCTCCAATAGTGGGGTTCTAATAAAGCCGGGGTTAATGGCGTTGCAGCGAATCTGATAGCCCTTTTCGGCACACTGCAACGCGGTGCTCTTGGTCAGGTTCACCACCGCGGCCTTACTCGCGCCATAGGCCGGCGTACTGCTCAGGGGACGCAGCCCCAACGCCGACGAAATATTGATAATACTACCGCCACCACTGTGCTTCATACTCTGGATGGCGCTGCGACAGCCGAGAAAAACCCCGGTTGTGTTGACCGCCAAGATTTGTTGCCAAATCGCCATATCAACGTCTTCGATAGATTCCGCAGAACCAATACCGGCGTTGTTGACCAAAATATCCAACGCGCCCCAATGCTCGTTCACGCGGGCCATCAGCTGCCGCCAACTCTCTTCGGACGTCACGTCGAGATGACAAAAAAGGCCATTTTCGCCCAACTCTTGCGCGGTGCTCTGCCCCGCCACTTCATCAATATCGGCGATCACGACACGGCATCCATGGGCCGCTAATAAACCCGCAATGCCGGCGCCAATACCGCTCGCGGCACCCGTCACTATGGCTGTTTTGCCGGCCAAAGACTGTTCTGTACTGTGCATAATTATACCCTCTCTATCCATACACCACTCCATTTACCGCGAACGCGGACCCTTAGTGCCATTTTAAACTCTGAACGCCAGCGCCGCTAACCTACCTATTTGGGGTGCTATATTTCAGGCTTCAGCACACCTACGCTATGACTACGTTGTGTTTGACCATTGCGCAACACTCATTGATTGGCTCGCGCGCTATGCAAACATCAACGATTAACTACCAACCGCCCATCGACATTGTCGAGCAATTTATTGAGTGCTGGAACCATCGCGACTTCGCTGCCTTGATGGAATTTCTCAGCGACGACATCGAATACCATAATATTCCTATGCCAATGCTCCGCGGCAAGTCTGCTGTCCGTGATTTTA
The DNA here is from genome assembly GCA_002339165.1 of Cellvibrionales bacterium UBA2618. Lineage (GTDB taxonomy): Bacteria > Pseudomonadota > Gammaproteobacteria > Pseudomonadales > Porticoccaceae > TMED48. Next base: position 34,330 of record DDJS01000113.1, on the reverse strand, counting down.
TCGCGACGTTTAAGCACGTGAGCGCCATCGACTGGGTGATTCATCACATTGCCAGTAGCCAGCAGACGGTGTTGACCGAGCGCACCGATAATTTTGTGTTCGCCAACGGCAGAAGCCTCAGTCTGCCGGTGATGGGTACCTTTGAAGTCCGCGGCCAGCTTATTTGTAAGTGGCGCGATTACTTCGACTTGCTCGACTTCCAGCGGCAGATGCAAGCCATCGAAGACTAAAAATCAAACGCCTGAGCCGGCGCTACGGTCGGCTTGCTCAAGGGATTGTTGTTGAGCGCTTCCTCGGCTAACACCGAGTCAAAAAACTCCCAAACCTCGGCGATCTTACCGTCCCTGAAGCCAAACATATGGCAGTAGGTCTGGTTGTAGCGAACACCGTTGAGCGCATGGCCATCGGCTTGCATAAACGCCACCACCCGCTGCTCGTCAGCACAGACAATCTTGCACTTGGTGCAAAATTTGAAGCTGTCCATTTGCAACATGCCCATGACTTTGGGAAAAATATCTTCGACCAACGTCTGCTTGCCCTGAAAGCGACCCGATACCGGTGTGCTACCGTGAATATTATAAATCACGTCATCTTGCTGCAGCGCCAACATCGCCTCACCCTCGCCAGTGGCTAGGGCCTCATACCAATCTTCCACCATTTTTTTTTGTTGCTGTATACGCTCTTCGTTCATCCTCAGGCCTCCGGTTAAAGTCTGTGTCGGGTTAATAGGCACGCTGATTAAGGCGTACGGGTGAAGCTTATCGGTAGGGATTTAACACCGCGCAATAACATGTTCGGTGGATACTCGACATCGGCCTCGGCGATCTCCAACCGCAAATCCGCTAACCGCGCTAGTAACCGCTCAAAGGCAATCGCCAACTCTCGCCGCGCGAGCATCAAACCAATGCAGACGTGCTTGCCACCCTGACCAAAGCTGAGGTGTCTATCGGCATCACTACGATCGATACAAAAGCGCTCCGGTTGATCAAATATTGCGCCATCGCGATTGGCGCTAATATAGCGCAACATCAACTGGCTGCCCGCCGGTATCGACACGCCGCCGAGCTCAGTATCGCGGGTAACAACCCGTGGCATCGCCTGAGCCGGGGAGGTGCAACGCAGCATCTCCTCGACCATATTGGGTATTAACTGTGGATTGTCGCGCACCTTGCGCAATTCCTCTGAATGGGTCAGCAAAAGTAACATGCCGCCAGACAAGGTATTGGCGGTCGTCTCATTGCCCGCTACCAGCAGTTCGTGGCAGATCGTTAACAACTCAGACTTATCTAAACTGCGCTCACCGCCGACCTTGGCATGCACCAGATCAGACAACATAGAGTCTTCTGGGTGTTCGCGACAGTGATCTATTTTGGCGCTCATATGGTGCTGATATTGCAGAATAATACGGGTGCAATCGAGAAACCTATCGCGCGCTACCACGCCGCTAAGGCGGTCACTAAAGGCGTCTGACCAGTGTTTTAACAAATCGGTCTGATCATCGCCAAACGACAGCAGTTTAGCAATCACCCGCAAGGGCATGGGGGCGGCGAACGCAGTCACGAAATCGCAGCTCCCCTGATCGATAAAATCATCGATCAGGGCTTCGACATCGCGCTCTATGCTCGGGGCTAGAATATCCACCCGCTTTTTCGAAAATGCGCTATTCACCAACTTGCGGAAACGTCCATGCTCTGGCGGATCGTTGGTCAGCAGGGTATCGCGCTCAGGCCACCCCTGTCCGGCACTGATGATCGCCTGAACTTCTGCGTCCTCGGCAATACCACCCTCTATGGCATCCATAAAACGATTGGAAAAATCGCCTGGGCGGCGCAACGCATCCCTTATTAATGCGTGATTAGAGACGTAGTAGACGTTGGTTCCGGGCAGTAAATAGACCGGTTGCTGTTCGCGGGCAACGCGGTCGGCATGGAACGGACAACTCATCACCTCGGGGGATAAAAAGTTAAAATCTGTGATTGTCTCTGCTGGCACTTAGACCTCCGGGGTCTCTCTGCACACTCTGTCACTAGGGCGCCTGCATTGCCCCGCCGTCGGCCACTAGACCGGTACCGCTGACGAACGCGCCCAAATCCGAGGCCAAAAATACCGCGACCGGGGCTATATCACTGGGCTCACCCCAGCGCCCCAAGGCGGCCTTGTCACGCCAAAAGGCCTCCATTTGCGGATATTGTTGAATTGAGCCACGGGTAATCTCCGTGAGGATCGCGCCGGGCTGAATAAAGTTCGCGGTAATAGCAAATTCGCCGAGTTCACTGGCCAGGCATTTGGTCAAGCCAGCGACGCCATGTTTTGAAGCCGCGTAGGCGCACAGACCGGCACCGCCAAAGGTCGACATCACCGAGCCAATATTGATAATCCGGCCTGACGAACTGGCTTTTAACAACGGTACCGCGTCCCGGCAAAGCCGAAAAACGCTCGACAAATTTAGCGCTAGTACCTCGTCCCAAGCGCTGTCACTGGTCTCGGCAATCGGTATAAAGCTAGAAATACCGGCGTTGTTGATCAAAATATCAAGACCACCCATCCGCTCGCTGGCGGCACGCATTATGCGTTCCGGCGCAGCCGGTTGGGTAATGTCGAGTTGTAGTACGTGCAGTCCCTCGGGGCCGGCATAGGCATCTAACAACCCATCCAGCGGCTTTATATCCACCGCCAGCACGGTCGCGCCCTGTTCGATAAAACTGTCGACCATAGCCCGGCCAATCCCTTGCGCAGCGCCGGTGATAATGGCACTGCGGCCGCACAACAATTGCATACTCGCTCCAGTTGCCAACCGCGTTAGGTCAGTCATTTAAAAACGCATTATTATTATCGCTAAATTGTAGTACAGACCTATCTATAAAAACAGTTCAAATTGTTTTTTAACTGTGTATGCTTAGCTTGAGCTGTAATCCAAATCGAGCATTGACAGGAGCTAACCCGTGAGTCACAAAATCATCAAGGCACATTTTATCTGCGGTGGAAAGTATCACGACATGCAGTTTGCACGGCTACAAATCCTGCAAATGCTGTATGAAAATGAAAAAATCTACACCACCTTTGCAACCGATTATTCCGACATCGAGGCGCTCGAAGCGGCTGATTTTTTGGTCACCTATACCTGTGATGTAGTGCCCTCTGACACCGAACTTCAGGCGCTGCAACGATTTTTAAAGAATGGCAAACGCTGGCTGGCACTGCATGGCACCAACTCCATTATCGAATTTTTAGAGGATGGACGGGTCGGCGCGCCGCGCACCGCACCGGCATTAATGGAGATGCTCGGCAGTCAGTTTTTAGCCCACCCGCCGATTCAAGAGTTTGATGTCAGCGTCTCCGAACCCCGACATCCGCTGGTCGCCGATATCGACACCTTTACCGTCAACGACGAACTCTACCTATCGGAATTTCACGGCGAGTGTATTCCCCTGTTGGAAACCCGCTGGACTGGCAGCATACCGGAGTTCGTGGACAGCGATTGGCAGCAAGATCAACCCAGGCTAGTGATGTATCTGCACCCCTACGAGGCAGGTCAGGTGCTGTATCTAACGCTCGGCCATTGTCGGCGTACCTATGACATGCAACCACTGGTAGAGGCCTATCCAGAGCGCGAATCCGGAAGTTGGGACAATCCCATAATGTACCAATTAATCCGCCGCAGTATCGGCTGGGCAATTGAAGACATAGCCGACTAACGGACGTTGATGACCAGAGCCGACGGCGCTGTGAATCGAGCGGTCACTTGAGTAAGGTGCCGTCCAATCCGGCAAACATAAGGGTGTACACGGTGACCAAAAATTCCTCTGCCTCCGACTCGCGGCCGGGTTCGGCGGTAAAACTACCGACATAGGTCAGTTGGCAGCGGTCGCCGTCGAGAGCTTCGAGGTGGGCGTCGGCGCGGTAGCTAATGAGTCCCGCCGGCAGCGTGCCAACGATCGACAGCGTCAACCGCTGCGCATCGGCATCGAGCGCCTCAAGGCGCTCAGATATGCAGTCCGGCATACCAACATTGTAGATGTTGCGCAACATACCCGGACCGTCACCAATCACGTCAACGTGATCAATCTGCACCGGCCCATCTTTTGGCCACCAAGATTCCAGACTGCCGAAGTCGCCAAAAAACTGCCAGATATGCGCCGCTGATGCAGCAAACTCATGCGTCCTTTGAACCGTTAACATAAACCATTCCTCTACTCTAATCCGTTAAACAACCACCGCGCGCGGCCAAACTCGCCACTTAGCCTGGAACCAAACCCTCGGTGACCGATGCGGTTGAATCGATAACGAACTCAGAACCGCTGATAAATTTGGACTCGTCACTGGCAAGATAGACAATCATATGGCCGACATCGTCGGGTTGGCCAATTTTTAACTTCACCCTCTCCTCGCCCTGATCTTCCACGTCGGCAGAAAATCCCGCCACCATCGGCGTGGCAATGGTGCCCGGATGAATCGAATTGACGCGAATATTAAAACTATTTTGAGCGCAGTATACCGCCGCCGACTTGGTCATGCTGCGGATCGCTCCCTTGGACGCTGAATAGGCAAAAATTAACGGATAACCGATCATCCCGGCCAGCGACGACATGTTGATAATCGATCCGCCGTCGGTCTTGCGCATTGCACCGATGGCCTGCTGAATGCCAAAAAAAGTGCCGTCGGTGCCAACGCTGTGAACCTTACGCCAATCCTCCACAGTGGTTTTTTCGACATCGGCTACGACCACGATACCGGCGTTGTTAACCAGGACGTCAAGACGCCCGTAGCGAGTAACCACTTGGTCAATAACGCGTTCCCAATCGGCCATTTGCGAGACATCCTGCTCGATAAAAAAACAGTTGTCGCCGATACTCGCGGCGGTCTCAATGCCAAGCGCTGTATTGACATCGGTAATCACCACCGTCGCGCCCTCGGCATGCATCAGGGTCGCCCCAGAGCGACCCAAGCCCGACGCACCGCCGGTTACCATGACCACCTTGCCATCCAATCTTGCCATTTATATAACTCCTCAAAAAATCGTTTTGCGCCGCGTTGAGTGACTATTTCATTACTCGCTGCTTGCTTTTGTACGCGGCAACACATCAATTATTGACGTCAGTCGCTGTTCTATTTCATCGCTGTGCTCGGGGTGGGTAATGATGTAAAGATCTCCCGCCAGCATTTTTTGAATAATTTTTGCAGCCAACTCCGCCGGCGTCATGCCGGTGCTGCTTAGCAACTCGGAAAACGCCGCTAAAACTTCAGCGCTATCGCCTTGCTGCTCGCGTCCCTGCGCCGAAGTACCAATTTTAGTCGCCACCGCACCGGGACAAACGACATGGACTTGCACCGAGTCGTCTGCACACTCCAGCGCCAATACCTCACTGACTGCGAGTACCGCGCTTTTGGACGCGTAATAAGGTGCCATTCTCGGTTGACGCATCAACCCCGCAATCGACGCCATATTGACGATGTGCGCGCTGCGTTCGGCGCGCCGCATTCCGGGTAAAAACGCCTCGACGCCGTGAACCACACCCATCAGATTGACATTGAGGCACAGCGCCCAATCAGCCGCGCTCAAGTCGCCCATCTGAGCAGCACTGCCGAGCACTCCAGCGTTATTAAACAGGATATCGACAGCGCCAAAGTAACGCTCGACCTCCGCCGCCAATTGTACCATCTGAGCCGCGTCGGTCACGTCTATTCGGCGCTGCAAAATTTCAACATTGCGGTTCGCCCAACCCGCTGCCGTTACCGCCAGTGCCTCGGCGTCAATATCGCACGCCACGGTGTTCACCCCAGCGCGCGTTAGCGCGTCGCACAGCGCTGCGCCAATGCCACTAGCGGCACCCGTTACCACAGCCACTTTTCCCGCGAGAGATTCCATAACAATATCCAGTCGTTTAATTTATGCATTAAAATTATAGGGATTAGATGCGCCAGCGGCACCCTACCCGACTCGATAGGTGTCGCCATAGAAAGCCCTACGCCATACTTTGTAGTAATTATATAGAAGGAACATTCGGGTGAAATCCAATCAAAAAATTGTCTTAAAAGAACATCCAAAAGGCGCTATTCACTGCGGTCATTTTGCGCAGATTGAAGCGGCCTATCCTCGCCTCGAGCCAAACCACTTCATCTTGCGAAACCACTACCTGTCGATGGATTCGGGGTTTCGCCAATGGATGAATGAAGACGCCGGCGATGGCTACCTACCCGGCATGCAGTTGGGCGACCCGGTGCAGAGCATTGTCATTGGCGAAGTGATTGAATCGGACAACAGTGCCTACCCTGTCTCTTCCATCGTTTTGGCACGCACTAGCTGGGAGCAGTACAGCGTGCTGGACGGTAGCGACCTATGTTCAATCCTCGCCGTCGACCCGAGCCTTGAGCTGTATCACTATGCTGCGGCGCTGGGAACTACTGGGTTAACCGCCTATTTCGGCCTCAACGATATCGGCCAACCCAAAGCCGGCGACACCCTGTTGGTATCGACCGCCGCCGGCGCCGTTGGCAGCGTAGTCTGTGAACTTGGCAAGGCGGCGGGCTGTCGTGTGATAGGCATGACCAGCAGCGAAGAAAAATGCCAGTGGCTGGACACCGCTCTAAACGTCGACGGCCGGATTAACTACAACGCCTCGCGCCCGCTGACCGAGCTAATTGCCGAGGCCTGCCCCGACGGCGTCGACATTTTCTTCGATAACGTCGGCGGCTCGCAACTTGACGCCGCCTTGGCAAATATCAACTCCAAGGCCCGCATCGTGCTCTGCGGAGCGATGTCACAGTACCAGAGCGACGGCGTCGAACCGGTCTATAACACCTGGCCGCTGATTACCCAAAGAGCCAGGGCCGAGGGCTTTATGTTTTCGGACTACCAACACCAATACGCCGCTGCGCTTACCGAGATGGGCGCAATGATCAAAGCCGGCACGCTACAATCACACGTTAGCCTCTATCAGGGGATCGCATCGACCCCGCAGGCGTTCACCGACATGATGTCTGGAAAAAACCTTGGCAAGTGCATGGTTGAACTCTAATTGAACTCTAA
>DDJS01000113.1:21861-26867 GCA_002339165.1 Cellvibrionales bacterium UBA2618 | reverse complement strand
GTTGTTTCGACTCCGTTCTGAGCGGCTCTAAGACCTGCGGCCATATCTCCAGGTTTTTGGTCTTGCTTACTGAATAGAGCGCAATTTAGGCGGTGACTAAACCGAAATCAACCCCATACCACAGGCTCGAGCGACCGCATGGGTGCGGTTTGTCGCTTCTAATTTGGCCGCCGCATTGCGCAGGTGAAAGCGAGCTGTCTCGCGTGAGCGACGTAAAATGATACCAATCTCTTCGGCCGTCTTGCCCCGTGCAGCCCAGGTCAAACACTCTTCTTCGCGGGCGGTTAAAAAACACTGTAATCCGCGATAGTGTGCGACTTCTATGTGGTCGATCTGCTGCATAAAGAGGTGCGAGGTCAAAAACATGCTGGCATAATGCTCTTCGCACAACCCAGCCAGTCGGGACTTGTCTAACGTACACCAGGACACGTAACCGTGTCCGGAGCGTCGGCGTACCGGAACCGTGACCGCCGCGGCGATGCAGGTACCGTAAAGTTCGAGCGCTTCGACGCTGCGCCCGTTCAAGGCGTGATCGCGCCAGATGCCGCGCTCTGGATCGGGATACCATGCAAAGGGTGTATCGGTCACCGAGCAGCGCATAGAGATTGGGCAGACGGCTGCCATCTCTGAAGCAGCCCAGGTTGTTAGACACTCGCGCGACCAGCCCATGGATGACGCCACAAAATCACCGACTTCATTGCGCGGCAATTCATTGGCCTTAATATCTTTATGGAACGCCACCAGATCCCAGCCCAAGCCACGAGCTTCTGCCGACAGCGTGTGAGCTGCCTCTTCTAAGCTTGCTGAATTCTGTATGTCGTCTTGAGTAATAGTTGAATGTAATTTTATCGTATGCATGACTACCCCCTATCCACCAGACTTTAAAAACCTAGCTTATCCGAGATAAATAAAACATACAAGAGTGTTTTTTATATTTTGGGGCGCCGCCCTAAAACCCTCCCACGGCAGAAACCGTATATTTTTTGATGTCCGCATCGAGTATCTGCATACCCTCCGCCAAGGCAATAAAATGGCTGATATGTGGCGTTTGCAAATGCGCCATCAGCGCCTCTTCTGACTCCCATTCCTCGCTAATCCAAACCACGCAGTCCTCGATGAGATCAATCGAAAATCCGTAATGAACGCAACCATTTTCCTGTCGTGTCAGGGGGACAATGATCCGCGCCGCAGCCAAATAGGATTGCCATGAATCGCGATGCAATTGAATCCGTGCCGATACCACTGTCGTCATAGTACAATTCTCCAAAAATAGTCCAGTCTCAACATCTAAAACCGTCTCCACTGAGAAGCATCAGATTATCGATCTTGGTCACTACAGTGCAGCGAATGGCCGCCGCTGCCCACCTCCTAAATAGTAGAGGTTACCGACGGGGCCGAAAATCAAAGATAATTCAACGCATAATAATATAATGCAATAAAGCAATAATTAAGCGAGGGAATAACGCCGGTGAACGAACTCGAAGAGTTAACAAAAATTACCCAGCGCACGCTTCAACTGAACAGCCAAGACAACCCTGAATCTGCGACCCATCCCAGCCCGCCAGCCAGTTGGAGTTATTCTGATGAACGGCTATTCGCGTTAGAAAAGCGTGAGCTGTTTGGCCGCCACCCACTGCTGGTAGGCTTTAGTTGCGATATCGCCAAACCTGGCGACTTTGTTACGCTCGATGATCTCGAAGTGCCGATACTTATCACCCGCGACAATCAAGGGCAAGCCAATGCCCTGCTTAACATCTGCTCTCACCGAGCGGCGCGCTTAAAAGAAGGCACTGGCAATTCACGAAGCATCAGTTGTCCCTATCATGCGTGGAATTTTGGCCTCGATGGAAAACTCAAAAAAATCTTTAAAGAAGATAGCTTTGGCGCCGTCGACAAGTGCGACTATAATTTACAAACACTGCCGTGCATCGAAAAATATGGCATGCTTTTTATTAGTCTCGACGCTGACGCAACGTTGGATGTCGATCAGCACCTTGGCGATCTCGGCCCATGGTTGCAACTTTGGGAGTTTGAGCAGACGGCGTTCGTCGACGAGCACCAGTGGCAGGCCAAGGGCAACTGGAAACACGCTCTAGACAGTCTGTGCAGGGATTATCACGGCGCGCTGCTTAAGGGCACCTCGACGCCGCAAGCGGCGCTCGAATCTATCACCGACGACGACCGCTTTGGGCCCAATCGCCAGCACCATCGGCTGACTTTCGCCAGTGATGCCCTAGACACACTGCGCGACAGCGACAGTGAAACATGGGCCTCGGAGACGCTGCACAGCGTGCGGCGCGTGCACTTTCTATTCCCCAACATCAGTTTGTTAATTTCACCACTGGCAGTCGAGCTGTTTATTCTCTATCCGGGCTCAGAACCCGATCAGCACCTGATCCGCTACCGGTCTTACCAGCGACTCAATCCCGCCACGGCGGATCCAGAGCACGATGCTCAAGCGCACTTTGAAGCTATGCGAGAGCTGATACATCAGCACAGCCAGTCGCGCGCCAACGACGACGCGAGCACCGGCATCGGGCCGATAATCGATACGCAGCGGGCCTGCCTAACCGCTATCGGCCTCGATCCCGACAGCCCTGCTCGCCCCGATTAAGACTCAACAACAAGCGTCGCAGCCAGATAATCTATGCGCCGCTCGAGATAATAACCGAGGACGTCAGAGTCCGCATAATTGGCAACTAAAAGATAAACGGGGGCTTCGATCGGCACAAAAAGATCGACACCAAAACAAACCAAACCGCGGGCGGAAGCGGTATATTATGCCGACCAAAGAGGAATCAGCGTATGAATGAACTCGAGGAACTTAAAAAGATCACCCACTATGTACTCGACCTGCATCAACGCGGCACCACTGATAGCGCCGATGCACCCTACCAACACCCCACCTGGACCTACACCGACGAACAGCTGTTCGAAAAAGAAAAGACCGAACTATTCGGTAAGCAGCCGTTGCTGGTCGGCTTTAGTTGCGAGCTGCGCGAACCGGGAGCAGTGATGACGTTTGCCGATCTAGAGGACATCGAAGTGCAATTAATGCGCGGAGTCGATGGTCGGGCATACGCGTTACAAAACATTGACTTGGTTGCGGCGAAGGCGCTTGCCGGCGACCTAAACCTGTGCGCTGGTGACGTAGTCAAACTACCCTGCGATGAAAAGTACGGTATGCTCTATATCAGTCTAGACCCAACGGCAGAACTCAGCATTGACGAGCATATCGGCGATCTGCAGCCGTGGTTTGAATCTTGGAATCTCGACGATCTGCACTTTATCGGCGAGCACGTGTGGGACATGAAGAGCAACTGGAAACTGGCGCTCGACACTTTCTGCGAGGGCTACCACTTCGACATCTTGCACAGGGATTCGGTCGGCGATTTTTCACTCGGAAACATCTCCCAATACAAGCGCTTTGGCCCCGAACAACAACAACGCCACCATCGACTGACCTTCCCGAATAAACCGATCCTCGATCTACGTGGCACCGACGATGCGGCGTGGGGCATGGACATTCAGACGCACTTTCAACTGGTGCATTTTTTATTCCCCAATGTCAGTTTGCTAATCTCGCCGAGTGGGGTTGAGTTTTTTGCGCTCTATCCGGGCAAAAAAGTCGGTGAGCACACCACCCGATATCGATCGTACTGGCGCGGCGATCTCGACCGCATTGGCTGGTCGGGGACCACCCCGCAAGAGAACTTCGAATTTATTGTCTTCGTGGTCGACAAAGAGGATTATTGGGTCAGCGGCAACGTCCAGAAAAGCTTGAATGCCAAGCGCAAACAATTCTCCACTTTTGGTAAAAACGAACCGGCGCTGATCAATATGCACCGCAATTTTCTTACCTCAATGGGCATTGACCCGGATCGCAAAGCACCGCTAGATCACGGTGAACTTGCCAACCTCGAAAAGGTTGCCGCAGACAAACCGCAGACAAGCACCGCCTAGCGGTGGTTTGTGATGCTGATGTCGGCTAGCCAGCTCATTGCTGGCTGGTTGACTTGTGCGTGGTTAGCGAATGACTCGTTGGCCGACCTATCGAGCGGTTAACTGCTTTATCAGCGGCGGCCAGCAACTCGCCAATCGGCGGCAAATAACAGATCGTAGAGAGCAGTCGACAATTAATAGCTGTTGTATAATTGCCAGCAAAAAATCAACCGAGCACCATGGCGCACTGCCCCACCCCCAATGCTGAGTGCAGTAAGCCATCGCTGACAATCGTGAAATAGCCCGTGGTTGATCAACCACGGTTAGTGTAGACCCCGAAGGACGTTTAGCTCTCGCTAACCGCCGAGCCATAAATCAACTGCAACTGATCGGTGATAAAGTTGAGCATTTTATCGACCCGCGCCTGTTTATTTTGCACCATATGACTGAGCGCCATTCCCTGGGTGGTAAAAACCACTACATCGATCGCCAAATCCAGATACTCACCCAGATCGGACCAATGGGGAAACATTGACTTAGCATGCTCGCGATACTGGTTCTCAAAATCGCGCTCCACCGGGGCCATAAACTCGGCGAGTTCTCGATCGGTTCTGGACGCCGCAAGAATCTCTTGATAAGCCGTAAATGACGGCAAATTGGCATAACGCCACGCCATCTGTACTGACTCATAAAACACCTCACGACTCAGCGCCCGATCCGGCGCGTCGATGTTTGCCATCAGCGTATCGTACTCTTGAAGACGTTTTTTATGCAGGTACTCGATGGCCGCTTGCAAGACTCGCAACCGTGAGGGGAAATGGTGCATCATGGCGCCGCGAGACACCTTGGCGTACTCGGCAATTTTGGCGGTAGTGGTATTTGAATAGCCGAGATCAATAAAGCAGTCGATGGCCGACTCCAAAATAGCCCCCTGCATCATGGTGCTCTTTTCTGCCTGCCATCCGACACTTTTTCTAGCGCCGTTTTTTGGCGAAGTTTCCAATTTACCCATGCTACCTATACTATCCCTAAGCCATTGTGAAAAAGCAATTGTTGCGCGATCA
>DDJS01000113.1:18978-21426 GCA_002339165.1 Cellvibrionales bacterium UBA2618 | reverse complement strand
AACACAGAGATAAACCAATAAATAGGGGTAAGCATAGTGCTTCAAAAAGAACAATTGTTAAATGCCTATCGAACGATGCGGACCATACGCCAATTTGAAGAGCGTGTGACCGTGGAGTTTGAACAGGGAGGTATTCCGGGGTTTGTTCATGTCTACGACGGGCAGGAGGCAGTCGCCACCGGCGCCTGCATGCACCTGACCAAAGACGATTACGTCGGCAGCACGCACCGAGGCCATGGCCACTGCATAGCCAAAGGCTGTGACATCAAAGGTATGATGGCTGAAATCATGGGTCGCGCCACGGGTCTGTGCCGCGGCAAAGGTGGCTCGATGCATATCGCCGATATCGATCAAGGCATGCTTGGTGCCAATGCGATTGTCGGCGGTGCCCCACCACTGGCAATTGGCGCCGCACTCAGCGCGAAAACTCTCGGCACCAACAATGTTTCACTGAGCTTTACAGGCGACGGCGGCTCCAATCAGGGCACCGTGTTTGAGTCTATGAACCTCGCCGTCGTGCTGCAACTACCGGCCATTTTTATGTATGAAAATAATGGCTACGGCGAGCATACAGGCGCTGCCTACGCGGTCGGTTGTGGCGATATAGCAGGCCGTGCAGAGGCCTTCGGCATGCCGGCACTGCGGGTCGACGGGCTGGACTTTTTCGCCGTCTATGCGGCGATGCAAGAAGCCGTCGAGCGCGCTCGAAGCGGCGGTGGACCCACCGCTATCGAAGCCAGCGCAGTGCGTTTTAACGGCCATTTTATCGGCGACCCCCAGCTCTACCGGGGCGAGGGCGAACTGGAACGATTACGGCGCGATAGCGACTGCCTAAAAATCTTTACCAAACGCGTCATCAGTGAAAAACTGCTCAAGAAAAGCCAATTAAATGCCATCGATCGCGAGGTAGCGACGCTCATCGACAGCGCCGTGGAAGAGGGTTTTGCCGCCCCATTCCCAGCGGAAAGCGAGCTCCTCACTGATGTATACAGCAACTACTAAATAGGGACACTGTGATGTCAATTAAAACAATAAGAGAAGCGATCAACGAGACCTTGCACAGCGAAATGCGTCGCGACTCAACGGTCGTGGTGATCGGCGAAGACGTCGCCGGAGGCGCGGGAGCCGACGGCATCGACGATGCCGCTGGCGGAGTGTTTGGGGTCACTAAAGGACTGGTCGGAGAATTTGGTCGCGAACGCGTGATCGACACGCCCATCAGCGAGGCCGGATTTATCGGCATGGCCGCAGGGGCTGCCTGCACTGGCTTGAGGCCCGTGGTCGAACTGATGTTCTTTGACTTTATCGGCGTTTGCTTTGATCAGGTCTACAATCAGATGGCAAAATTTCGCTACATGTTTGGCGGTAAAACTGACACGCCGATCGTGGTTCGGGCGATGGTCGGTGCTGGCATGCGCGCCGCAGCCCAGCACTCCAATATGCTCCATCCGCTGGTTGCCAGTGTGCCGGGGCTTAAAGTGGTAATGCCGAGTAACGCCTACGATGCCAAGGGGCTGCTACTGACGGCTATACGCGACAATGACCCGGTCATATTTTTGGAGCACAAAACGCTTTATGACACTAGTTGCGAAGTCCCCGACGAGGATTATTTAATCCCCTTTGGCCAGGCTGCGTTCACCCGCGAGGGGAGCGATATAACCATCGTTAGCATGTCGAGCATGGTACTGCGCTGTAACGAAGTGGCCGACAAACTGGCCGCCGAGGGTATCTATGCCGATGTCATCGACCTGCGCACCGTATCGCCAATCGACGAGGGCGCAGTTCTCGAGAGCGTCGAAGTCAGCGGCCGGTTGGTGATTGTCGACGAAGCCAACGAACGCTGCAGCATGGCATCGGAAATTTCTAGCATCGTCGCCGAAAAAGCCTTTCATAGCCTGCGCGCACCGATCGCCAAAGTAGCCGCGCCGCACAGTCCTGTGCCCTTCGCACCGAGCCTGGAAGACATCTATGTACCCACCGTTGCGCGCATCGAAGCTGCAGTCCGCGCAACATTGGAGGCTTAACCATGAGCGATAAATTAAGTCTGGTGGCTATGCCCAAATGGGGTTTGGAAATGTCTGAAGGCACGATCAGTAACTGGCTGGTCAATGAAGGTGCAAAAATAACCGTCAACGACGACCTCGTCGACATTGAAACCAGCAAAATCGTCAACACCTTAACCGCATCTAAAAGCGGTACGTTGGTGAAGATCTTAGCCTCTGAAGGTGATCTTTTAGACGTCGGCGCCGCGCTCGGGGTGATCGCCACCGCCGATGCATCGAGCGCCGAGATCGACGCTTTTATCGCTGCCAATACCGCTGCAAGCAGTGCTGCCGTGAGTGTTGCCGAGCCGACGCCAGCGCCGGTCGTCACCAGTCAATCTCTGGCGCTGAGCGGAACTGCCGCTCCCGCCACCATAAAACCCTCACCCTCACCCGCGCCCGCGCC
>DDJS01000113.1:3582-18661 GCA_002339165.1 Cellvibrionales bacterium UBA2618 | reverse complement strand
CCCGCGCCCGCGCCAGTCATTAGCGGCGCCGACTTCGCTATTCCAGCCAGCCTCGCGGCACGCGGTGACGACGACGATATTGCAGCCACACCGGTGGCCCGCAGATTGGCGACCGAACACGGCATCGCCCTCGGCTCGATGACCGGTACCGGTCGCCATGGTCGCATCAGCGTCGACGACCTGCGCGAGGCGGTTATCGCCGCCGGCGGTCGATTTAATTTAGTCAGTAAGGCTTCCTCGCCATCTTCTTCTAACGGCAACAACGCTGATGACAGTCAGGTGCCCGCGACGCCTGTGGCGCGCAGACTGGCCACTGAACTCGGCATCAATCTCCTCGACTGTCGCCGCACCGGCCGCCACCAAAGAGTCAGCAAGGCAGACGTCGAAGTTGCCGCGCATCAACGCAACAGCGCCATCAACGGCTCGGCGTCGACGGCCAGTGCAGTCGGCGAGTCGACCTCAGCGCCGGCATCATCGGCGCCCAGCCCACAACCACTGTCGGCAATGCGCCAGACCATCGCCAAGCGCTTGCAAGATTCAAAACGTGAAGCGCCGCATTTTCGCGCCTGTATCGAGGTTGAGATCGACCGCCTATTGGCGCTGCGCAAGCAGTTGAATAACGCCCGCAACGACGCCAACATTTCAGTTAATGACTGTCTGATCAAAGCCACTGCAATGGCGCTGGCCGCCGTTCCCGCGGTCAACATCCAGTTCGATGGCAGTCAGATCACACCGATGCCGCACGCCGATATTGCGGTGGCGGTAGCGCTCGAAGACGGCCTGATCACGCCGATTGTTAGCCGCGCCGAAACTAAGGGTCTGGTGGAAATATCAAACGAAATGCGCGACTTAGCTACCAGGGCAAAAATCGGAAAGCTCAAACCGCAGGAATTTCAAGGGGGCAGTTTTAGCATTTCAAACCTTGGAATGTTTGGTGTCAGTCAGTTTGATGCGATTATAAATCCACCCCAAGCGGCGATTTTAGCGGTCGGTGTCGGCGAGCGGCAACTGCGCCCGGATGGCGATAGCGGTGTTCGACAGGCGACCGTTATGACCCTGACCCTATCCAGCGATCACCGGGTGATCGACGGCGCGATAGCGGCCAAATTTCTCCAGCAGCTAAAGAGCTTTATCGATCAACCGGCAACCATGCTCGGGTAGGGATATTATATGGCAGACAAATTTGATCTGGTGGTGGTCGGCGGCGGCCCAGGTGGCTATGTGGCTGCCATCAGGGCCTCACAGTTAGGCTTTAAGACGGCGCTAGTAGAGCGCGAGCATCTCGGTGGAGTGTGCCTCAACTGGGGTTGCATCCCCACCAAGGCGCTACTTAAAGGAGCCGAGGTGGCGCACACACTGAGTACTATGCAGCAGTGGGGATTTAGCGCTGACAACCTCAGCTTCGACATTGCCAAACTGGTCGCCCATAGTCGTGGCGCAGCCGAAAAATTGAGCTCAGGCATCGATTATTTACTGCAAAAAAATAATGTCACCCTGTACCGAGGCGAAGCGGTTGTCACTGGCAAGTGCAAGCTGAGCGTGACCACCGAGAGCAAAACGCTGGCTCTCGATGCGATGCACATTATCCTCGCCACTGGCGCCAGGGCACGGCAGCTGCCCGGACTGACGATTGACGGCGATCGAGTTTGGGGCGCGCGCGAGGCGATGACGCCGACAGTACTGCCCGAGCGGCTATTGATCATTGGCGCGGGTGCGATCGGTATGGAGTTCGCCAGCCTGTACCGTGATCTCGGCTCTGAGGTCACCGTTGTCGAAGCCCTCGACCGCGTGTTGGCAGCCGAAGATCGGGAAATTTCTGAGCGCGCTGCAAAAGCGTTTACGCGCCGCGGAGTCAGCATTGAAACGTCGGCAACGGTCGCTAATCTTCGTACCGTTGGCGAACATGTAGAGGCTGATATCGATAGTCCGCGGGGGCCGATCAGCATTTGCGCAGACCGCGCCATCGTTGCCATCGGCGTCACCGGCAACATAGAAAACCTCGGCTTAGAAGCCCTTGGCGTCGCCACCGAACGCGGTTTTATTACCACCGATCCGTGGTGTAGAACCAATCTCGTCGGCCTCTACGCAATCGGCGATGTAGCCGGTGCACCCTGGCTTGCGCACAAGGCCAGTCACGAAGCAATACTCTGCGTCGAGCGAATTGCCGGCGAGACGTCGGCGCAGCCACTGGCGACCGATCAAATTCCCGGCTGCACCTACTGCCGGCCGCAGATTGCCAGCGTCGGCCTGACCGAGGATGAGGCGACGCGACGCGGCATCGCTACCCGCATTGGCCGCTTTGATCTGCAAGCCAGCGGTAAAGCACTGGCGATTCAGGAGGCCGAGGGACTAGTAAAGACCGTATTCGATGCCGATAGCGGAAAATTGATCGGTGCTCACATGATCGGCCCCGAAGTCACCGAACAAATTCAGGGCTTGGTTATCGCCATGGGCGCAGAGCTCAACGACCGTCAACTGGCGGAGATGATTTTCCCGCATCCCACGGTATCCGAGGCGATTCACGAATCGATCCTCGACTCGATCAATCGCGCCATCCACCAATGAGCGTAGCCATGATACGGAGTCAACATGAGCGATAAGCCGATACACGCCAATCTTTTTACCTGGCCGGCGGACAACCCATCACTGCTCGGAGGTCTGTGCGGGCATTGCGGCGAAGTTAGTTTTCCAGCGCAGAGCTCCTGCCGACACTGCAGTGGCACCGGAAGCTCGGTAATCGAGCTGGGCGATCGCGGAACTCTGTGGACCTGGACAGTGCAAAATTTTTTACCCAAACCTCCCTATGTCACTGACCAAACTACCGCCACCTTTGAACCCTACGGCGTTGGTTATGTAGAAATGCCTGCCGGCGTGCGGATCGAATCACGACTGCTCACCTCCGACCCAGAAAAACTGCACATCGGCATGCCCATGCGGCTGGTCATCGAGCGCTTTTCGCGCAACGACCAAGGTGGTCACAACCTGTCCTTTGCCTTCGACTGCTTGGAGGTGAGCTAATGGACGTAGCAATCGTGGGTATTGGCCTACATCCCTTTGGGCGTACGCCATCGATGAGCGGCTTACAGCAGGGTGCCGCGGCAACCCGCGCGGCGCTGGCGGATGCGGGTGTCGACTGGAGCGATATCGAGTGCGGTTACGGCGGCAGTCAAGACGGCGGCAATGCCGATGCGATCGTCAATGAGATGGGCCTGAGCGGCCTTCAGTTTACGCATATATTTAATGGTTGTGCCACCGGCGGTAGTTCCCTGCATGCGGCGTACACAGCGGTCAAATCTGGCGAGTACCGAAATGCGCTAGTACTCGGTTTTGACAAGCACGCGCCGGGGGCGTTTAACGCCTCGCCCGCAGACTGGGGAATCGATGACTGGTATGGCGAGATTGGTCTGATGCTGACCACACAGTACTTTGGCATGAAGATTCAGCGCTACATGCACGATCATAATATTTCCGAAAAAGCGCTGGTCGCGGTCGCCGAAAAGGCCTTCCATAACGGCTCGATCAATCCCACCGCATGGCGGCGACAGGCGTTGAGTAGCGAGGACATCATGGCCTCGACGATGATTAGTCATCCGCTGCGCAAGTACATGTTCTGTAGCCCCGCAGAGGGCGCCGTAGCGCTTATTCTGTGCAGTGCGGCAGAGGCCAAGCGCTATACCACCCAACCGATATTCCTCAATGCCACCGCGGTGCGTACCCGGCACTACGGCAGCTTCGAAGTATTTAGCCCGTCGCAACCGATCAAACAAGCCGATTCGCCCACCGTTATCGCCTCGCAAGCCGCCTATCAACAGGCCGGCATTGGGCCCGCAGATATCGATATCGCGCAACTGCAAGATACAGAAAGTGGCGCTGAGATTATTCACATGGCGGAGAACGGTTTTTGTGAGCACGGCGAGCAAGAGCAGTGGCTGCGGGATGGGCACACCCAGATCGGTGGTAAATTTCCAGTGAATACCGATGGCGGTTGTTTGGCCAATGGCGAACCAGTCGGCGCCTCAGGATTGCGCCAAGTGCACGAAATCTGCGTACAACTGAGACAACAGGGCGGTGCTCGTCAAGTTCCGGGGAATCCGAAAACCGGCTATACCCATGTTTATGGGGCGCCTGGGATCAGTGGGGTGACGATTCTCAGTCGATAGATAATGGAGCTTAATCGTGGTTTAGGGCGCACGAAAGACGACTCGATAAGCGTTAAATCTAAAAAATAGAGGGTTAAAAAATGAACTCGAAAATAGACATAAAACCTCAAGGCAGCGCGCGTTGCGACGCGATCAGCTTTCAGGAGTTGTTGGATCGCGAAGAAGTGCCGGTACCCAATTACCTGCGCGAGAATATCAACCCCGACAAGGGCGACGATGACCTGCCGTTTGAGCGCTATATCTCACGGGATTTCCATCTTGCGGAAAAAGCTAAATTGTGGCCCAAAGTCTGGCAAATGACCTGCCGCGAAGAAGATATTCCAGAGGCCGGCGATCACTTTGTCTATGATATCTGTGACGAATCAGTGTTGGTGGTACGTGGCGAAGACGACAAAATACGCGCCTTCGTCAATGCCTGCCTGCATCGAGGGCGGACCTTGCGCGATGAAAGCGGTCAGTCCAACGAATTGCGCTGCCCATTTCATGGTTTTACTTGGCGACTCGATGGCAGCTTTTCACACATGCCCTGCGCTTGGGATTTTGGCCACCTAGACGAGGTCGACATGCGCCTGCCGCAGTTACAACTCGGAACTTGGGGCGGCTTTATTTTTATCAATTTTGACGATCAGTGTGAACCTCTGGAAAATTATCTCGGGGTCTTGCCCGATCACTTTGCGCGTTTTCCACTGCACGATTATTTTACTGGGGTAAATGTACAACGGATCGTGCCGAGTAACTGGAAGGTCGCGCACGAAGCGTTTATGGAGTCCTATCACACTCTCGAGACGCACTCACAGATCATGACTTTTACCGGTGACGCCAACAGCCAATATGACACCTTTGGCGACAACGTCAGTCGCAGCGTGACGCCGATGGCCATTCCGAGCCCACACATTTCAGGTGTGGATGAAAAAACCACTATGCGAGATATTTTAGAACTCTCGGGACGCATGGCACTGGATGGTGACGAGGGGCTGGAACTGCCCGACGACGTCAGTGCACGCGAGTATATTGGCGAACTCAACCGCGAGATATTTGCCGAGGCCAGCGGCGAGAACCTCGACAATGCAACCCACTCGGAGCTGCTCGATGCCATTCTCTACAGTTCGTTTCCAAACTTTCAAGTATGGATCGGTTACCACGGTAACATCGTGTATCAGTTCCGACCGAATGGCGACGACCACGAAACCTGCATCATGAACGTGCGCGTGCTGTTGCGTTACCCTAAGGGCTCTCAACGGCCGGATGCCTGCGAGTTAAACGTACTTGATCCAACCCTGTCCTTTACACAGGCACCCGAGTTGGGCGCACTTGGGGAAGTGTTTGATCAAGACATCGATAATTTGCAGGCCCTGCACAAGGGTATGAAGGCCTCTAAGATTGGCAAGGCACGCTTGGCCAGCTATCAGGAATCGCGTATTCGGCATTTGCACGAAACGATAGACAAGTATATTAATGTCTAAAATAGCTTTTTTTTGGGCATACACGAAAAAAAGCTATCCGTCGTTGGTTTTTGTGACCGTTGAATGAAGGTGTTAATTCAAAAAGATCGAAAAAAATGGCTTAAATGCTAATACCTACACGCTCAGAGAGGTTTATTTGAAGTAAGCATGTGAGAAACTTTAGACCGTGGAAGTAGATACTAGTTCACGAAATTTAGTTTTTTAGTGTACATTGTCTGAAAAGTATGAACGCTAGCACTAAAGCCTAATAAGAAAATGCGACGCTTTGAAGTTATCTGGGCAATTTTCCTTACTAACGCAAAAAGCAATAGCCAAACCAAAAGATTGAGGGGTTCCAACATGAATAGCACAAAAGCAAAATTTGGGATGTTATTAACGGCATCAATATCTGCGATGACATTTAGTAGCTTCACTTTAGGCCAAGAGGATGACGCAGCTGGAACGTCCCGCTTGGAGGAGATCGTGGTCACCGCGCGCAAGCGTCAAGAATCTATTCAGGACGTGCCAGTCGCAGTTAGCGCACTCAGCATAGGCCAAATTGAGCGTGGCTCGGTGCAGACGATTCTAGACATTGCCAAATTGGTACCCAATGTCGAGTTGCATACGGTAACTCAGGCTGGAGCAGCACTCGGTGCGACTATACGTGGTATGGGTTTCGATGACTTAGAGAAAACCTATGAACCGACCGTAGGTATGTCTGTAGATGGAGTATTCATGGCCTCCAACGGTGGTGCCGTATTAGATATGTTTGATATAGCTGGCGTAGAAGTGCTCCGCGGCCCTCAGGGCACGCTTTACGGACGTAACACAATTGCTGGGGTAATTAATATCACGCGTTCACAACCCACTGGAGAGTGGGGGGCCAAATTACAAGCAACGATTGGCAAACATTCTAGAGAAGAATTCAACGGCATTATTAATGCCCCACTCGGCGAAAATGGTGGACTAAAGCTAGCTTTTAGAGAACTTTCGCAGGATTCAATTGCTTATAATGTTACCAACCAAGAAAGACCAAAATTTAGAGATTCAAACAGTTGGTCTGCGGCCGTTAAATACGACTTTACAGAGAATACAACAGCGACTATTACGTTAGACGGATATGACCACAACACTCAGCCAGTTGACATACTGGCGACTGGAACTGGCGATACCGTTTTTTGTGGATTCGGTCTCGGGTGCTCAACTGGCTCCGCTGATCTCTCTGAGGCACAGGACTACCGGATCTCCAATGCAGCTGAGCAGATCATCAGCACCATTGAAGGTGACAATGTTACGATCAATGCAGAGCATCAGGGCGAGGATTTCTTAATAAAGTATATTGCGGGCGTCATGGATTTCGATGAGTACGCATACTTTAACTCATGGGGGGCTCCTACCCCGTTGTACGAGGTAGAGCGCATACAAGACTACAAGCAAACCTCGCATGAATTACAATTCATTTCTGACTATGATGGTTCGTTTAACTTCATTTTGGGTGCTTACTTTTTAGAAACCGAAACAAATATTACGTCCGGCCCGGGCAGTAATTACACAACGAATCAGAAAGCAGAAGCTCGAGCATTATTCGGGGAAATGAATTTTGAACTCAACGAGTTATGGTCACTCACTTTTGGTGCGAGATATACCGAGGAGGATAAGGACCTAAGTAACTGGCAATACGCATCGAATGCAGACCGTTCAAAGGGGATTTCAGCTGCCAATAATATTATTAAGAAATCCTTCTCCGACGACAACCTTTCATACCGCGCTGTTGTCTCGCGTAACATTCCCACTGGGATGGTTTATGCGTCTTTCTCAACCGGTTTCCGAAGCGGTGGATTTAACTCACGTGGCAATGACGAATTTACAATAGGTCCTTATGGGTCGGAAGAGGTCGAGAGTATTGAAATAGGGATTCGCAGCCAACCAAGTGACAATTCACAAGTGAACCTTACCTTCTTCACAACCGATTACACAGACAAGCAGGAGTTCGTGGTAACCGATGGTACAAAGTGTGGTCAAACAGAGCTACAAACGTGTACGTTTATTCGTAATGCCGCTGAAGTGTCCATAGAAGGTGTCGAGTTAGAGGCCGTACTAATGCCTACGGATGCACTCACATTACGACTGACACTGGGTACTTTAGACGCTGGCTATGATTCCTACCTGTTTCAAGGAACTCGCGATATTTCAAATGAAGCACAGATCACTTACGCTCCGGAAATGACGTTCAATCTAACAGCTGAACATACCTCTGAGGTGGCTGGCGGCACACTGATAGTCAATGGTGGATTTAGTTTTAAAGATGAAGTCATCGGTAAGGCTGCTTGGGAGACATATAAACCAGCCACAGGCCCAGAGGTCATCATCGATTCTTACGAAAGCTTAGATCTCTCGGCAACGTTTTTGAAAGATACCTCCAATGGCACCATCAAAATGGTAGTCTATGGAACAGATATTCTGCATGGCGGTAACCGTGTTTCACGGGCGTTTGACGCAGGTGCTTTTTCTTGGCATGAGCTGTCGCCTCGCCGCATGGTTGGTATCACACTAGGTTATGAATTTTAAAGTAGCAGCGTCATTGCTAGCTAAGTAACCAGAGACGGCCAAATGAAAGTTTGGCCGTTTTTTTATTCTTGGTATGCGTCCTTCTAACAAGCTAACTTTACCACTAGCCTCTTACCGCGGCCCTAAAGTGGCAAATCAATAAGAGTTCACATCCAACTGCCGGTTTGGAGTATATTGACGAATCAAGAGCCAATGTGCAGGTAAATATTTGCGCTGTCGTTGCTAGCTTGTTAGTTCCTAATTAGACGATCCCCCAAAATAATGGGTGCGGGTTTTCTTACGTTTTCCCGCCCAATCCACCATAAATTGCTGTCTGCTTATATTGCGTTTAAAGAACAGTCTTCTGAATAGCGTCTACCTAATTATCAAGAGCCTATTAAGCCAACGCCCATTAACCCGAATCAATTCCAAACCCCGCCGATAGTCCCCTTAAACTAACCTCGGACAGTATCCTTTAATTGTAAAGTAATCACATTGTGAGGTTCAC
Organism: Cellvibrionales bacterium UBA2618; assembly: GCA_002339165.1. GTDB lineage: Bacteria > Pseudomonadota > Gammaproteobacteria > Pseudomonadales > Porticoccaceae > TMED48. The sequence goes on along the minus strand of DDJS01000113.1, from coordinate 10,004 downwards.
CTCAGGCAAAACTCGGGGTAATATAATGCTTCCAGATTTTTATAATTTGCGCAACTGCGCTTACAAAAAGGGCTCCGCATGACCTACGCCAGTATCCGCTATGAGGTAAGTAAAAAAATTCTCACTCTGACACTTAATCGTCCGGATCACCTAAACGCCTTTACCGTCGAAATGTCACACGAACTGGTCGATGCATTTCAACGCGCTAGTGAAGACGACGACGTAGGCGCGATTGTTGTCACCGGAGCAGGTCGGGCGTTTTGTGCGGGTATGGATCTCAGCGTCGGTGGCAATGTCTTTGGCTTAAATGAACAACTACGACCTACCCTAGCAGATATGCGCGAACGCGCCCATGACGACGAGATATTTCATGGTGTGCGCGACTCGGGCGGGCGGGTCACCCTCGCAATGTACGACTGCAAAAAACCGATTATCGGCGCTATTAATGGGGCTGCCGTGGGTATCGGCGCAAGTATGACCTGTGCAATGGATATCCGTTTAGCCTCGGAAAAAGCCAAGGTCGGCTTTGTCTTTAACAAGATTGGCATCACACCAGAGGCTTGCTCAAGCTGGTTTCTGCCGCGGATCGTTGGCACTTCAACGGCGTTAGAATGGTGCTATACCGCCGATATACTCGACGCAGAAACACTGCGCGAGGCGCGCTATGTGAAGACCGTTCATGCGCCCGAACAACTACTAGAGGCAGCCTACGCAATCGCCCGAAAGATTGTTGTACATAGCCCGGTATCGATCGCCCTAACCCGCCAAATGATGTATCGCAATGCAGCCGAAGACCACCCGGTAAAAGCGCATGAGGTCGACTCACTGGCGATCTTCTACGCCAGCCTCAGCAGCGGTAAAGAGGGGGTAAATTCTTTTTTAGAAAAACGCGCTCCGGCATTTACCGAAAAGGCCTCGTCGGACATGCCGCCATTTTATCCCTGGTGGTAACGACGGGCCGGGGTTAGCCAATGACGAAGCACGTTTCAATCACAGTGAACCGCTAACTTTGACCGTCAGCGGCAATTTAACTATGGCCGCAAGGGCGGCAAAACAAGCGTGGAAGCGCGTGACTAGACCCGCCCTTGGTGTTTAAGGTAGATCGTCGACCAGTTCGCCCTTCTCTGGCACCAGAAGATCCTCGCGCTGGATATCCATCGCCAGCATCACCGTGGCGGCAACGTAGATCGACGAGTAGGTACCTACGCCCACGCCGACCATCAAGGCGATGGCAAAGTTATGGATCAATTCACCGCCCAAAAAGAACAGCGACAGCAGTACCAGCATCGTTGTGAGCGAGGTGTTGATGGTTCGCCAAAGAGTCTGCGACAGGGATTCATTGATCACGTCCACCGGCGCCATATTGCGGATCTTACGGAAGTTTTCACGTATCCGATCGGAGACTACAATGGTGTCGTTAAGGGAGTAACCGACCACCGCCAGAGTGGCTGCCAGCACGGTCAAATCAAACTCCAACCGCATCAGTGAAAAGAACCCAAGCGTGATCATCACATCGTGCGCCAGAGCCAGCACGGCGCCAATGGCAAATTTTAACTGGAAGCGCATGGCGACGTAAAACATCACCACGATCAACGCCGCGAGCATGCCTAGCCCGCCATCCTCGCGCAGTTCCTCACCGATCTGTGGGCCGACAAAGTCGACGCGCCGCAGCTCGACGCCAGCGCCCTCGCTTTGCAGCGCCTGGTAGACGTTGTCGGATAGGCCCTCCTCGGGTTTGCCCTGTAGGCGGATCAGGACGTCGCGATCGGAGCCAAAGTGCACCACCACCGGCTTTTCAAAGCCGGCGCTCTCCAACTGCGCGCGCACGCCCTCGACCTTGGCGGGTGATTGATAACCGACCTCGACCTGAGTGCCACCGGTAAAATCCAGACCCAACCGCAAGCCTTGGGTGGCCAGAGAGATCGCCGAAATCACCAACAGCATCGCCGACAGACCCACCGCCAGCCTGCGGATGCCCATAAAGTTATACACCTTTAATTGCGTCATACTGGGTCTCCTTAGATCCACAACCGGTCGACTTTACGTCCACCGTACACCAAATTTACCACCCCACGGGTCATCACGATCGAGGTAAACATCGAGGTCAAAATACCAATCGACAGGGTCACTGCAAAGCCCTGCACCGGCCCCGAGCCGATGGCATAGAGAATCAGCGCGACGATCAACGTGGTGATGTTGGCATCCAGAATCGACACAAAAGCGCGGTCGTAGCCGGCGCTGATCGCGCCCTGCGGCGACAAACCCGCCGCCAACTCCTCGCGAATGCGCGAGAAGATCAAGACGTTGGCGTCCACCGCCATGCCCACCGTCAAAACGATACCGGCAATACCCGGCAGCGTCAGAGTTGCTCCCAACAGCGACATAATTCCGACCAGCAAGAGCAGGTTGGTGGCCAGCGCGAGATTGGCAAACAAGCCAAACACGCGGTAGATCACCAGCATAAACAACAGCACCGCGAGCAGCCCAACGGTCACCGACTTAACCCCTAACTGAATATTTTCGGCCCCCAGCGAAGGGCCAATGGTGCGCTCCTCGACGATGTACATCGGCGCCGCCAGCGCACCAGCGCGCAACAACAGCGCCAATTCTGACGACTCGCGTTGGTTGCCAGCCCCGGTAATGCGAAATTGCTTGCCCAACTGCGCCTGCACCGTCGCCAGACTGATAATGTGCTTTTCGACGTAGGGTACGGGTGTCAATTTTACCGTGCCAGATTCGTCAACGGATTTTTCCAGCCGGGTTTTATACTCGATAAACAACACCCCGAGACGATTGCCAATATTGTCGCGGGTGGCGTGGCCCATCGCCCAACCGCCCTTGCTATCGAGGCTGATGTTGACCTGCGGACGACCGTTTTCGTCAAAGCTGGCGCGCGCATCGGTGACGTTTTCACCGGTAATAATGGCGCGATTCTCAAGTCGGGCATCGACTCCCTGGGAACTCGGATCGCGAAAATCAAACAGCTCGCCGATTCTCGACTGGGCCTCGAGGCGAAATTCTAAATTGGCAGTCTTGCCAATAATCCGCTTAGCTTCGGCAGTATCCTGAATTCCCGGTAATTCGACGACGATGCGGTTTTTGCCCTGCCGCGATACGATCGGCTCGGACACGCCGATTTCGTTGACCCGATTGCGCAGCGATGTCAGGTTTTGCTTGATCGCGTTGTCCTCTAAGTCGTTGCTCGCCTGAACGCTCAAGGCTAAGGTCAACGACAACGCGTTCTGCCCCGGAATCGATTGCGGCTGCAAATTGGGGAAGTTTTGGCGCACCAGCGCGGTGGCTTTGTCGACTTCCTCGGCGTCGCGAAACTGGCCGATTATTTGGCCATCGATCAAGGCAAACGAGCGATAGCGCACGCGTTCTTCGCGCAACGTGGTTTTAAGATCTTCGAGATCACCTTCAAGGCGCGTCTTTAACGCGGAATCTAGATCCACCTCGAGCAAAAAATGCACGCCGCCCCGAAGATCCAAACCCAACTTCATCGGCACCGCGCCAAGACTGCTCAGGGCATCCGGCGTGGTCGGAGCGAGGTTTAACGCGACGATGTAGTCATTACCCATTTCGGCCTGAATAACCTCTTTAGCGCGCAGTTGCTCGGCGATATCATCGAGGCGCAGCAGCAAACTCTCGCCATCAGCCTCGCCACCGAAGTGGTCGATATTGGCCTGTTCGAGCGCTGCGGAGGCCTTGTCGAGCACCGCCTGATCGATAAGCATGGCACCGCTCTGACCTGACAGTTGAATCGCCGGATCCGGCGGATACAAATTGGGCGCGGCGTAGACAAAACCAAAGGCGACCACCAATAGAATCACGAGGTTTTTCCAGAGCGGAAATTTATTCGGCATAACGGCTGATATCTCCCATTCAGATGCGCCGCATTATAGCGACATTCTCAGCCAAATGGCGCACTCTGGCGGCAATTTAATCGCCGTTAGCTTGCTCGCGATAAAAACCCTCAGCAAAATCCTCAAGACGCCCTGCCGCGATCGCCTCGCGCAGGCCCGACATAAGGTTTTGATAGTAGCGTAGGTTGTGAATGGTGTTCAGTTGCGAGCCGAGAATTTCACCACATTTGTCGAGATGATGCAGATAGGCGCGGCTAAAGTGCGCGCAGGTGTAGCAGTCGCAAGCTCGATCCAGCGGGCCGATGTCGTGACGATGGCGGGCGTTGCGAATCTTGATCACGCCGCGACTGGTGAACAGGTGGCCGTTGCGAGCGTTGCGGGTCGGCATGACGCAGTCAAACATGTCGATTCCGCGCCGCACTGCCTCGACCAGATCGGCGGGTTTACCCACCCCCATCAGGTATCGCGGGTGCTGCTCGGGTAACTGGTGACCTAGATGGTCGAGAATACGCAGCATATCCTCCTTGGGCTCGCCCACCGACAGCCCGCCAATCGCATAGCCATCAAAGCCGATCTCCTCCAACCCGGCCAGCGAACGATCGCGCAGGTGCTCGTACATACCCCCCTGAACAATGCCAAACAGCGCCGCTGGGTTGTCGCCATGAGCGCAGGCGCTGCGCTCGGCCCAGCGCAGCGACAACTGCATCGATACCTCGGCCTCGTGCGCGGTTGCTGGATAGGGCGTGCATTCGTCAAAAATCATCACCACATCACTGCCCAATTCGCGCTGTACCTGAATCGACTTTTCCGGATCGATAAACACCTGGCTGCCATCGATCGGCGATTGGAATGCCACGCCGCTCTCGGTGATTTTGCGCATAGCACCGAGGCTAAACACCTGAAAGCCGCCAGAATCGGTCAATATCGGCCCCTGCCACTGGGTGAAATCGTGCAGATCGCCGTGCGCGGCAATCACCTCGGTACCGGGGCGCAGCATCAGGTGAAAGGTGTTGCCGAGAATAATCTCGGCACCGATCTCACCGATATCCCGGGGCAACATGCCCTTGACCGTACCGTAAGTGCCGACCGGCATAAACGCCGGGGTCTGAACCGTGCCGCGTGGAAATCGCAACTCTCCACGGCGTGCCTCGCCGTCGCGTGCAGACACCGAAAAGTCCATAAAACAGCGACGCGAGGTGCCGTCTTGAGCGCAGTTTTCAACATGTTTGTCCGAGCTATCGGCGCCACCCTTAGCGGCGCTACTGGGCGTGTCGGTCATGGTTGGGAATTTCCTCTGCAGCGTCTGGGTTATGACGTATAAACATCGCATCGCCATAGCTAAAAAAGCGATACTCCTCAGCGATTGCCTCGCGGTAAGCGCGCATTATAGCGCTGTAGCCAGAAAATGCGCTGACCAACATCAACAGCGTCGACTCCGACAGGTGAAAGTTGGTCAGTAACGCGTCGACCACCGCAAACCGATAGCCGGGGTAGATAAAAATATCCGTATCGCCGGTAAAAGGCTGGATCTCGCCACCGCGTGCGGCGCTCTCTAAACAGCGCACGCTGGTGGTGCCAACCGCGACCACTCGACCACCGCGGGCGCGGGTATCGCGTACCTGCTGGCACAAGACCTCATCTACGTCGAGCCATTCGGCGTGCATCTGATGGTCTTGAATGTCCTCGACTCGGACCGGTTGGAAGGTACCAGCGCCGACGTGCAGAGTGACATAACCGATGTCGGCACCGCGCTCGGCAATGGCGTTGAGCATTGCTTGGTCGAAATGCAGGCCCGCAGTCGGCGCGGCTACCGCGCCCGGCGTTTTGGCGTACACCGTCTGGTAGCGCGCGCGGTCGTCTGGGGTATCCGCGCGATCGATATAGGGCGGTAACGGCATGTGGCCTATGGCCTCAAGCACCGCGGCCACCGGCGAGTCAAAGACCAGCTCAAACAGCGCTCCCGCGCGCGCGCTCACAATCGCCGAATAGCCCTCCTCAAAGGTCAACTGACTGCCGACCGACGGCGCCTTGCTAGCGCGCACATGGGCCAGCACCTTACGCTCGTCGACCACCCGTTCGACGAGCAATTCGAATTTACCGCCAGTGGCTTTGTGACCATAGAGGCGCGCGGCGATCACCCGGGTGTTATTGAACACCAATAGATCGCCAGCGTGAATATGCTCGAGTAGATCGGGGAAGTGCTGGTGACGCAGGCTGCCGTCTCGCGCCATGCTCAGCAACCGGCTATCACGCCGCCGAACGGCCGGTTGCCGAGCGATCAACGCATCCGGCAAGTCAAAATTAAAATGACGACGCAACATAAAATATTCGCTCGAGCGGTTGTTTAAAATACCCGGCAAGGATATAGGAGTTCGCCATCGAGACGTAATGATTTACCCAAATAAGTGCGCTGACGGTTGGGCCCTAGGCGCTGGCAATTGGTAACTGGCGATCGGCAATCGGCACTGCGGCTGTTTCACTGATGAGTCCTGCGGCTTTTCTGTCGAGCCAAGCTGGGGGAAATCGGCCAACCGCGACGTTGTTATAAGCGTTGTT
>DDJS01000113.1:3064-3267 GCA_002339165.1 Cellvibrionales bacterium UBA2618 | reverse complement strand
CGTTGTTATAAGCGTTGTTGCACGCTTTGTTATATAAAGCGCTTTGAACAACGCCGACGCATTGATATACTCGCCGGCGACCGTTACAGCGTCACACAACAATGCCAGAGTGGTGAAATTGGTAGACACAGGGGATTCAAAATCCCCCGCCCTTAAAAGCGTGCCGGTTCGAGTCCGGCCTCTGGTACCACTGTATAGTCCAG
>DDJS01000113.1:1371-2743 GCA_002339165.1 Cellvibrionales bacterium UBA2618 | reverse complement strand
GTATAGTCCAGCATAGTTTGTTGGAAGCCTGAAAGCCCTGTATATCAGGGCTTTTTTGTGCCTGATTAAATATTACGGTCTATATGAGTCCATTGATCTCGTCTATGTTGGACGGCATTTTTGACGGCATACCAGTTCGCCTTGGATTTATACCGTCGTATGCCGCTCACTGCAAATAATCGCCGTTATTAAACAGATAGACGCCGGAGGCGCCGTAGATGTTGCAAACGGAGTCAAGCAATAAAGGCGACTTATCGATATGCCGTTCAACATGGAATAGTTATTAGTAACCCCGCTGGCCATCTAGATGGCATTGTCAAAGCCAAAAAGGTTAAACATCGTCCATCGTTACTCAAGAACGAACTCCCGCAATTTCTCTTGGACTTAGCGTCATATTCTTCGAGAGGCACCTTGCTTACTCAGTTGGCGATAATGTTTGTCATTTTAACATTGGTTCGTTCGGGCCAATTGCGAGCCTCCAGATGGGATCAGTTTGAATTTGCGGAAGCGCTGTGGCGCATTTCAGCGCAGCGGATGAAGGTAAAGGTCGAGCACCTGCTGCCATTATCTTCGAAAACTAAAGGGCTACTCTCGAAACTAAAACAAATTGGTAGTGATGATCTCCTGTTCCCGCCTACAACCAATCGCTACCAGCCGATGTCTGACAACACGATGAGAAAAGCTATTTTTACATTAGGTTGTGGCGGTAATACTGCGGGTAACAGCAAGGCTGGCGCAAATGGATTCAGGGCAACGGCATCGTTGATTTTGAACGAGCACGGCTTTAAATCTGATGCTATCGAGCGTCAGCTTACGTACCAGAAGCGCAATGGCGTGATGGCGGTATACACGCATCATGCCAGGTATACCGAGGAGCGAACTAAGATGATGCAGTGGTGGGCGCACTATTGCGAAGATGTGTAAAAAAAGAGGAGGGGTTATTGATGTCAGAAGATGGAATAGCCTCAACAATTTATCATGTTCTGATTCACGGTAAAGATCACAAAAAGCAGGTGAAAAGATATCAATCTAAATTGTAGGACCAAACAGTAAGGGGCGAAAGATAACATCGGGAGTGTGAAAAACAATGTATTTAGCTGTTGTTGTGGCGCGTTTGATCGTTTGCGGTATGAAGGTCCCTGCTGCAATTAAACGAATTGCATTGGCTGATCATTGGATTAATTTTTTTAGTGCTTGGGAAGATTATGAAAGTCGGGATATTGTTGCTGCACTTAAAAAGCGATTCAAAAAACATTTAGAAGAATCAAGGACAGCAGCTACAGCCATAACAGGACTCAGGGACTCCCCTCCAAAGGAGCGACATCAGATGCTAAAAAATTATATTAAAAACAATTATTTAAAAAATAAAGAA
>DDJS01000113.1:0-974 GCA_002339165.1 Cellvibrionales bacterium UBA2618 | reverse complement strand
CACATATGACACGTTTACCCGAAACTGGCTTTTTTCGCTTATCCCAGATCGTCTGGCAACCCAAATACAACACCTCCAATCGTTCCGATTATCCCCCTATCCAAAAGTAGCTGGTGAGAACGAATGAGTAATGATCGCTATCTTTTTCCACTAAAAATTAGCCCAAAAGTCACTGTTTGGCGCGTTGAGGATACTAGGCAAATGACTGCCCGGTTGGGTGATTAAGATCGCTGAATCTAACCCTACTCGACAAGCTATGGTTAATCCAAAGTCGTTTGTCTATGGCATAAAGGCCACACGCTAAAGGTGTTGGTTACACTAAGAATGATCTAGCAACGGGTCTTAGGCTGTCTATTTCGTCGTGCATCTCCCGATCCTACCCTTTGCATAAATTAAGGCCGTTTCAAGCGAAGAAATCGTTAAGTCGATGACTATTGACGAGTGGCGATTTGGCAAAGGGTAAACCATGCAAGTGGTAACCGTAATTCCGAATATACATATCGCCAAGAGCACGTTTCATAGCGATCCGGTGCAAGCTGCATTATCCATTTGTGCGATCGAGTTAGCATAGTTGCGATAATTGCAGCTCTAATTTAATTAAATACCAGATATTGCGCTGTACCGGGGGACCAGAAAAAAATCATAGGTAATCTAGGACAGCACAACCAGCCGATTGATGCTTGTTTACAATTTCAAGACTGGTTTACCCCCTGAATTGAATACGGACTCAGTACTGAAAAAACCGCTGCCGTGGATTACAGTTGGTGCTTTTATAAAGATGGCGTAGAGCACTGTCATCATTATTTTGATAGCCACCATCCATACAACCCTATGTAAATCAATCGAATCAAACCAAAGCCTAGAGAAAACAAGAGGATGCCATAGAAGACGGGAAGCCCATAGCCTGTATGTAAAGGCCACATTATGTATAAAAAACGTTTAAAAAAGGACGCTTTATCAGAGCGATCCAATAG
>DDJS01000037.1 GCA_002339165.1 Cellvibrionales bacterium UBA2618 | reverse complement strand
TTGGGCGATTATTATTTGTATTTTTCCCACCACAAGGGCGATCATCTGCGTCTCGCTTACGCCAACCACCCCAATGGACCTTGGACTCTCTACGAAGCGGGTGTTTTTGCGCTCGAGGATTTCGGTTTTCTCGTTAGTGATGTACCGCAGTGCGACCCAGTAGATGCCCTAATGAGCACAGTGAGCGATTATTCAATTTCGGTGTCGAGAGACATCGTCATGGCAATTTATCAGTCATTGGTGACCGCGCAACAGCAACGCAAAGTGCAATCGGTGGCCATGGCTGCGACCACTAAAGCGCACATTGCCAGTCCCGAGATTGTCGTCGACAACAACCACCGCCAAATAGTGATGTTTTATCATGGTCAAGATGACATATTATCGCAATCGAGTCGGGTGGCTCTTTCGCACAATGGCATCGATTTTAGGGTGTAGGATGGCGTTATTTCGGGCGCTTACCTACGCAGGTTTGTGTTTCGAGAGGCTTATTATTTACTCGGCACGCCGGGTATTTTATACCGCAGTGAGTGTTTTTTAGGGCCTTATGAGGCCCGCAGTGCGTCGTTACTCGATTCGGATACGCGGCATACGGGTGTGTGGCTAGATGGCGATACACTGCGGATCGTCTGGTCCCGCGTGGGAGATATGCCGGAACGCATTTTTTTATCCAGCGTCGATCTGTCGAATGACGACTGGCATCGGTGGCGGGCCATCGCATCGACCGAACTGATTTGACCGATGCGCGATTGGGAAGGCGCCAACCAACCGTTTATACCGTCGTTTAGGGGTAAAATGGGCGGCCCGGTTAACCAGTTGCGGGACCCGTTTATGTTCCAAGATCAGGATGGCCAACTTTATCTTGTCTATGCGGGAGGCGGTGAACAGGCCATCGGTATTGTTTAGCGATAGCGTGATTGATGGGTAATTTTGTCCTAATTACGTCTCCAGAGTGACTCGATCACGGCGAACAAAGGGTTATTTTGAATGATTATTAACCCAAGGGGAGGGCGATGATGACCAGTGTATTAAGTAGTTTTGCGGAACAAAAATTTGCACAGCTAAATACCGATAACTTTTCCAATTTACTCGATGCATTCGAGAGCGCATGCGTTGAATTTGCAGAAAAACCCGCGTTTTGTTGCCTTGGGCAAAGTCTTACATTTGCGGATATTGACCGACTGAGCGCGCAATTTAGCGGATTTTTAATCGCCCACTGTGGCCTTGAACGCGGCGATCGCATCGCCATTCAACTACCTAATTTGAATCAGTTTCCGATTGCGGTTTGGGGCGCGTTGAGAGCTGGATTGACCATCGTCAATACCAACCCAATGTATACGGCGCGAGAGCAGATACACCAATTTAATGATTCGGGAGCCTCTGCGCTGGTGGTGTTGACCGAGCTGCTGCCAATCACTGAACAGGTGGTTCCGCAGACGGCAATAAAAACCGTAATCGCCACCCATACCCTCGATCTTATAAATCCTCAAACTCTGCCGCCGTCGTCACTGCCGAGTCTGGTTGATTTTAACCAGGCCCTCGCGTTGGGTGTCGGCGTTGAGCTGCCTCGGTTAGCGACAACGATGCGAGATTTAGCGGTGCTGCAATATACTGGCGGCACTACTGGGCCTGCCAAGGGCGCAATGCTGAGCCATGGCAACATTTTTGCCGGTATTCGTATGTCTAAGTTGAGCGTCACTTTGGATGCCGATAGTGATGAAATTCTGATTGCGCCCATGCCGCTTTACCACGTCTTTGGTTTTACCATGAATGTCATAGGTGGGTTCGTCTACGGCGGACTATCGGTATTGATTCCAGACCCACGCGATATCGATGGGCTGGTAAAAACTATGACAGCGTTTAAATTCACCAGCATGGCGAGCGTCAATACCTTACTGCAGGGGTTGATGGCTCATCGAGATTTCGACAGTATCGATTTTTCAGCCGTCACAGGGATCATCGCTGGAGGTAGCGCACTTGTCAAAGAGATCGGCGAAGAGTGGCAGGAACGTACGGCGTCGAAAATATACGAGGGTTATGGGCTTTCTGAGACATCTGCGGTTCTGACTTGTAACAGTCCGGATGCGGCGCGGCTTGGAACCGTGGGAAAGGCCATGGTTGCTGAGGAGATCAAGATCATCAATAATCGTGGCGAATCGGTAGCCGCTGGCTGCGCTGGGGAGATATGCGTGCGCGGGCCGCAGGTTATGGGTGGCTACTGGCAACGACCCAAAGCCACGGCCGAGGTAATCGATGCCGCGGGTTGGTTTCGTACTGGTGATATCGGTACTCTTGATGACGATGGCTACGTACGGATTGTCGATCGTCTCAAGGACATGGTGATTATCTCTGGATTCAACGTTTATCCCAATGAAATCGAAAGTGTGGTCTACGGGCATCCGGATATTGTCGAGTGCGCTGCCATCGGTATTAAAGACGACAAAACTGGCGAGGCAATCCTGTTATATGTTGTGTCGACCAATTCACAATTGACAGCGGACGAGATTCAACGCTTCTGTCGAACGCAATTAACTGCGTACAAAGTTCCACGTATGGTAAAGTTCGCTGAAGAGCTGCCGAAATCGCCGGCGGGAAAGATTTTACGCAGAGAATTACGAGACCAATGACCGAAGATGGACTGGCAGGATTTAGCCAAAAGACCACGCAATATCTAACATCCAATGGTCTCAAAATCGCCTATGAGACATTTGGTGATCGTCAACAACCAGCGCTGATATTGGTCGCCGGTCTATATAATCAATTGGTTAGATGGCCGGTGGTATTTTGTCAGGCGCTGGCAGATAGGGGCTTCTTTGTCGTTCGCTTCGATAACCGGGATATTGGGCTGAGCGATAAAATCGAGGGCGCGCGCGCGCCGAATTTATTTCGCCAGTATATGAAGTATCGATTGGGTCTTCCGGTTACTGTGCCCTACCGCCTCGAAGATATGGCGAGAGACGTTGTGGGGATATTGGATGCGCTAAAGATCCGATCTGCCCACTTGGTGGGCATGTCTATGGGGGGAATGATTTGTCAGATAGTTGCCGGCCGCCATCCTAATCGCGTGTTGTCATTGACCTCGATGATGTCGAATACTGGGGTTGCCGGCAAGGGTAAATCAGCGTTTTTGGTGTCTATTCAGATGCTTAAAAAACCTGCCAAAAATCAATCCTCATTAGCTCAAAGCGTCGAGACTCTGCAGATGATTGGCAGTCCGGGATATCCCGTTGCAGATTCATCGGTTCGAGCGATGCTGGCCGCCGAATATCGACGATCAAGTCACCCTGCGGGTTATGGGCGACAAATGGCGGCGATTAATACCTGCGCCAATCGTGTTGGCTTGTTGCGGTCATTGCGGATGCCGGTGCTAGTTATTCATGGTTTGCAGGATCGCCTAGTCTCTGTCGATGGCGGTATAGACACGGCCAAGCATGTCGCCCATGCGAACCTACAAATATTTCCTGGGATGGGGCATAACTTGCCATTTGAGCTGTTGTCGACGTTTGCCGATTTGATCCTCGATAATGCTGGAGCAGTTCAAAGGTGACTCAATGTACAATGGTGACTGACGAGATACTTTTGGGTGAGAGAGCGTTGACTCGGCACAGCCGTTGGGCCAGTGATTATGGCGGCAGAGAATCTGCGCATAGCTATAACCATCGCCAGAGTTTACAACTTCCAATTCGCATAGCGCGGTAATTACGGGCTGTGAGCGCAGCGACGCATTGACGGCATACATCGCTTTTGTTGGTCTATACATGTCTGAAATTAATGGATTTTATTCGTGATGGAATATTTCTAATGGCAGGCCTGAGCGCGCTGCGTATAAGATCCAAAGCTACCTTATTTATTGTATCTATCTGTGTCATCGTTAGTGGTATTAGTGGTTGGATTAGTTATTACCACGCGAGGGCTTCGCTGGAGGCTTACACCTTTCGGCAATTGACGTCGATTCAGTCGGCTAAAACCAGTCAGGCCAGCGAATATTTCGCATTGATCGAAGCGCAGGTGAGATCGCTGGCGCGAAATCCAACCACCATTGCGGCGACCGCGGAGTTAAAACGCGGTTTTTTCGAATTGTCGCGTCGGTCGGATGAACGCGCATCGACGCAGCAGTCGGCGGTGCGCAGCGTGGATCTCAGCGCCTATTATACCGACGATTTTTTACCCGCGTTAAATATTGGTGCTGGCACTAGCTTTGGCATTGAGAGTGTTTTCCCGGTCGCTGAAACTGCCCGTTATTTGCAGTACCACTACATCAGTAATAACGACTTTCCTGTGGGTGAAAAACACCAATTAGGTTATGTCGATGATCAAAGCCTTTACAGTCGAGTGCATGCTCAATTTCATCAAGTTTTTAAAGAGTACCAAAATGAATTCGGTTATTACGATATTTTTCTTATCGATAACAGTACCGGTGATATCGTTTATTCGGTGTTTAAAGAAGTCGATTTTGCTACCAACTTGCGCAGTGGCCCGTTTCAAAAAAGTAATCTAGCCGATGCCTTTGACGCCGCCAATCAATTGACTGCGGCGGGCGACGTTGCGTTTATCGATTTTGATTATTATCGACCATCTTATGGCGCTCCAGCAGCCTTTGTTGCGACGTTGGTGTATGACGATGAGGTTCCTATTGGCACCTTGGTCTTCCAATTTCCGGTCGACAAACTCAACGCAATCATGACCGATAATGGCATGTGGCGCGAAGATGGATTGGGTGAAACCGGTGAAACTTATCTGGTTGGCGATGATTTTTCCATGCGCAGCATTTCACGATTTTTGATAGAAGATCGAGAGGGCTATTTTAAAGCCCTGCGAGATGTGGGTTACCCAGAAAAGACCATCGCACAGTTGAATTATTTTGATAGCTCTATTCTCTTGCAAAAGGTCCATACACGCGCCGCAATGCATGCCCTTGAAGGTGGGCGAGATACTGCCATCATCGACGATTATCGGGGAGTTAGTGTTCTCAGTTCTTTTGGCCCAGTTGCGTTTGGCGATCAGCAGTGGGCATTATTTGCGGATGTAGACGAGGCTGAAGCATTCGCCGCAGTCGACGCGTTGAATCGAATACTCGTGCTTTCAGGACTTGCGCTAGCGCTGGTTATGGCGGCACTATCGACCGTTGTCGTACGCCGATTAGTCGAGCCGATCGTCGATTTAGCAGAGGCGGCTGAAGAGGTCGGCGATGGTAATTTTGAGGTTCAATTAGCGATTACTTCAACCGATGAAATAGGCGAATTAACTGCTAATTTTAATACTATGGTGTCAAGCCTACGCGAGCAGCGAGAGGCGATCGAATTTAAAAATACCGAGAATACCAAGCTGCTTCTCAACGTTTTACCACAACCGATCGCCGAGCGATTAAAGGATGGCGAAACCCAAATAGCGGATGCGTTCCCCAGTGCGAGTGTTGTATTTACCGATTTGGTCGGCTTCACCAATTGGTCTCGAGGCCTTCCACCCATGATGGTTCTAACCATGCTCGATGATCTATTTGGTTCGTTTGACGAGGTGGCGACGGAATTGGGCGTTGAGAAAATTAAAACTATTGGTGATGCGTACATGGCGGTCTGCGGATTGCCGGTTCCCAATCCTAAACACGCTGAAACTATGGCCCTGCTAGCGAGTCGAATCCTTATTTGTCTCGAGGAATTTAATGCGCGTAACGGTACCCAGTTGAAGATGCGCGTCGGCCTGCACTGCGGCCCGGTGGTTGCCGGTGTTATCGGTACATCTAAATTTATCTACGACTTGTGGGGCGAGACCATCAATATGGCCAGTCGCATGGAGTCCACAGGGTTGCCCGATGAAATCCAAATTTCAGAGGCCTTTTATGACGCCCTCGATGGCAGTTATGAGGTGACTCCGCGCGGAGAAATTGAGGTCAAGGGCGTGGGTACCGTATCCACCTATTTGCTCGGTAAACGCGCGGTGCGCTCTACGGTTGAGGAATAGCCGCAACTGACGGCAAGTGGCGGTTTTTAGTCGCCTCGCTCGGAGTTC
>DDJS01000109.1:26790-27090 GCA_002339165.1 Cellvibrionales bacterium UBA2618 | reverse complement strand
AAAAATCTTGGGGTCAGGTCTTTTTTTTGTATTAACTCAAAACAAACAAAAGGCAAGATCTGACCCCGTTGATCCATGACCCCGTTGATCCATACACTTAACTTATGCGTTCGGACGCGCGCCGAGTGATAGCTGTGTATGGTGCTCAGTAAAGAGCAAAAATAGCGGGTTGGGGCGGGTGGAGACAATCCAAGGAGTGCCCATTTTGGGGTAGTGGTAGCGCAAAAAGTGATGCGCAGAGACTAACGTGACTAAAAGCCAGGCATGCCGTTGGCTTTGCATCGCGTGTTTTGGGACAGA
>DDJS01000109.1:21917-26385 GCA_002339165.1 Cellvibrionales bacterium UBA2618 | reverse complement strand
GTCAGATGATACCGCGGCGTTTAAAATCCTCGAGCTGGTCTGCAAGGCCCAGTTCTTGGCCCAATAATTGCTCGTTGTGCGCGCCCAAGCCGGGGCCAGGAGCGGTCGCTAGGCGCTCTTGGTCAAAGCGTATCGGGTTGCGCAACACCCGCAGTTCATCGCCGCGATGGGCAAGTTTGGCGCGCATTTGTACGTGCTCTACAAATGGGTTGTCCAGCGCGGCGGGTAAGTCATAGACCGGCGATACCGGTATGTGGGTTTGCAGTTTGGCCAACCAATTGGCGGTCACATCACGCTGCAGAATCTCATCAAGTATCGGTGTTAGCGCATCGCGGTTTTTGGCACGATCTCGCATCGTGGCAAATCGCGCGTCTTGCGCTAATTGGGGGTGCTCGATGATGTCGATCAGCAAATACCAAAATTTGTCGGTCATGCACATGACAAAAATCCAGCTATCGGCGGTTTTCAGCAACTGCACCGGGGTTTGTGATGGATGAGAGCCACGCGGTAGTCGCTCGGTGCGGATGCCGTGGTTCATGTACCAAGTACCGGGGTAGGTCAACTGGTGTAGCGCGACGTCAAACAGGCTCACGTCTACGTCTCGGCCCCCATACTTGGCGCGCCCAATTAACGCCGCCAGACATCCCATCGCGGCGACCGTACCGGTCATAAAATCAATGATCGAAAGCCCAAAGCGAGTCGGCGGCGATTCGGGCTCGCCGGTAAGCTCTAAAAAACCGCACTCAGACTGCATCAAGTAGTCATAACCGGGCCAATCTGCGCGGTTGTTATCGCGGCCATAGGCCGAGATATGCGTGCACACGATGTCTTCTTTGATCGCCTTTAGGTTCGCATAGTCGAGGCCCAATCGCGCCGGCTGATTACCCCTGAGGTTATTCCATACCACGTCGGCGGTCTTTACCAGTTCGTGAAACAGCGCCTTACCCTCATCACTTTTAAGGTTCAAGGTGACGCTCTTTTTGTTCAGGTTGAGCGCTTGAAAATAGGCGCTGTCGTCTTCTGCCAATACCGTCGCGCCAGTCTGACGCGCTGGATCACCGCCGCTTTCACGACTTTCTATTTTGATCACTTCGGCGCCAAAGTCGGCAAGATACATTGAACCATAGGGGCCGGCACCGAACTGTTCGATCGCCAGCACTCGAATGCCCTGCAAAGGTAAGTTCATAAAGTTGATGCTCCGCATTGATCTAGCGTTATTCTAAGCGTTGCTTCGGACGCCATTCTTTCACTCTAGTATCGCCGTATTGATTTACATATGTAACATATATCGAACATTTTTACTCGTAGTCTCATGCAGTTGACGGTCGCTACTGATGTCTTCGGCGGCGTTAATGGTATTCCATCCGCCGCGGCACCGGGCATACTTGCATCCATATAGCTATCGTTGGATACTACAGCTTGTATATCCTAAAGCATTAGCAAGGTCGAGTTATTAATGGCGATTAGACAAGACGAAGAAGTGGCGCCAAATCGCTATCGGGCGGCGAGTGGACGGTACTATGAAGAGTTTACCGTTGGCGACGTCTACGAGCATCACCCGGGCCGGACAGTGACCCAGCAAGACAATGCTTGGTTCACCTTATTGACGATGAATACTCACCCACTGCATTTTGACGAAGAGTACGCCAAGGGCACCGAATTTGGCAAGCCGCTGGTATGCAGTCCGCTAACGCTGGCGATTCTAGTGGGTATGAGCGTGTCCGATGTCAGCGAAAAAGCCATTGCTAATTTGGGTTGGAAGGAGATTGCCTTGGTTGCGCCGGTTTTCCCCGGCGACACCCTGTATGCCGAGTCCGAGGTGCTGCAGAAACGCCAATCAAAATCGCGCCCCAATGCCGGTATTGTCACGGTAAAAACGCTGGGTCGTAACCAGCACGGCGAACAAGTCTGCGTGTTTGAGCGCTCGATGCTGATACCGATGCGCGCCTCTGATGTTGATTAACGACAGGTATATGAGATGAATGATTTGGATTTTAACGCCAGCGAATACAGAGAAATGGAAGCGCAGATTCTCGACACTATCGACCGCTGGGTGGAGAAAGACGTCAGACCGATTGCCCATCATTTTGATCAGGCGGATGAGTATCCGCTGGAGTTGGTCGAGCAGATGAAAGAGTTGGGCTTGTTTGGCGCGACAATCTCTCAAGAGTACGGCGGTCTGGGCCTCAGCGCGACCACTTATGCACGCATTGTCTCAAGAATCTGCGAGGTGTGGATGGCACCGAGTGGTATTTTTAATTCTCATTTAATCATGGCAAGCTGCGTGCAACGCGCAGGAACTGAGGCGCAGAAGGCCCGATTTTTACCTCTCTTTGCCAGCGGCGAATTGCGCGGCGGTATTGGGTTGACCGAGCCCGATGCGGGCACCGACCTGCAGAGTATCCGAATGGTCGCGCAAAGGGATGGCGACGATTATGTGTTAAACGGCACTAAAACATGGATTAGCAACGGTATAAAGGGCAACTGTTTGGCTGTGTTGACCAAAACAGACCCTCAGGCGTCGCCTAGGCATCGGGGCATGAGTTTGTTCCTCTGCGAGAAGGGCGAGGGATTTACGGTGGGTAAAAAGATCAAAAAAATGGGCTATAGAGCCATCGATAGCGCCGAATTAATCTTTCAAGATTTTCGCGTTAGCGCGGATAATTTGATCGGCGGTGAAGAAGGTAAGGGCTTTGTGCAGGTGGCCGGTGGTCTCGAATTGGGCCGTATTAATATTGCTGCGCGCGGCGCAGGCATGGCGGCAGGCGCTACCAAAATGGCGCTCGCCTACGCCAAAGAGCGCAAAACCTTTGGCAAGCCCATCGCCGAGCACCAAGCTATTCAGCTCAAGCTGGCAGAGATGTCCACGCGTGCGGAAGCGGCGCGATTACTGGTTGAGCAGGCCGCGGTTAAATTTGATAAAAATGAACGATGCGATCTAGAGGCAGGCCAAGCGAAGTTTTTTGCCTCTGAGGCGGCGGTTAAAAATAGCCTCGACGGGATGCGCGTGTTTGGCGGTTACAGCTATTCTCCCGAATATGAAATAGAGCGTTTTTATCGCGACGCGCCCCTGCTGTGTATCGGCGAGGGCACCAACGAAATACAGCGGATCATTATTGCCAAGCAGATGGTCGCGAGATCTAACGGCTAGGACGCGAGAGTTGCCCTGGCCGGTCGACATCAAGGGCCCACATTAAGCGCCGAGATTAAGGGCGATGGTTAAAAGCCAATCATCTAATAACCCTCATAGCGCGCATTGTGCGATCGACAAATACCCTGGACAGCATCAATCACGTGGCTGGCTGCCAGCGCGCAAGACTAGGCGACCCAGCCGATCGCGTTAAAGCGTCGGGTCGCTAGCATATGCCGGCCGGCGAATTGTCGGTTGACCAGCAAACCTTATAGTTCTGCGCGGGAGCGCTCTGATTTTGGATCGGCGATCGGGATCGCGCCGAGCAAATTTTTGGTGTAATCCTGTTGCGGCGCGCGCCACAGCGACTCGGTCGCACCCTGCTCGATGATGGCACCGTGATACATCACCATGACGCGATCAGCGATGCTGCGAACCACCGATAAGTCATGGGAGATAAATAGCATGGTCAGGTTGTGGCGCTCGACTAGATCGATAATCAGCTCGAGGATTTGCGCTTGAATGGTCACGTCTAGAGCCGACACCGGTTCGTCGGCAATAATGAATTCGGGTTTGGTGGCGATGGCGCGGCCAATAGCGATTCGCTGGCGCTGCCCGCCAGAAAATTCGTGCGGGTACTTACGGATAAAGGCGCGCGCCAAGCCAACGTCATCCATCAGCTGTTGCACGTGGGCATCGATGTTGCTGCGATTGGCAATGCCGTGAAACAGCAGCGGTTCGGCCAGCGTTTGATAGACCGTCATACGCGGATTCAGCGACGCGTAGGGATCCTGAAAAATCATCTGCATGCGCCGACGCCACGGCACCAACTGGCGACTGGAGAGGCTGGCTAAATCTGTGCCATCAAAGTTGATGGTGCCGGTTTTGGTGGGCACCAACTGCAGTAGTGAGCGACCAAGCGTCGACTTTCCAGAGCCGGATTCGCCCACTAGACCGAGGATTTCACCGCGTTGAATATCCAGTGAAATATCATCGACCGCCTTGACCGTACGAACTTTGTGGCCAGAATAATCGTTAAACCAGGTGCAAATATGACTGGCTTGAATCAACCGCACGTCCGGTTGAATACGCGAGTCAGTTTTTTTTGCGCCCTGCGGAATGGCGTCGAGCAGGCGCCGTGTATAGTCGCTTTGGGTGCGATAAAAAATATCCTCGGCGGTGCCAGATTCCATGGCGACGCCGTTGCACATGACCATGATTTTATCAGCGATGCCAGCGACCACGCCGAGGTCGTGACTGATAAAGATAACCGCGACATCACGCGAGCGCTGCAGTTGTTTGATCAGTTCGAGTATCTGCGCCTGAATGGTCACATCC
>DDJS01000109.1:17426-21589 GCA_002339165.1 Cellvibrionales bacterium UBA2618 | reverse complement strand
GCGGTGGTCGGTTCGTCGCAGATCAGTAAGCGCGGCTCGTTGATCAACGCCATGGCGATCATGACGCGCTGTCGCATTCCGCCTGAAAATTCGTGGGGATAGCCAGCAAAGCGCCGGTCTGGATCGACAATACCGACCTCGCCGAGAAGTTGGATGGCGCGCAATTTTGCGGCCGCGCGCGTCTGACGCTTGGTCTTCACTGGGTGATGGATCAGCGGTTCGATCAGTTGCTCACCAATCGTTAAGTTGGGATTTAACGAGGTCATCGGATCTTGAAAGATCATGGCAATGTCGTTGCCGCGAAACTTGCGCATGCGCTCTGCCGAGCAATTGAGCAGGTCGCTACCATCAAACTGCGCAGTGCCGCTGTGGATGCGCGCCGGTGGTTTTGGCAGCAGATCTAACAGGCTGTAACAGGTCACCGATTTACCCGAACCGGACTCGCCAACGATTGCCAACGTCTCACCCGCCTCGACCGAAAAACTGACGTCATTCACCGCCACCACGACACCATCGCGGGTGTCAAAGTGCACGCTGAGATTGTTTACTTCGAGTAGCGCCATGGGCAGCCTATTAATCCTTTGCAGTTCTTGGGTCGAGTGCGTCGCGCAGACCATCGCCGAGAAAATTCAGCGCAAACAGGGTTAGCGATAGAGCGATCCCAGGGAAGATCAGCAGCCATGGGTATTCTTCCATGGTTTCAACGCCATAGTTGATCAACAACCCCCAAGAACTCTGCGGTGGTTGAATACCCAGACCGAGAAAGCTCAGGAACGCCTCGAGCAACATAACGCTGGGGATGGTCAACGTGGTGTAGACGATCACCGGGCCCAAGGTGTTGGGGATAATATGCCGCCGGATGATGGTCCACTGCGGCAGGCCCAGCGAGTGAGCCGCCTCGACAAATTCTAGTTTGCGCAGCGACATCACTTGGCCGCGAACGATGCGCGCCATGGTCAGCCACTCGACCGCGCCAATGGCGAAAAACAGCAGCAGCATGCTGCGGCCAAAGACCACCATCAGCAGGATGATAAAGATCATAAACGGCAGCGCATAGAGAATATCCACTAGGCGCATCATCACCATGTCGACGCGACCACCGATGTAGCCTGCCACCGCGCCCCACACCACGCCGATCGCTAGAGCCACGGCGGTGGCAATAAAGCCGACGGTGAGCGACACGCGGCCGCCCCACATGATGCGCGTTAGCATATCGCGACCAAATACGTCAGTGCCGAGCCAATGCTGCATCGACGGTGGCGTCGCGCCGAGCAACAAATCCTGCTGTTCGTAGCCGTAGGGCGCGATCCAGGGAGTCAGCAAAGACACGATGCACAGCAGAATTAACAGTCCGAGGCCAGCCAGTGCCAGATGATTTTTACACAGTTTGATCCAGGCATCGCGCCATAGCGAGCTGCCTTTTTCGATGGCTGGTGTGCCGACTTCGTCGGTCATTCGGCGTCCCCCCGAACCTGTTGTCGCAACTTGGGGTTGAGCCAGATAGCCAGCATATCGGAGAGCAGGTTAAACAGGATGATCAGGGTGGCAAAAAATACCGTACTGCCGAGAATCATGGTGTAGTCGCGATTGAACGCTGCCTGTACATAGAAGCGGCCAAGACCTGGAATTTGGAAGATCGTCTCGACCACGAAAGAGCCGCCCAAAAGTCCGGCGAAGGCCGGGCCGAGAAACGCCACCACTGGCACCAGTCCGCCGCGTAACGCGTGCTTGCCGATGATGACAAACTCTGGCAATCCCTTGGCGCGGGCGGTGCGAATGTAGTCCTGCGACAGCACTTCGAGCATACCGCCGCGCGACAGGCGTGCAATGTAGGCGGCGTAGCCGGTTCCCAAGGTGATCGCCGGAAGAATTTTGTCGCCGGGGATCTGCCCCCAACCAGAAACCGGTAACCATTCCAAATGGATGCCGAATATCAGCACTAGCAGCGGGCCGAGCAGAAAAGACGGCATGCAGATACCGATCATGGCCGCCGACATCGGCACATAATCCTGCAGGGTATTCGGCCGCATCGAGGCGGTGACTCCGGCGAGTACACCGATAAATACCGCCACTAGCATCGCATAAAACCCCAATTCGGCGGTGGTCGGTAGGCCGGACGCAATGAGTTCGTTGACGCTGCGTCCGGGGTACTTGAACGACGGCCCTAAATCCCCCTTGAGCACATCGCCCAGATAGCTCACATACTGTTGCCATAGCGGTTGATCGAGATTGTATTGCGCCTCGAGCGCCGCCAGAACTTCGGCTGGCACCGCTTTGTCAGCGGAGAACGGACCGCCGGGTGCGCTGTGAACCAGCATAAAGGTCATGCTGATAACCACCAGCAGCACAGGGATTGCCTGCAGAAGTCGGCCTAACGCAAATTTCAGCACTAATCACTGGCCGGCTGCAGGTAGATATCGCGAAAATAATTCTGATTGAGAATATTGCTGGCGACGTTTTTGACCGATGGGTGCACGAGATGCTTGGTGGTATAGGTATAAATGGGGAGAACCGGCAGATCTTCGAGCAGAATGGTTTCGGCGCGCTTAAAGATGGCGCGACGCTCGGCCTCGGTTGCGGCGCTGGGTGCCTGCTCGAGGATTAATCGATCGTATTCTGGGTTGCACCAACCGGTGCGATTGTTGCCGCTACCGCAGAGCCACATGTCGAGAAAGTTGTTGGGGTCGACGTAATCGCCGATCCATCCGGCGCGCGAGATCTGATAGTCGCCGTTGCTCTCGCTGTCCAGATAGACCTTCCACTCTTGGTTGAGGAGCTTGACTTCGATATTTAAATGTTCGAGCCACATTTGTTGGATGGCGACTGCGACTTTGCGATGCGCTTCATTGGTGTTGTAGAGGATTTCGGTGACCGGGAAACCGTCGCCATTCGGGTAGCCAGCATCGGCGAGCAATTTACGCGCGGCAGCCGGGTCAAAACTGAAGGTGCTCGGTGGGTAATAGCCAAGGGTGTTCGGCGGGGTCATGGCGTAGGCGGGGATCTGTCCGGCTTTTAAGACCTTGTCGGTGATCAGTTGCCGGTCGATGGTCATGGCCAATGCCCGACGCACCCGTAAGTCTTGGAGGTGGGGTACGCTCATATTGATGCGATAAAAATAGGTGCCCAGATAGGGGTTGATCTTCAGCGCTGGATTTTTGGCGGCGCGGTAGGTCTCGACTTTGTCGATCGGCACATCGTCGGTATAGTGTAACTGTTCGGCGCGGAACATACGCTCTTCGGTGGTTTGGTTCTCGGTCGGGTAGAACACCACGCGGTTGAGCCGCACATCATCGCTGGCGTAGTAATGGGGGTTTTTGTCGACGATCACCGACCGGTTGATCTCCCACTCGGCCAGTTTAAATGGGCCGTTGCTGACCATATTACCGGCGTAGGTCCAGCGGGTGCCGCGCTCGTCGGGCTCACCATGTTGTTCGATGCTGGCGCGGTGCACTGGGAATAAACTGTAGTGATCGAGCAGCTGTAAAAAATACGGGGTGGGGTTTTCTAAGGTGACCTGCAGGGTGAGGTCGTCGATGGCGACAACGCCAACCTCAGAAAAATCCTCGATATCGCCTTGGTAATATTGTCTGGCATTGGCGATGGGAAAGTGCATGTAGGCGTAGAGATTACCCAGTTTGGGTTGCAGCGCGCGCCACCAAGACCAAACAAAGTCGTGGGCGTTGAGCACATCGCCGTTTGACCAGCGGGCGTTGTCTCGCAGCGTAAAGGTATAGACGCGGCCGTCGTCACTGATGGTCCAGGCCTTGGCCATCCCGGGGATCGGTTTGAGGGTGTCGCGGTCTTTGAGTACCAATCCCTCCATCAATGCACCGATAATGTGGTGCTCTGGCACGCCAGTGGCGATGTGCGGGTCGAGCGCTTGGGGTTCGGTGCCGTTGCCCCAGTGCAGCGTACCGGTGCGGTTGCCGGATTGCACGTTGGTTTCGGACTCGCCGCAACCGACGAGAAATAGGAACAGTAGAGTGGACGCAACAACTGGCATCGGTAAACGCTTTAACCGCAACGGCGACTGCTTCATGGGGTTTTTATCCTTGTTTATTGTGCGCCCGTTGTAGGGCTATCGCTGCGGCAGAGTGTACGCAAGGCGTCGTGAGATGTGAATAAAATCCGCGTTAAATTTGCCCTATAATCTGTCGTAATCT
>DDJS01000109.1:12903-17070 GCA_002339165.1 Cellvibrionales bacterium UBA2618 | reverse complement strand
CGTAGCTCACTAGCGAGCAGCGGTTGCGCCTTTGCCTTGAAACCTTCATGGCGAAAATGGGCGATAGCTTAGTGCGCTAGCGTTTACTGGCAATTTCGTTTCTTTGGATGGCTTTGTGCGGCGAATCCATATGGCATACTATGCCCCCGGCGGGCACACGGCTATTTTTGGTGCCAGCTGTGATTTTCATTCATCGATAATGTAAGGCTCACCATGACACTGCTGCAACTCGAAGAGTTTTTGAATGCTTGGGCCGACATGATGTGGAGTACGCCATTAGTGGTTTTACTGGTCGGTGGCGGTGTATTTTTTATGGTCTACTCGCGCTTTCGCCCCTACAGACATCTGCGTCATTCGGTGGCGCTACTGAGCGGCCGGTTCAGTGACCCCAATGACCCCGGTCATATCCCCCATGCGCAAGCCCTGGCAACCGCGCTCTCCGGCACCATTGGCCTGGGTAATATCGCCGGTGTTGCCATAGCCATTAGCATCGGCGGTCCCGGCGCGGTATTTTGGATGTGGGTGACGGCGATCGTTGGCGTTGCGACCAAGTTCTATACCGCCTCGTTGGCGGTGATGTATCGCGGTGAGGACGCCGACGGCACCCTTCACGGTGGGCCGATGTACGTCATTGTCGAGGGGATGGGGCGGCGTTGGTACCCGCTGGCTGCGCTGTTCGCCGCCGCCTGCCTAATTGGTGCGCTGCCGATTTTTCAAGCTAACCAGTTTATCCAGTTGCTCCGCGATGTGGTGGCCGTGCCGGCTGGCTGGGCGACGGCAGAACAGCACCTGATGTTTGACTTGATCGCCAGTTCGCTGATGGCGGCATTGGTGGCGATGGTAGTGATTGGACGGATCGAGAGAATTGGCAAGTTGACGGTGCGCTTAGTGCCGAGCATGGTCGTTCTGTATTTATTGATGACGCTGGCGGTGATGATCACCTATGCCGCAGATATTCCGGCGACGTTGTTGTTGATCGTCACCGACGCCTTCACCGGGCAGGCCGCCGCCGGTGGCTCTGTCGGCGCGGTAATTTTGATCGGCGTGCGTCGCGGTGCATTTTCCAACGAGGCAGGTATTGGCACCGAGTCGATGGCCCATGGTGCGGCGAAGACCGCGCAGCCGATTCGCGAAGGTCTGGTGGCGATGGTGGGGCCGATCATCGATACCTTGCTGGTATGCACTTGCACCGCGTTGATGATCTTACTCACCGGTGTCTGGCAGATGGACGGTGTCGAGGGCGTAACGCTGACAGCGCGCGCCATCGAGCAGGTATTCCCATTGACGGGTATGTATCTATTACTGATCATGGTCGGTTTGCTGAGCTTTAGCACCATGGTTACGATGTGGTTTTATGGCGTTAAATGCATGGGTTTTTTGTTCGGTAGCCACCGCCAGTATTGGTATACGCCGATCTACCTTGGTCTGTTAGTGGCAGGCGCGGTGGTCTCTATGGATATCGTCAATGGTTTGATTCTGGCGTCCTATGCCACTATGGCTATTCCAACGATGATCAGTGCCCTTTATCTCGCCCCGCGGGTCAACCGAGCCGCCGAACGCTACTTTGCCGAATTGGCAAAATCGACTGACCGCAACTAATATACCAACGGAAACGAGCGATTGCCGCCATGGCGGCTACATATGACGTCAGCTGCGATCAATCGGCGACCCGATAGCCGATAGCCGTTAGCCAGCAGCATATTCTAGTGATTTTAGGGTAGACCCATCAAAGATCCGGTTGAGGTTTGCGTCTGAGTGTCTACATCCGAGTAGTTTTTTAGTAGACTTGCCGCTCAGTTGATATGCGATTTTGAATTTTTTTCAGGACACTGCAGAGTTTAGCGCGGCGAAAGAAAGGCGTTGGACACTTGGGCTGCGCGACAAGACACCTTGCGCGGGTGCTTGGGGCAACGGCCAAGAACAAATTCACCAATTAGGAGACGACGATGAAATCAGGCAACAAGGTATTTTTTTCTGCGGCAGGTATAGCATTTGCTGCGACAATCACACTGGTGCAGAGCGTTGCGGCGCAAGATAATCCGCAACAGGTAAAAAATACCGCAAAGATTGGTACGCTAGAAATGAAAGTGCAAACTCAGGAGGCGCAGACAAACGTGCGGCATAAGATGTTGCAGAACAAGTTTGAAACGATGCAACTCAAGATGGACGAGATGGACGAAAAAATTGATAAGCTAGAGAGTGAGGTCGCATTTTTACGCCGAATACGTAAATAGTTATCCCTTTGTCGCTGCCAGCGTCACTGGGCATAAAAAGGGCTGAAAAGCGACATTTGACCGCCACTTTTCAGCCCGCTTAGCCGATAGAGCCAGCGCGCCCAAATGATTGAGCGCGCCCACAGCGTTTTAGAACAGGTCTGCGTTCATCACCTTGTTCCAAGCGCTGGCGAAGTCGCGTTGCATTTTTGCTTCGGCTCCATTCGATGCATACACCTCGGTAAGCGCTCTGAGTTGTGAATTAGAG
Organism: Cellvibrionales bacterium UBA2618; assembly: GCA_002339165.1. Classification (GTDB taxonomy): domain Bacteria; phylum Pseudomonadota; class Gammaproteobacteria; order Pseudomonadales; family Porticoccaceae; genus TMED48. The sequence continues at coordinate 14,589 of DDJS01000109.1, read as the reverse complement.
CCAAACACCAAATCGGCGCGGGTTCCTGTCCTGACCTTTTCTCCCGATACTCGGTCGGTGGCCTCGTAAGAGTTACCCGTGCCATTGGGCGTCCAAGCCACCGACATGTCTAGCAATGTGTTGAAATAGTCATTACTGAGTTTGTTGGCATCGTCGGTAAATAAGCCGTGGCCACTGGCGCTGATTGCTAGCGAGCGCATGCCGCCGACTAATACGGTCATTTCAGCCGCGGTAAGTCCGAGCAACTGCGCCTTATCCAGCATCATGTCTTCAGGTGATGCCTTCAAATCAGCTCGGTGGTAGTTCCTAAAGGCGTCGGACACGGGTTCGAGAACGTCAAACGATTCGACATCGGTTTGTTCTTGCGTTGCGTCGCCGCGACCGGGGGTGAAGGCGACGTCGATACCAGTGGCGGTTTCAATGCCAACGTTACCGGCGAGGACAATGATGTCGGCGACCGATGCGCCGCTTTCGCTGGCGATACCCTCATAGATGGCCAGAGTTTTCGCCAGTTGCTCGGGTTTGTTGACCTCCCAGTTGCGCTGTGGTTCGAGTCGAATACGCGCGCCATTAGCGCCACCACGCATGTCTGAACCGCGGTAGGTCGAGGCGCTAGCCCAGGCCGTTTCGACCATCTCGCGAACGCTAAGGCCACTGGCAGAGATTTTTGCCTTGGCACCAGCGACATCATAGTTGGCATTGCCGGCGGGTACTGGGTCTTGCCAAATCAATTCTTCCGACGGCACTTCCGGGCCCATGTAGCGGGTTTTAGGTCCCATGTCGCGGTGCAGCAACTTAAACCATGCACGGGCAAAGGCATCCGCCAATTGCTCTGGATTTTCGTGAAAGCGCTTGGATATTTTGAGGTACGCCGGGTCTTCGCGAAGCGCTAGGTCGGCGGTCGTCATCATCGTTGGCACACGCTTTTCGGGGTTTTCTGCATCCGGCGCCATGTCCTCTTCCTTTTGCCCGATGGCGTGCCACACAATCGCGCCCGCGGGGGTTTCAACTTGCTCCCACTCGTAGCCGAACAATAGATCGAAATAGCCATTGTCCCATTGCGTTGGATTGCTTGTCCATGCGCCTTCAAAACCACTGGTGGTGGTGTCTCGGCCTTGTCCAGAGGCGTGGGTGTTGTGCCAGCCGAGGCCCATTTGCTCCAGTGGTGCGCCCTCGGGTTCGGTTTTGACGGCGTCTTCCGGGCCGGCACCATGGCCCTTGCCAAAGGTATGGCCGCCGGCCACTAGGGCGACGGTTTCTTCATCGTCCATTGCCATCCGACCAAAAGTTTCCCTGATGTCGTGTGCGCTGGCGCGCGGGTCAGGATTGCCGTCTGGGCCTTGTGGGTTGACGTAGATCAAACCCATTTGAACCGCGCCTAGGGGGTTGTCGAGTTGCCGCTCGCCCTTGTAACGTTTGTTGTCTAGCCATTCTTTCTCGAGACCCCAATTGATGTCCTCTTCGGGACCCCAGATGTCCGCTCGTCCGCCGCTGAAACCAAAGGTCTTGCCACCCATCGATTCGATGGCGACATTGCCGGCCAATATCAGCAGATCAGCCCAGCTAATTTGCTCACCATATTTTTTTTTGACTGGCCATAGCAGGCGCCGCGCCTTATCCAAATTACCGTTGTCGGGCCAGCTATTTAACGGGGCAAAACGCTGTGCACCAGTGCCGCCGCCCCCG
>DDJS01000109.1:0-12612 GCA_002339165.1 Cellvibrionales bacterium UBA2618 | reverse complement strand
GGGGCAAAACGCTGTGCACCAGTGCCGCCGCCCCCGCGACCATCGGTGTTGCGGTAGGTGCCCGCCGCGTGCCAGGTCATGCGTATAAAAAAGGCACCATAGTGACCATAATCTGCGGGCCACCAATCCTGAGAGTCGGTCATAAGATTATTGAGATCTTTTTTGAGTGCCGCATAATCGAGTTTCTTGAACTCTTCGCGGTAGTCAAAGTCGGGCCCCATGGGGTTCGTTTTGTGGTCGTGTTGATGAAGAATGTTTAAGTTCAACTGATTGGGCCACCAATCTTTGTTGGACGTTCCAGTGGTATTGTTTGTGGACATAGCACCGTGCATGACCGGGCATTTGCCCTCGGCTTCAGTGGACATAAAAAGTAACTCCCATGTTAATTAAAAAAGTAAGAATCAACGCTTTTAGCTTGCGTTGGTCGCCACAAAAACTGGCGGTAATTTTTATTACTGGTTGGAGTATAACGCGTGTTGAGATACCATTAAATTTCAAATTAAAGAACGTTATGTTCGATTAAAGCGAATCACTAGAGTTGCCCAATGATTACTATCAAGCAAATTCAATACGCCTTAGCCGTTGCCAAGACGCTGCACTTCAAGCAGGCTGCCGAGGCCTGCTTTATCAGTCCATCGACGCTGAGCATGGCGATTGCAGACATGGAAGAGCAATTGGGTATCAAGGTATTCGAACGCAACAATAAACAAGTCATTGTCACGCCGTTGGGTCAGATGGTGTTGGCCAAAGCGCGCTACATCAAATTGCAGATGGACGATTTTTCCAAGCTCGGTCAGGTGCAGGCAGCACCGCTGAGTGGGCCGATTGCACTGGGTATTATTCCAACCGTCAGCCCTTATTTATTGCCCTTGGTACTGCCTAAACTCAAACAGTCTTATCCGGATTTACGCCTGAGAATTACCGAGGGGCAGTCCAGCGCGTTGATCGACCAAGTACAACAGGGAGAGATTGATATGGCGATCCTTGCGCTGCCATTCGAAGTCGGCGGTCTGTTGTCGTTTAAATTTTGGCAGGAGGACTTTTACTACATTACGCACGCCGACAATATGAGCGCGGATAAGTGCGAGATCGATGCCGCAGAATTGGTGCAGTCGGAGTTGATGTTGCTGGAGGACGGGCACTGTTTAAAAGACCACGCAATGGCCGCCTGCAAGCTGACCAGTAACGCGCAATACACTATGAAAGTCTCTAGTTTGAGTACTCTGATTCAATTGGTCGCGGGCAATATGGGCTCTACCTTGGTGCCGCATATGGCGCTGGGGCAATTACTCAACTCTAACCCATTGCTGGCTAAAGCCCACCTCAATCAGCCGAGTCCGCACCGTGAAATTGCCTTTGTCGCGCGGCCCAATTACTCTGGGGTGGCCAATATTGAGCGTTTGGTGGAGGTTTTTACTACGGCATTAAAACGAACCATGGGTCCCGCCTGACCGCCGTGTTGGACGTCGATGCTTTAGCGCCATGCTGCGGTGCGCCATGGGGAGAGCATTTTGACTTCGCTAGTAGACTGCGCCGGGTGATTTGTGGGCTGGAATACAGCTATTTTTGAAGCATAAAATCACTGAGAATTCGGCTTAGTGTCTGCGCTTTTGACCACTGCAAAAAATGTCCGCCGCCGATATTGCAATGCGCTTGATCTTTGCATCCGGGAACTTTTTTGAGCCATATTTTTTCAAAGCCATTTGTTACCGGATCGTTGCCAGAACCAACGCACAATAACGGTTTTTCAAAGCTTTCAAAAAATTCCCACGCCTGTTGCTGCGCATTCAAAGACGCATCGGGAATAGTGGGCACTTGGCTGGGCATCGCGCGAATCGCCATTTTATAGGCGCTGGAGGGATAGGGCGCCTCAAAGGCTTTGGAAATCGGAGTTTTAAAGGGTGAGATCGAGTCGAGGCCAAGCCTATCTAAGGTTAATTCAAGCGCCATCGACAATCGGTTGCGTCGCTCTATCATCGAGGATGCAATCAGGCCGGCGGGAACATCTGCGGTCTCCCAGGTGTATTTTTGCCAATAGGCAAAAAGATCGATGCCTGAATCACGCTCGAAACCGTTCATTTTACGCATGCGTTTCATCATGCTGAACAAGGTGATTTTTTTCGGGTCGGCGCGAAAGGCGTTGATTCTTTCAATCGTGCTGGCCGACACATTGGGGTTGTAGGGTAACCCCGTATTGCCAATCGCCACGCGGTCAAAACGTTCGCCGTGGTCGGCAATCATACGCAGACCGATTAAGCCGCCCCAATCCTGACCGAAGAAGCTGAGGTTTTTCAGTTGGTTTTTGATTAGCCATTGATTCATCCAATCGACTTGACGTTGATAGCTGTAGTCTTCGCGGGCGGCTGGTTTATCGGATTTACCATACCCCGGCAGGTCTGGTGCAATCACTCGGATGCCGGCCCCTACCAGATGCGGAATCATTTTTGAGTACACATAGCTCCACACTGGCTGGCCATGCATACACAACAAAATCGGCGCGTCTTTGGGGCCTTCATCGATGTGATGTATGCGCAAGTTAGCCCCATCATGGGTTTTGACATTGGTGTAATGTGCCGCGTACGGGTAGTCCGTCAAGTGTGCAAAACGCTGATCGGGGGTTCTAAGTATTTCCATTGTCTGAGTACCGGTTGTCGTCCTTTGTGGTTACAACTGATGATTGGGCATGATGGCTTAGTTGATACGCAGACCTATGCTTTAGTAATGGTTATTGCGCTCAGTTCGCTTGAAGCAGCGATGCCACAACGCGCGATTAGCGCTCTGCCGCCGGCTAGGGTCGCCTTGGCCTGCTCGGCAAGGGCGGCTTGGTCGTAATCATTGAAGTGCATGGTGGTCACATGATTGATTTCACTGCCGGCGCATTGAGCGTTTCAAGGTGTTGCAAAATATGCTCTCGCATCCCATTTCGAATGGCGGTGTAGGTGGCACGATCTTTGGCTGCCAGCGTTGTTGCCATCGCGCGAGCGGCTTGTTGGAGTTCGGTTTGTGGGTGCAATTGATCCACGATATCCCGCGCCAAGCATTCTTCGCCGGTGTAGGCGACGCCGGTCAGCATCATGGTTTTCAACGCCTGCTTATTGGGGAGTAAGTGCACGATGTCGTTGGAGATCGGTGTGAACGGAATCTTAATGTTGACCTCGGGCAGACAGAAGCGACCGCGGTCGGCGCGCATTAGTCTAAAATCCGCCGCCGCAGCGAGGATCGCACCTCCCGCATAGGCGTTGCCATTGATGCACGCAACCGTGGGCACATCGAGGCTGGCGAGGCGGCACATGACGCGGTTAAAGGCCTGCTCAAACGCTTGCCGGCCGGCTTTATCTTGGTCTTGCAGCCACGCCAGATTGATGCCGGTGGAGAACGTCTTGTGATGGTCGCAGGTAATCAGCAGTGCGGTGTTGCCTCGGTGCTGCTCGATGCGCTCGAAGGCCAGTAGATATTCTTCCATGACGGCTGTGGTAAAAGTGTTGTCACCCTCTGCGTTGATTAGTTTGAGGGTGTGTAGGTGATTGGCGTAGGTTAAGTCAAGATATTTCAATTGGAACTCCATGTCTAAGATGCAATCTAGCCGTGGGGTGAGCGGCTGTTAGTAGCCCGCTTTGCCAGCAATAATCTGCCGATAAAAAACGTCCGACAGGGGCTGGTAGTCTGTGCCATTCGGGGGCCGAACGTATAGCGGTTGTTGAATTTCATCGACATGATACGCCTCTTTGCGCAATTGGCCCTTGAACAATTTAAAGGTGCCGGTGGTTTCCTGATGCGGTTGAATCCGAATGAAAATCGGGCGCGCAAAGGGAGCGAGCTGTTGATCGATGTAGCCACTCAATGCCTTGAGGTCGAGTTCTTGATCTGGCACTAGAGTGATAGCGGCCATCCCCGCTCGCCCCTCGGTGCCGGCTATTTCAACGCCGTAGACGTTGCTGATTTCGATTTGAGGATAGGCGTTGAGAATCTCTCCGACCTCGTTGGTTGAGACGTTTTCAGCCCGCCAGCGGAAGGTGTCGCCGACTCGGTCGACAAATTGGTAGTGGGGGAGGCCCATCGCAAAACCGACATCGATTTGGCGGATGATATCGCCGGTATTAAACCAACGATCGCCCGGTTTGACTAAGTCGGTCAAGATTTTAGCGGCAGAATCTTGACGATTTTTATAGCCATCGAATTTGTATTTGTTATCGATTTTGCTGAGCATTAAGCCGGCTTCTCCGCGCGTCACCTCAATCGGTTGGCCGTCTTGATCGGTTACCATTTCCTCTCTATCGACATCGTAGGCGACCAATCTGACAACGGTTGAACCGGTACCTATGGTGTAATCTTTATTTAAAATATTTAAAAAGGAGACATTACTCTCGCTGGCACCGTAAATTTCAGTAATCCGTTGAACCGCGAACCGGCCGCGGAATTGGTCCCATATATCGGGACGCAAGCCATTACCCAGCATGGTTTCCAGCGGATTATTTTGCTCCTCCGCGCAAGGCGGTTGAAGCGCCAAATAGCGACAGAGCTCACCGACATAGACAAACAGACTGGTGCGATGCAATTGTACTTCAGGCCAAAACTGGCTGGCGGAAAAGCGTCGGCGAAGGAAGATTGACGCTCCGGTATAAAAGCAGGTACAAGCGCCGAGTAAAAAGCCGGTAATGTGGTAGAGCGGCAGACAGATATACATGCGATCGGTGGCGTCGGCATGCCAACCGACTTTTGAATACGGTGGGTGCGCCGAGAGAATTTTACGCTGGTAAACGATCGCCGGTTTGGGCAATCCGGTGGTGCCGGAAGTGAACACGTAGAGGGCAATTTCAGCGCCTCTAATATCCTCAGTTTCGGGTAGGTTTTCGGACGCCAGCGAGGCGCTTAAGCGACAGAAGTGGGTTGTCCAGTCAGGATATACGCCGCCCTTGGCCCGATCCGAGACCCACAGGTAATCGGCATCTGCCAGTTTAAGAGTGTTTTTTATATCACTCACTGCCGGCAGCAGTTCTTCGCCCACCAGACACTTCACCGAATCGATCACATCGATGCAGTGCGCCAACGGTCGGCCGGTGAGGCCGGTATTGATTAGGCCGGCGGTCGCGCCAATCTTAGACAGGGCGACGATGCTGCAGAGGAGTTCGATGCGGTTTTCCATCATCACCGCCACGCAGTCTCCTCGTGTGACACCCTGTTGTTTAAACCCTCGGGCAAACTGGTTGACCAGTGCGTTGAACTCAGCCCAATTGAGCTCGCGACCTTCGAAGACAATCGCCGAGCGCTCGGCGTATTGGGCGGCGGTTTTTTGAAACATAAGGCCGAGAGATGTTCGATCGGAATCGGCGGGAGGTTTAAAAAAAATTAATGTGGGTGCCGAGTGGAAAAAATCTCCAAGGACGCGAAAAAACTCTGTTAATTTTGACATCTAATATCTCCGCTTGAAATCCGTGAACCCCTAACGGCATTTATCAGCTGCATTTTGCAGCGCGTCGAGGGCCGGCTTGGTTTAGTATTTGCCGTGGCGGTAAATTGCAGACCAACAGTAGCAGCAAAACCTCAAATCACAGTGTGTCATAGAGGCTCGCGCTTTTCTATTCATTGATGAATCGGCATCTTCAGGCCATTAAAAATCCGAGCCCCGATGGACGATGCTCTCCGAATCGGCTGGCAGAGAGATGCTGGTGCCGTCGCGGCCAAGCGTATACTCGGTAAAAATATCGTCGACACCTTTTAGCCATAGCGCTTCCAAACCCGGCGCTGGCAGCGGCGGCACTACGTGATAGTAAAGCAGGTGGCCGACGTTTGCATCGCGAGCGATTTCGGCCGCCTCAGTGGGGCTGGTGTGGTAGTCCAAAACGTCGCCAAAAATCTTTGCGCGGGATGCGTCATTGGTGGCCAGAGCGGCATTTTCCATCGCTATCAGGAGCTTGGGTGCTAGCGCCTCGTGTACCAACAGATCGACGTTATGGGCGAATTTTTGCAGGTTTTTAGACTTATTTGTATCGCCTGAAATCAATATCGTGCGTCCCTTATAACTAAACAGATAGGCTACCGCCGGATCGATCGGTGCGTGCGCAACGCGCAGCATTTCAACTTTTAAGCCATCGCCTGCGTAGACTAGTCGGAGTTCACCGTTCGCCGGCGATGGGATGCTGATGGCGCGCATACCGGCACCGCTGAGCGGCGTGGCCACATCGCCATGGTGATCGTTGCGGTAGACCGCATCGCGTGCGTAGGCGGTGTTGAAGCCATCGACTACATCGGCGACCCCCTCGGGCCCGTAGACCGGCAGCGGGCGTGTATGGCTACCAGCGGCCCAGCGCAGCGTCGCCATCTCGCCGAGTCCGTCGATATGATCGGAGTGAAAGTGGCTGATAAAGACGCCATCGATGTTGCCCAACGGATAACCCATGCGCGCCAGATTGCGAACGCCATTGCTGCCGGCGTCGACCAAAAATAGTTTTCCTGCGCCGATCACGGCGACGCAGGGTCCCGATCGCGTGGCCGAAGGCATAGGGCCACCGGCGCCACATAGAGCGAGGTGCAGACCATCGCCGAGCTCTTCAATTGTGTTGCGATCAACGGTTTGTTGCAGTGCACTGGGAAGAATCAGTAGCGCGATGTTAGCGCGCTGCACGTAAACCAGTAACGAGAGAAAACACAGAATTAACGTTGCGATAATTAGATTTTTTTTCATTGTTTTGCCTCGTTGTCACCCGACCGAAAATAGTGTCCCTGATCAGACCTTATTTTTTTGCGCCCTAACCAGCGCCTTTAGCCAATCTTTAATTGACCGCTGCAGCATCTGTCTACCGCATGCCCAGCGCTCTATTGCGCGTCAGTTTTTATCGCCTCTAAGCCGTGCCATTTTGGACCTACCCAGCTAGCTGAACTCGTCCACTGACGCATCTTGTTGAGGCGCTGCCCAAAAGCTCGATGGCGTTTGAGCCTAGCGGTTGCTATTTTGGCTGTCAATTTAATACAGCACTATGCATGTCAGTTTATTTTGCGCCGATAAGCTGTTAATTTGGTTTTACTTACACAGATTAACGATGAGGTAGGCATGGCCCCTGAGTTTCGCGAGCAAGGTGGCGCAGCGACGATGGATCCGAATCCCTTGGTTCGCTGGCTGACGTCTCGGATTAGCCGCTGGTTGGCGACACCCGAGCGCTTGCTGCGCCGTCGTCAACGGTTTGAGAAGGCGCGCGCGGCATCCGGTGCTAGGCATGTGGTCGAATACTTTCATCAGATTGACGACGGCTACAGCCATCTTGCCGCGCAGTTACTTGCGCCGCTGCGCGAGCGCTACGACATTGATTTGATGTGTCATTTGGTGGATGCCCCCAGCGATGGCAATACACCAGAGCCTGAACTGCTACTGGACTTGGCTCGTCGCGATGCGAGCCGCATTGCGAGCCATTATGGGTTGCGCTTTCCGGATTGTCCCGCGCCACCTAACGCCGACCAGATTGCCACAGCACTGGCTTTATTGAGCGCGCGCACGGGCGGTGATTTTGTCGATCGAACCACTCAGATTGGTGCGGCCTTTTGGGCTGGCGATGATGGCGCGCTCAATGCTTTAGTCGATTCCTTGGGTGCGGCCTCCGAGAGCGAGTTGCGTCAACGACTGATCGCGGGTAATGCGCGGCGAAGCGAACTGGGCCATTACTCGGGGGCGATGTTTTATTGTGCCGGAGAGTGGTATTGGGGCGTCGACCGACTGTATCATCTCGAACAGCGCCTTACCGCACTCGGGTTAGATAGACAACCGGATGCGCAACCGCTGGCTGCGCGCCCAAGCGGGCAAATTCCAGCGCAACCCCAGTTATTGCATGATAATCAAACGCTGACGCTGGAAATTTATGTCTCGTTGCGCAGTCCATACACGGCAATTTTTTTCGATCCGGTGGTGGATTTGGCGCGCCGAACGGGCGTTAGATTGGTAGTTCGCCCAGTGTTACCTATGGTGATGCGCGGTGTGCCATTGACCCGCGAAAAAGGGGTGTATATTTTTACTGATGTGGCGCGCGAGGCGCGCGCGGCAAACATTGACTTTGGCCGCTTTTACGACCCAATTGGCGAACCTATCAGGCGATGCTATTCGCTCTATCCATGGGCTTGCGAGCAGGGCAAGGGCACCGCCCTGTTGTCGAGCTTTTTGCGCGCGGCTTTTGCCCTCGGCGTCAATACCAACCGCGATGCGGGTTTGCGGACGGTGGTTGAAACCGCCGGTTTGGACTGGCGTGTGGCAAAGACCCTGTTCGGTTGCAGCGCCTGGCAGGAAGAATTAGAGCGCAACCGACGGGCGATGTATGATGCAGGCCTCTGGGGGGTGCCGAGTTTGCGTCTTTTGAATCGACGCGGTGAGCAGGTGCTGGCAACCTGGGGGCAGGATCGACTGTGGTTGCTGGAGATCGAAATTCAGCGTCAATTGGCGCATCGATCGGATTAATAAGTACTTTACGCGACCCAAATTATAGGGATATTGACGAAGGTTGAGGTGGTTATGAAAAAGATTTTGTGGGTGTTGGTAGCGCTGGCAGCAATGTTGTTTTTAACCATGGGCTTGCGCTGGCTGGTAGCGCCCGAGGGCGTGGCGGCGGAGTTGGGTATGCCGCTGCTGGACGGCATAGGCCGTAGCGCACAGATTGGCGATATGGGTTCATTTTTCCTCGCGCTAGGTCTTTTTATCATCTGCGCTTTGACCACCGCCAAGCGAGTTTGGTACTACCCGGCGATTGCACTGCTCGGCTTGGCAGCTCTGTCGAGAACCATTGCTTGGCTGTTTCACGGTGCGCCATTGGTGGTGGATGCGATCGTTCCCGAGATTCTGATTTCACTGTTATTGCTGTTTGCCTCGACGCGCCTTGCCGAGCAGGATTGATCGATGGCGTTAAAGTCGAGTGCGGTATTATCTTCTATTTCGCGGTTACTGATGCTGGTGGGCCTGTGCACCAGTTCGTTGATCATCGCCGATGCGCAGCGCCCACCGAACGTGGTGCTGATTCTTGCCGATGACCTTGGCTTTACCGATTTGGCCAGTTATGGCAGCGAGATACAGACGCCCAACCTCAGCGCACTGGCGAAAGCGGGGGTTAGTTTTAGCAACTATCATACCGCGGCTAATTGCGCACCGTCGCGGGCCATGCTCCTAACCGGGGTCGATAGCCATCGCGCCGGTGTGCCGAACATTCCCGAGACTATGCCGCCCGAGCAAGCCGCACACAGCCACTACGCAGGAACCTTGGGTGACAATGTGGTCACGGTGGCAACCTTGCTGCAAGACGCCGGTTACCACACTTACATGGCCGGCAAGTGGCATCTCGGCCAGACGCCGCGCCAGTTACCCAGCCGTAGAGGGTTCGAGCGGACGCTGGCGCTGGGTGATTCTGGTGCCGACAATTGGCAGCATAAAACCTATCTGCCGATTTACGACCGAGCGAATTGGTACGCCGATGGCGAGCAATATCAGTTACCTGAAGAATTTTATTCGTCGCGGTTTTTGGTCGACAAGATGATCGAGTTTATCGATGAGAATCAGCACGATGGCGCGCCATTTTTTGCGTATTTGCCGTTTCAGGCAGTGCATATTCCGGTGCAGGCGCCCGAGGAATTTATCGATCGCTACGTGGGTGTGTATGACGGTGGTTGGCACGCGATTAGAGACCAGCGCCAACAGCGCGCCATTGAGCTTGGCGTGGTGCCTGCGGAAACCGGTATGGTCGAGATGGCGAGCACCACACAGTGGCAGGCGTTAACCCCTGTGCAGCAGGCTTACGAGGCCAAACGCATGGCGGTTTATGGGGCCATGGTTGAGGCCATGGATCATCATATCGGGCGGTTGGTCGCACACTTGAAACGCTTGGGCGAGTACCAGAATACAGTATTTATTTTTTCTTCCGATAACGGCGCCGAAGCTATGGGTGAAGCCGCTCAAAATAGTTGGTTAAATCGATGGGCGCTGGCGTCGCAGGGTTATAGCGTGGACTATGAAACTCTCGGTTTAAAAGGCAGTTTTAACGCCATCAGTCCGAGTTTTGCTAGCGCCGCAGCCTCGCCTCTGGCTTATTACAAATTTTATCTTGGCGAGGGCGGTATGCGCGTACCGATGATCATCGCCGGAGAACGCGTGCCGGTTAAAGATCAGTTTACCGCAGCCTTTGCCTCGGTGATCGACGTTGCGCCGACGATCTTGGCTTTCACCGGCCTTGCGCCGGCACCGCAGCGCTATGGCGGCCGACGGGTAGAGCCGATGATCGGGCGTAGTTTGCTGCCGCTAGTGGATGGCAGCGCCGACGCTGTTTATGGTGAAGACGATGCAGTGGGTTTTGAATTGGCCGGCCACGGCGCGTTGTTTATGGGCCAGCATAAGATTGTTCTCAATCGTGGAACCTATGGCGATGGGCAGTGGCATCTATTTAATATTGTGCTCGACCCCGGTGAGACTAACGATCTCAGCGTAGAAAACCCGTTGCTGTTGCAGCGTATGCTAGCGCGCTACCAAGCGTACGTTAAGGACAACAATATTTTGCCAATTCCCGACGGGTACCGGCACGAGCGACAGATTGTTCTGAACGCCCTACAAAAACGCTATGCGGATGAAATCCTTATCAGCCTTTTGCTGATCCTGATTTTATTACCGTTTGCGCTGGCCTATCGGGCTCGGGTAAAGCGCCGCCCGGAATAGGGCACATCGAAGGCGCACTATTGCTCGACGCGATGACTTGCGGTGGACTAAATACGGCTCGCCATGTGCGCACCTGCGGCCGAAATACGCGCGCTGTAAAGACGGGGGTGGGGGGCGAGGATACTGGTGACCTTGTAGGCGCTGCGTATCGATTACGAGCAGATGATGAGCGCGTTGCCCGACACCTTGGTAAAAAGATTGGTGGCTAACTATGCCGCTGGGAACGCGCACTATAAAGCTTGCCGTGCGCGCTTGGTCAGGGCACGTTGCTACAAGCATGCTGGTTGATGCAGCGGGCTAACGCCGAGCGTTTAAAACTCGCCGAGTTAGGGTAAGAATAAAGCATTTAAAACCTTATTTTATCCACGTTATGCTAATCTACGTAGGCAACCAAAGCGGCCTATATATGCGATCAATTCGCTCGACCTTGAACGACAACGGACGTCCATTATGAGTACATCTTATCTCACTGATTTAACCCCAATCGAGGCGCGCGTGCTCGCCTGTTTGATGGAAAAACACCTAGCCACGCCCGATCAGTACCCACTGACGGAAAACAGCTTGCTGAATGCCTGTAATCAAAAAACCAACCGCAACCCGGTCATGAATATAGAGATTGCCAAACTCGCTCAGACGCTGGCGGCGCTATCAACTAAGGGTTGGGTTAGTGGTGATGTGACCTCGCGCAGTCACCGCTATCAGCACCGCATGCGGATGAAACTCAAGCTGCGTCCAGCAGAGCAGGCGGTGGTCTCTATACTGCTGTTGCGCGGGCCGCAGACGCTCAATGAACTGATTGCCCGCACATTGCGCATGGTCGAACACGAAGATCACGTCTTGGATGCGCTAGAGGCCTTGATGGCCCGCGAAGAAGCGATGGTTGAGCAACTGCCGCCCCAGTCGGGTCAACGCGAAGCGCGTTATGCCCAGTGCCTATTAGATCAGCCGCACCAAACAGCAGCACCCGCGCAGTCAAAAGGGCCAAGAGCGGTGGCCACTCATGATACCGAGCGCTTGGATGCGCTGGAGGCGGAGGTGGCCGATTTAAAACAACAACTCGCCCATCTGCTGTCGTTGCAGTAACAAAACACCGCCGATGAGAAGGCATCTGATAACACCGCGGGTTAACCCAAATAGCGGTGAGGTCTGGCCAATTGTAAGTGATAAGGCACTAGGCAAAATTTAGGTCAGACTTCAATGACAACGGGCTGAAAAAGGCGTTCTGGTTTTGCCAATAACACACCTAATTATCGCTTTTTTGATTTCCAACTCGGTTTCGGGCAGTATTGGTTTTACTCTGCCTATGCGTCCTTTTTTTAGGGTATGTCGTGGACTATGAGGCTGATTCAGAGCACAAAAATAACGTTTATTTATTACAAGGAGAGGTCACAAAATGGAAATCGCCGCGATAATATTGGCTTTAGCGATCGCAATGGGTCAATTGCACCTTCAACACGCAGAAATACGTCGCAATGGGCAAATCAACACGCTGGTGCATATGACCGGCATGCTCAAGGATAAAATTGACCATGACGAGAGAATCATTCAAAACATGAAAACAACCGGGGCCGATTGGACTGGTCACGCAAATAGAGTCGAGGATGAGTGGCGGCCTTTACTCGTGCAGGTCAACGCAAAGCTCATCAATACCATTGCCGCGCAAAAGGGTGTGGTCACCGATACCGAGGTTGAACGGTCACTGCAACTTGGCGAACAACCCTTTGGCCAATAGGGCGCAACTGCCGAAGCACCCGCAGTCGGATGCATGAAGTGGGTGTTGTTAGATCGGTTAGATCATTGTCCATTCAGCCAGATGACACTAAAAAATACATCGGGGAAGGATTTTTCCAGTGTTGATGAGGTGATTCCTTAAAGAAACGGCCAAACGTATTGCACTACAGTACACCTACCTGATGCAAGAACTCGCCGGCGATTAGCCT
>DDJS01000110.1:7517-19174 GCA_002339165.1 Cellvibrionales bacterium UBA2618 | reverse complement strand
TACGTAAGAATTTTTAATTGCGCGCGGCGTTGAAGAAGATAAAAAAGGCGGCTTACGAGCTGCCTTTTTTTCTTTTTGGCCATAGTCGAGCACGCACATGCTAGTTTCAATGGACATTAAAAGGGCTATGTTCTTAGACCGGTGTAGCCCGGCTAGAACTGAGCTATTTACTTTACTGGGAACCGGGTGCGAGACTGTTTTGTTGGTTAAACGTTGCAACGATATTGGCGAGTCTGAAATTCGGCGATTACTTAAAGTCCCACTCTTAACGGCAAATTGTCATCCCGTTCTCACTCCACTGCACTCCACTCTCTAACCGGGTTAGCAGACCTGTTGGTCGCCCATCGTGGGTATACCCGTTTATTTCGAAATAAAAGATCATTTAAATCGACCGGCCTCGAGCGACCCTGCAATGTAGGTCGAGTTATCAGCACCCGTCGAACTTGACCCTAACCAACCTTTGGCATTTGTCCATAAGCTAAGCCATCGATTTGGCAGTGCATGTCACTTGCGGGCTGAACTATTGCTCGATTTACCGCGTATTATTGTTAGTTTATGCGCTGGTCAAATATATATGAATATGGATGTGAGGGTTAAGACAGCCGCGACAGATAAGATGGGGTGGCATGATGGATTATAAAGCGGCTGGCGGCGGCGTTAGTGCGTCGGACCTATCGCGCATTGTCGAAATGGCTTGGGAGGATCGAACGCCCTTTGAAGCCATTGAGCGGCTGTTTAAAGTCGATGAGAAGGGTGTTGTAACGTTGATGCGGCGACACCTAAAGCGGCGATCATTTGAAAATTGGCGGCGGCGTGTGGCGAGCCGGAAAACCAAGCATTTGGCACTTCGACCTAAAGGCGTCACACGTGGCTATTGCCCGACACAATACAAGCAAAGATGAGCGTAGCGAAAGGGGGAATATTATGAATATATCGTCTGTTCACTGGTGTCGGATGACAATTATAACGGTAGTTTTGGCACTCGTTGCGTTGACCGTGGGTGCCGGAGAGGCACTGATGCGAGATGATTTCGATAACCAACCCGAGCAGCGATGGCGTTTTGTCAGCGATCGCGTTATGGGGGGCATCTCCAACGGAAATGTGATCTTTGATCGGATTGATGGGGACACTATTGCGCACATGACCGGGGTGGTGAGCACCGCCAACAACGGCGGCTTCATCCAGTTCCGTCGCAACATTGAAGCCCCGCAAGGCGCACTTGGCGTGGTGCTGCGAGTGCGCGGTAACGGCGAAAACTATTTTTTGCATGCTCGAACGCGCGGTGCGCGGGTGCCATGGCATTACTACCGAGCTGGGTTTAACACCACGTCTGAGTGGCGAAAAGTTAGATTGCCATTTGCCGGTTTTCTGCCCTCTAGCGATCGACTGAAGGGCGGATTACAGGCGGCATCAATCCGCAGTCTCGGCATTGTTGCCTACGGACGCGACCACCGCGCAGACATTCAGGTGGCATGGCTGGGGTTTTATTGAGTCTTATCGTCGCTTCAAAAAGTGCCGTTTACGTCCACTCGTCAGAGCTGTTTTCTACGACCCCTTGTCGATGGCTGTGGTTGACAGCGACCGCGGGATCGCCAATGATAGTGGGCAAAAATTCATACGGCACTTGAGAGGATATTAGATGGACAGCGAGAGCGTTCGTTCGACCCGCGGTCGCGGCAAGGTATACAGTAGCATCCTGGATACGATTGGAGATACACCTTCGGTACGTATCAATACCTTGGCACCCGAACATGTTGAACTCTACGTAAAGGTTGAGTCATTTAACCCCGGAGGGTCGGTCAAAGATCGTTTGGCGATTGGGATTATTGAAGATGCCGAACGCAGCGGGGCGTTGCTTCCCGGGCAGACGGTGATCGAGGCCACCAGTGGTAACACCGGCGTGGGTCTGGCCATGGTGTGCGCGGCCAAGGGTTATCCATTTGTGGCGACGATGCCAACCAGCGTGTCGATCGAGCGCCGCAAGCTGATGCGGTTTTATGGCGCCAACGTCATATTGACGCCAAAATCAGAAAAGGCCACGGGTTGTTATCACAAGGCTGTGGAATTGGCGAAAGCAAACGGCTGGTTCTTGGCGCAGCAGTTCGAAACGCCTGCGAATGCAACGATTCACGAGCACACCACGGCGCGTGAAATCATCGCCGATTTTGCTGGCCAGCGACTCGACTATTGGGTGACTGGCTACGGTACGGGCGGCACAGTGGCGGGCGTGGCGCGCGGGTTGCGCGCGGCACGACCAGACACCAAGATTTTGCTCAGTGAGCCGCACAGTGCTCAGTTACTGGCCAGCGGCGAGCCGCAACTTAGAAATGACGCAGGCGCGCCGGTGTCGAGTCACAGTGCATTTTCTCCGCATATGATCCAAGGTTGGACACCAGATTTTATCCCGCAGGTCTTGCAGGAGGCTATCGATAAGAATTTTTACGACCAGCTTGTGCCCGTGGACGCCGAGGATGGTATGCAAATGGCGCGTGAATTGGCTCGTAAAGAAGGTATCCTAACGGGGATATCGGGTGGTTCGACCTTCGCGGTGGCGATGCAAACTGCGGCTGATGCAGCCCCAGGAACGGTGATCCTTTGTATGCTTCCAGACACGGGTGAGCGCTACTTGTCGTCGCCGTTGTTTGCCGACGTTGAAGCGCAGATGAACGCCACGGAATTGGAGTTGTCGCGGTCTACGCCTGGGTTTCAATTATCTGGGGAGGAGTGAGTTCGAATGGCCGCGATGCGGTGGTCGAATGCAGTGAGATTGTCGTTGATCAAAGAGAGTGTCTGAGACTAAAACACAAAAAATAAAGGATACGGTTGATGAAGAGCAAGCGAGAACTGGGAATTGTTATCTATGGCGCGACCGGTTACACCGGCCGCTTGGTGGTCGAATATTTCAACCGTCAATACGGTGTTGATGGCGACATCAGTTGGGCGATGGCCGGGCGCAGTTTGGATAAACTGATATCGGTGCGCGATGAACTAGGGGTTGATGAGTCGGTGCCGCTAGTCGTTGCCGATGCCGCTGATCAAAATTCCTTGGAGGAGATGGTTCAGCGAGCATCCATTATTTTGACCACCGTAGGTCCTTATCAGCTCTATGGCAGCCAATTGGTTGCCGCTTGCGCGTCATTCGGCACCGATTACGTCGATCTTTGCGGTGAACCCGTATGGATGCATCAGATGATTAACCAGCATACACAGGCTGCCATGGAGAGTGGTGCGCGGATTATATTTTCTTGTGGTTTCGATTCGATCCCTTTTGATATGGGAGTGTTTTTCCTACAGCAGACAGCCATTTCCAGAATGGCCAAAACTGCCAGTAGGGTCAAAGGGCGCGTGCGTCAAATGAAGGGCTCGTTTTCGGGTGGTACCCAGGCAAGTTTTACTGCCACCATGGCGGCGGCTGGCCGAGACCCAGCGGTGATCGAGGTGCTAAAAGATCCGTTTGCTCTGAGTAACAATCACCCTGGCCCAGAGCAACCGCGCGGTAATCAACCGTTCTTCGATGATGCGTTGCAGTCCTGGGTTGCTCCCTTTGTAATGGCTAGCATCAATACTAAAAATATCCACCGTTCGAACTTTTTGTTGGGACACCAGTATGGCGCCAATTTTGTGTATGACGAAATGTTGGTTACAGGCCCAGGAGACGCAGGTGAGAAATTGGCCCGAGCTATGGCAACGGGCAATGCTCTGGGGGACAAGGTGTTACAACCCGGAGAGGGGCCGAGTAAGGAAGAGCGTGATAATGGTGGCTTTGATATCCTTATGATCGGCGAAGCCGATGATGGTGGTGAGGTCCGTATAAGCGTCACTGGAGACTGCGATCCGGGTTATGGTTCCACCAGTAAAATGATCGCTGAAAGTGCGGTATGCTTGCTGCGTAATGCGGACATAGTCGAGGGTGGTATCTGGACTCCAGCACCGGCCATGGGTTCGCTATTGATTCGGCGGTTGCGCGATTTTGCCGGACTTACCTTCGTGGATGAAACGCTCGATAGTTGATTGCTCGAGGGTCCAATATGACGCGTAGATATGCGGTGATGGCATGCCGGTCGAGGGTTTTCTGCGCGACGTTGGCTCGCTCAACGATGGTTCATGCCGCCCCAAGAGTGTGTCTTTAAAGCATTCGATCGCGCGCAGTTTTTAAGCGATACATCCACGCATGGGTTTTCTTAAACACCATGGCAGTTGGCAGATGTCTATCGGTGACATAGGGTCAACAGTATCCACCACTAACGGACTCCCCCTGCAGACTAGCTGACGACATCAGTCGGCGTTTGGAAATCTTGACCTCTTTCCAATACATCTTTTAAAAAATGGCCATTGACGCAAACATGGCTGACAGCTATCGATACAAATATCTGAATTTATGTGGAGTGGATCGGGTCCTGCTGTCGGCTTGATTGGTTCTTAAATGCCTTAGAGGGTTTCTTCTGGCGCTGCGAAGTCAGGGGCTCGACTTCGGCCCCAGCGCGTTACGAAGCGCTAAAAGTAGGTTCCAAAAAGTGGCATATGCGCAGTACTCGGTAGCACCTCATCAGCACACAATGGCGTACCTTAAACGACCCCGATAAGACTCGCGTTGTCAACGCTACCCATGGGCGGCGGCCCAATTGAGCGAGTTTTACACGCGCATTGTCAGTCGGCGACTGGTGCGACCAAATGCCGCGATCGCCCTAAACCGGCCCTTGCCCAAGATGCGGTATTAGACAGCAAAAAAATTATCGTCATAGGCATATAAACAGGTCGTTATTTACTGACAGTCTAAGTATGATAATCGGCTAAATTTGTCGTTGAGAGGGTTGTAATGTTTGGCCAATATTGTCCGGGAAAAATGCCTTGGGGTGCTCAAATCAGTCTGCTGTTGTCGATGTTTGCAGTGGCGGAGTCACACGCCGTAACCGCTGCTAAAGCGAACCCTCGAGTCGAACGATTACTCGAGCAGGTGGTCACCGTGGCGACCCGCCAACCGGCCGATGCGCTGTCTGTGAATGGCAGTATTTCTAATGTCAGCGACGACGAATTGCGCCTGGTTGGGCATGCGCACGTGCAAGAGTCATTGAATCGTGCCGCCGGGGTGAATCTTAATCGTGGCAATGGGCAGGAGTATCTTCCCGCGGTACGATCACCGGTGCTTACCGGCGCCGGCGGTTGTGGTGGGTTTCTTATGACCGAAGATGGCATCCCGTTGCGTGCTGCCGGCTTTTGCAATATTAACGAACTGTTTGAGGCGCACACTGAGGCAGCTGAGCGGTTGGAGATTCTCCGTGGTTCTGGAACCGCGTTGTATGGATCGAATGCGATGCACGGCGTGATCAATGTGGTCACGCCCAGCGCCACCGCGCCGGATCGACTGGGACTCGATTTTGGGGAGCATGGCTACGCTCGGGTGCGATTTTCGCTCGGTGGCGGTGAGCAACATAAATTCGCGGTACGTGGAACTTTGGCGAGGGATGATGGCTACCGAGACGATGCTGGCTACGGCCAGCAAAAATTCAGCGTTCGCCATGCGTATACGGGTGAGGTTTTCGGTGTCGAGAGTGGCTTGACACTGGTGAATCTAAACCAGGAAACGGCCGGTTATATTACCGGATTAGATGCTTATAAAAGCCGGCCGATTGCAGAATCTAATCCCAACCCAGAAGCCTTTAGAGATGCTCGAAGTGCGCGTTTGTGGAGTAAAATTAATCTGCCTGTGGGAGGCGGCGAATGGCAATTTACGCCCTATGCCCGATATACCACGATGGATTTTTTGCAGCATTTTTTGCCCGGCAAGCCGCTCGAAGAAAATGGCCAAAAAAGTTTTGGGATGCAGCTATCTTACTTTTCAGTCGGGCATCCAACGCTCGACCTTATCGCCGGAGTTGATGCCGAGTACACCGAGGCTTACTTGCGGCAGACGCAGGCTAATCCGACCACGGGTTCTGCATTCCTAAGGGCGACAATTCCAGTCGGAAAACACTATGATTACCGAGTTGATGCAACTCAAATTGCTCCCTTTATGCAGATTAAATGGATGCTCGCAGATGCCTTATCACTGACCTTGGGTGGGCGTTATGAAATGGCCAGATATGATTACAGTAATCGTATGTTAAGCGGGCGCAGTCGTGATGACGGTACCTTTTGCGGTTTTGGTGGTTGCCGTTATAGCCGCCCAATGAGCGCCGTCAACAGTTATGAAAACCGTTCTTTGGACTTGGCTGCGCACTACCAAACGAGGAGTAATCAGCATCTCTATGTTCGTCTGGCCAGCGCTTTTCGGGCGCCGCAGGCAACCGAGTTGTATCGGTTACAGCGCGGCCAAAAGATCGCCGATCTAGACCCCGAAAAAGTCGATAGTCTAGAAATAGGCATTAAGGAGCAGCGCGACGCGCTCAGCTTTGGCCTCGCCATATATGGGATGCGCAAGGAAAATGTAATCTTTCGCGATTCTGGCTACAACAACGTCAGTAACGGTGAGACCGAACATCGCGGCGTCGAGTTAGAGGTTAGTTATTCGCTGGCCGACAATCTGCAAATGTCGTTCAGCGGTACCTATGCCGAGCACAAGTACGCCAATAATCCGGCGCTATTAAAAGATGGCGATGGCAATTTAGTGCCCATCGATGGCAACGACGTAGACAGCGCCCCAAGAGCATTTGGAACCGTTCGCGCTCTGTGGAAACCTGCGCCTCAAGGACGCCTTGAACTCGAATGGGTGCGCATGGGCAGTTATTATTTGGAGCCTAGAAACGCCTATCGTTATGCTGGGCATAATCTTTTCAATGTTCGCGGTAGTTGGGATCTCAAGCCAAACGTAACAGTTTATGTTCGCCTGTTAAATGCTACGGATCGTGATTACGCCAAGCGTGCGGATTACACGAGTTTTACCGATGAGCGCTATTTCCCAGGAACACCGCGCAGTTTTGGTCTGGGTGTTGACTACGTTTGGTAGATTGTTTATCGCGGTTTTTGGCGCTTCGTTCGATCTGTCCTTAACCCGGTTATCAATTATCTATCGGCCGAGGCAGTGGTCCGATGATTCCAATCAATGCATTGATCCAGATTGACGCCCTTGCCGCCAAAGATATCCAGCGCGCTGCCAATGGTAAGGTCGACACGGTCGTTGGATAATTCTGCAACTCTTTGTAAGTCGCTTATGCTGCGCGCTCCTCCAGCGTAGGTCACTGGGATGCCGCAGTGCCTGCCAAGCAGCGCAATCAAGTCATCGTCCATGCCCGCCTGCAACCCTTCAACGTCGGCGGCATGTACCAAAAATTCGTCGCAGTGGGCCTGTAACTCGATCAGGTTTTCGGCGGTAATCTCTAGTTGGGTTAGCGTCTGCCAGCGGTCGCAGGCAATCGTCCAACTATCGGCGGTTCGTCTGCAACTCAAGTCGAGCACTAGGTGCTGGCGACCGACCGTTTGTTCGATGCGTCGCAGACGCGACCAAGAAAAGTTCCCATCGACAAACAGGTAAGAGGTAACGATGACGTGCGAGGCGCCAGCCTGTAAGTACGTTGTGGCGTTGTCGGGATTCACTCCACCACCATACTGCAGACCATTTGGAAACGCCGCCAGCCCCGCGAGCACTTGCTGTTGGTTATTCTCGCCAAGAGAAATGATATGCCCACCACGCAGGTTTTGGTCGCGATAGAGCGCGGCAAAATAACTGGCGTCGTGTTTGCTGAGGTGGTTTACAGCGGTGTTTTCTTCGCTCAGGCTACCGCCGACGATTTGCGCGACGCGTCCTTGATGTAAGTCGATGCAGGGTCTAAAGATCGTCAAGGTCAACTCCGCGCTATCAAATTTTTACTGCCGCCGCGCTTCCCCGCGCCAGCGCTCCGAGGACCTCATCGCCGCGATGGGGTCCTCGAAAGCCGGGTTACAGACTGGCATAGCCGCCGCGATAATACAGTAGCGGCGCCGCACCCCGATCACAGAATGCCAGCACTCTGCCAACTAAAATGACATGGTCGCCGCCGTCGTATTGGTGTTCTGCGGCGCACTGAAAACACGCGCTATAATCCGGGAGTAACGGCAGGTCGGAAATTCCTTTCTCGCAGGCAAGTCCTGTGAATTGATCATTGTCGCGACTCGCGAAAAGGTTGGACAAAGCTTTTTGCTCGGCGCTGAGAATATGCACTGCGTAGTGGCTACTGGCAATAAATTCACTGTAGCAACTGGCATTTCTGTCTATGCTCCAGAGAATCAAGGCGGGCTCTAGCGATACAGAACTAAAACTGTTGACAGTCATGCCCACTTCTTCTCCCCGTGGGCCGAGCGCCGTGACAATGGTAACGCCGGTAGAGAATGCTCCGAGAGCGTTGCGAAATTCGCGCGTCTCAAGCGGCGCAGTTTTGAAACTATTTTCAGCGATGGTAGACATAAAATCGTTTTATTCTGTCAGTAGATATTGAAGGGCAGTCATAATGATTTTTTTTTCGGCCGCTTGCAACTGTTATTTACGCACCAATCCGCTCCGAATTGCGAGGGTTGGCGGGGTGATTTGCGATTTTATTTTGTAACATCGCATTGACCATCCCAAGCCGCTATTCGTGGTGTTACTTTATAGCACTGCGGTAGGGTTTTAAATTTGCGAATGTTGCAGTGCGTTTTTCCTTCACGGTGTTCATCGCCTCGCTCATGTCCCCTGCTTGTAACATGCCGCTTGCCAGGTCGCGACATAATGTCGTCTGTCGGCGACACTGTGATCACGGCTGTAGTTAAGCATCACTTTGGTGCCACTGACCGCAACAGGCGAATGCTGGGCGATACCCCTTGCCAATTCGCGGACCGCCGCCATTAACTCGTCAGTGCTTGGGTAGGCTCTGTTGATAAAGCAACAGGAAGCGGCTTCTGCTGCCTCTATGGGGCGACTGCTTTAGGCGTTTTGCGCGCTAAACCAGACGGCATCACCGACTGTAATCGCTGCAATGTCCCGACATCGGCGGTGATGCCGAGTTCAGTCTCTCTGATCGTGAAAAAACATCCGCGCTGCAAAAACGCATATCAGTGGCGCACATAAGGTCCATGCCGCCGCCGGCACAGGCGCCCTGAATGGCCGATATGACGGGCAATCTTATTTCTTCAATCATAGAGAGGGGCCTGCTGTAAATCTAGAATGCCACGCCAAAACTGCTCTGCGCGACGGGCTGGCTCGCCCTTGAACAAATCGATTATATGTCCATAGACATCGCGATCCATTCCCGCAGAAAAGTGCTTGCCCTCGGCATGAATGATTACTACGCGGGCCAACGCGTGCCGGTCGATGGCTTTGAGAGTGGCGGGGAACTCTTCCCAAAAATTAGTGTTCATGGTGTTGAGTTGTTTCGGGCGACACAGGCAAATGTCGGCAATAAAGTCGCTATTGATGGTGACTTTGAGAGTCTTTAACTGGTCGTATATAGTACGTCCTATTAGAGCCAGCCGTGCCAGACTCACGGCGGTTGGCGCGACGCTTCGCATTGTTCAACATTAAGCTGATACGCTATCAACTACTACCCGAAAGCTCGGTTATTTCGCATAGCATAGTTATGAATGCGCCAAAAATCATTCATCGCAAAGGCGCTGTTGAGCGCACATAACGCAAGATCGGTTGTGAGTATCGGTGTTATCTCACATTTGTGCTCTGCAGTTTGTTGCTTATTTGTCAGCGCGATGAATTCTTTCAGAATTTTTTTTTGGTTTATGTGACTACATCGAGGTGCCCCTCGCCGACAAGTTTGGCGGTGGCGCGTTGGGTCAGTTCGCAGATGGGGAGCAAGGTATTATGGCGTTGAAAAATCAACACGAGTTGTTTTTACTGCATACAAAAATACTGGCGCGATCATGCGCATAAAACTACAATTTAGACCAATTTTCGGGCTTGGCAGCACGCTGTTGGCGTATTGCTATGTTGCGCTAGGTGACTGTAGATTAGTGGTTTGTTTTAGGTGTTTTTGGCAGTCGACAAGTTCGTGCGAACATAGAGAGCATCCAGACGCTTAAAAGTCAGACATTTCGGTACTATTGGTTGCTGTAAATCGGCACCTGTGGCACACTCCTCGGCGTTATTTTCTGCGACTAACGTCGAGTCTATGGTTTCAATGAAGGGCTTAAGGGCTTAAGGGTTTCATTGATAGGCTTAAGAAAATGGAAGGTGTTATAGTCATTTCTATGCGAGAGTGGCGGAATTGGTAGACGCGCTGGATTTAGGTTCCAGTGGGGCAACCCGTGAGAGTTCGAGTCTCTCCTTTCGCACCAATTACAATTTAACTGTTTCTAGAGAGGCATGAATGCAAGTATCCATTGAGTCGAGTGAAGGCCTTGAGCGAAAGCTTAAAGTGCAATTGCCAGCTGAACGCGTCGACCAAGAGGTCATGCAGCGCCTCGAGAAGGCCACGAAGACCGTTAGTATCAAGGGTTTTCGAAAAGGTAAGGTGCCCGTACGCGTGGTTAAGCAGCAGTATGGCAAGGGCGTGCGCCAAGAAGTGGTTGGCGAGTTGATTAACTCGAGTTTAGTCGAGGCTATACAACAGCAAGACCTTCGTTTAGTGGGGCAGCCAAGGATCGATGGCTTGCTCGACCAGGAAGGTGCCGAGCTGGAGTATTTGGCGATTTTTGAGGTCTACCCAGAGTTTGATCTGAGCGATTTTTCAAATCTTGAAATTGAGCGCCCACTCGCCGATGTGGGCGATGAAGATATCGATAGAATGCTTAGCAGTTTGCGTGAGCAAAAAGCCACGTTTGAATCGGTAGAGCGTGCCGCGATTGAGGGTGACCAACTGGTTATTGACTACGTGGGTACCAAAGGTGGCGAAGAGTTTGCCGGTGGTAAAGCGGAGGACCAATCATTACTTCTGGGATCAAATAGTATGATTCCCGGGTTTGAAGATGGCTTGGTCGGAGCTTCTCAGAGTGACAACGTGACCTTAGAGCTGAGTTTTCCGGAAGATTATCACAGCGAAGATTTAAAGGGCGCTGCGGTTGAGTTTCAAGTCACAGTAAAAGACGTTCAGGCGAAAAATTTGCCGGAACTCAATGATGAATTGTTCAAAGAATTTGGTGTCGATGAGGGCGGGTTAGACAAATTCCGTGAAGAGGTTGAGGGTAATCTTCAGCGCGAACTCGGCAATGCGTTGCGATCAAAAATTAAAAACCGCGTGATGGAGCAGCTCTTTGCACACAACAGCGTGGAGCTTCCCGAAGCTCTGATAGCTAACGAAACTAAACAGTTAAAACAACAGATGGTACAGCAGTTTGGTGGTGGACAGCAGATCGATTTGAATATGCTGCCGGATCAAATGTTCCGCGGTAAAGCAAGATATCGCGCTGCGCTGGGTGTGATTGTTTCAGAGGTAGTGCGCGTCGAAGAACTGGTTGCAGGTGCCGAGGTGGTCAGAGCGAGAATCGATGAAATCGCCGAGACTTATGACGATCCGCAGCAAGTGGTAGATTACTACTACGCCAATCAGGAGATGCTCAACTCGGTGGAAGCGGTCGTTCTAGAAGACCTAGTAGTAGAGGCGGTGCTTGCCAAAGCCGCAGTGACCGATCAATCTCTCGGTTACCAAGACGCGGTGAAACCAGATCCCGAGCCCGATTATGGCGAATCTAACGAATCGGTCGAATCTGAAACTGGCGACGCCGAAGAGATTTGAGGATGTTAATGGCATCCATTGCGCGTC